>JBLINP010000401.1:0-3004 GCA_047639415.1 Planctomycetota bacterium | reverse complement strand
GTCTGGTCTGCAAAAGCGCGTAGCTGCGTACTCGAACGTTTTCGAATTGCACCGTTACCAGCCAAAATGACCGGTTGCTTGGCTTCGCGAATCAAGCTCATCGCCTGATCGACAATCTTGTCGTCCGGTACCGGTCGCCGCAAACGTTCGGACCGCAAGGGCACGCCCTTCACTTCCGATTCAGCAATATCTTCCGCGAGCTCAATGTGACAGGCGCCCGGCTTCTCATTCTCCGCAAGCTTGAACGCCTTCCGCACAATCTCGGGAATGTTCTCCGCGTTGATAACCGGCGTCGCCCACTTCGTCACCGGCTTGAACATCGCAACGACGTCCATGTTTTGGTGACTCTCTTTGTGCTGGCGTTTACTGTCCGCCTGCCCCGTGATCACGATCATCGGCGCGCGATCCATATTGGCATCGGCCACCCCGGTAATCAGATTCGAGGCACCTGGGCCAAGCGTTCCGAGACAAACGCCCGCTCGCCCAGTTAGCCGCCCATAAACGTCAGCCATGAAAGCCGCGCCTTGTTCGTGCCGAGTCAACACGAATTGGATTGGTGAGTCCTCCAACGCCATCATGAAGTGGGCGTTCTCCTCGCCTGGAACTCCAAAGATGTATTCGACGCCTTCAGCCTCGAGACACTTCACGAACAATTCAGCTGCGTTCAATTCGTTTCCTCCTATTCGCTCGCTACGCGATTCGCAGCGACCGGACACAGCTTACCCAATTGGGCTTCGTTTCGAGAGGGAGCTAGCACCTCGCCCTAAAAAGTCCGGTTGCGAGACGCGGCCGCCGCCGTGGCAGCGTAGAGGGGCTCGTCCTGGCAGGTACCTTTTAGGGTGGGCTGCTAGAAAGTCTCGTCGTAGAAAGCGAGCAGGTTGGCCCCGTGTTCCGTAGCCACGATTTCAGAGGAGGGCCCACTCAATGGCGTCGAATCGTCAGAAAACACGAAGCAGGTCGAATCGGAGCCGACTTGCAATATTTGATGCTCGCCGTTCAAGACTTCAATACTGGCTTCGCCCAGCTGAACGCAGATGCAAGTTCCTTTGCCCTCGAAGACCTCAATCGAAAGCACCGATCCCCGAATTCGCACTTGAGCGTGTGGAGTTTGAACCACGATTGATTGCTCTGGGTTGTCGCGCGCGGTCATCAGATGCAGCACGCCTTCGGTCAGTTGGAACACGAGTTCGTCTGGCTGACGCTCCAGAGCCGGAATGTCCATGCGGCTAGCAGGTTCCATTCCCAGTCGTAATCGGCGAGCTAGCTCCAACTCGACGAAACCTCCGAGGCTCGCCAAATGGTGAGCGCCGTTATTAACGGCCTTTACCAGTTGAGGTCCGTCCTCAGTCGACATGCGCACGCGGTCAACTTCGAATTCCGTTCCCCGAGCCGCCACGCTCCAACTCGCTTGTCCGTGATCGACGGTTTGACCAAAATCACCAAAAACGATCAGCATGACCGCTGCGGCAACCGCGAGGAGTCCCGTCGCTACTTGCCAAGAGAATGCTCCCGAAGATATCGGCGACGGTTGAGCGCTCCTACCCCGGCGATTTCTGCGATGCTCTTTTCGAGAAGCACGAGTCGAGCCGGTTGTCGTGTTCGCAGAGCTCACCTCTTCGAGAGTGGCTTCCTTCCAATGACCTTCGAGCACGCGCGGTGCCTTGCGATCGCCTGCATTTTCAGAAACGCTCGAATGACCAGCAGCTCCCAATTCGCTTGGTCTCGCCTCGATCGAACCATCAATAAAGGCACCCTTGAGGCTGGCGCGAAACTCCAAGCGCGCCGCGGGCACGGGTGGCTGTTCTTTTAGAATGTCTTCAATCATGGAATCGGCGTCGGTACGGACTCTATCTTCCGGTCGTGACGAGGAAATTGGGGCGCTTTCAGAACCTTTTGCAGAAACGTTTTCCTGCGCCAAGAACCTTTCCCGAACAGAACGCTTGAATGCGGCGCGAGCGGCGGGCTCCGAGCTCGTCGTCTGCCTCAAAATGCGCTCGACCTCGGCCTTATTCTCGTCCCATTCCTCTTTGGGCAATCGTTCGTCGCGGGAGGCCATGACCTAGAGCTCCTCCCGCAAATTGGCCGCAATGGACAACCGTAAGACTTCCAGTGCTCTGGAGTAGCGCTTCCGGATAGCGACTTCATTGCGCTCTAGAACCTCGCCAATGGCCTCGAATGAAAGCCCCTCGAACGCGCGCAAAGCCACCGTTATGCGCAAACCCTCTGGCAAATCCTCAACGGCTTGGCGAATGCCCGCTTTGAGCTCGTCTCGCGAAAGCGCTTCCTCCGGAGACTCCGCTTCCGAAGGCAGATCAAATCGGAATTCATCGTCGTGCTCGACGCTTTTTTCCGTCTGCGACATCCGATGACGACTCGATCGCCAATAGTCGCGGATCTTATTGGTAGCGATCGTGAACACCCACGGCCTCAGATCGCGGGTGGGGTCGTACTTTGGAAAGGCTTGCTGCAAGTGCAGGAAGATGTCTTGGGTGAGATCCTCAGCCAATTGTTCGTGCACAACCAAACGCCGAACATAGCCATACAACCGATCGAAATAGGCTTCGAAGAACTCTTCCAAAGCCTCGACCTTCTGCTCTACCAGTCCCTGAAGAGTGGCGGGCGCAAGGACCGGATAGACATCGAATTCTTCTTCCGGGCTGTCCTGCGCTTTTGATTCGGCTTCACTCATAGGGCTCGTCCGACGAATCCGCATTCGTGGGGCTCGTCAATTTAGCGGAAGCACACCGAGCCGCAACGGAATTACGCACGAGCAATGAGATCTGTTCGGCTAACGCGTTTGAATCGATGGAACGGGCCACTAAATCTGGGTCTCCTGCTCATTTAGTGGAAGCAAGATTGATGGATGGAAGTGCAGGATTATTGCGGCGATCCGAGAATGACTTAAACGGCGGGGGTTGGAGTTGCCGGGGAGAGAGGCGATTGGGAGGGAGAGGAGCGGTTGCGGAGTTCGGGGAAGGCGCAGAGAAATTTGGGAGGAAGTGTA
>JBLINP010000400.1:0-3052 GCA_047639415.1 Planctomycetota bacterium | reverse complement strand
ACGTGATATCGGAACACCACACTTGATTGGGTTCTGTGATCTTGAGGTCGCGCAAAAGGTACGGGTAGACCTTGTTCTCAGGTGATTTGAGCGATGTACGCGGTTTTGGATAAATCGCCGTCAAGCCCATTTTGCACATCAGGCGACGGCATCGCCCGCGGCTAATGCTGAGCCCTCTTGCACTGAGATCCACCGACATTCGACGCGAACCGTAATACGGGCGAATCAAGTAAAGCTTGTCGATCTCAAAACACAGTTTCAATTCCTCGGCCGTGATACGACGTACTGCTGGAGCCAGTCGATTCCTGTTCACTTCGAGAAGTGTCGTTTGCCGACGCACGCTGAGCTGAGGATTCTGCTTATCAACTAATGATTTGCGCATTACTCGATCCCCAGCTCCTTGGACTTTTTTGCGAGCCAGTCCCTTTCGACGACAAGCTGCCCAACCTTCCGTTCAAGGCGCTCGATGTGTTTCTGACTATCGTCGTCCGCCTTCGAACGCGCGTTCTTGCGTTCGAAAAGCTCAGACATGTGCTCTTGCATTTCCTTCTTCCACTGCGAGACCTGAACGGGATGGATCTCGTTGTCGGCGGCGATCTCGTGAATGGGTTTGAGTCCCTTTAGGGCTTCGAGAGCAACTCGAGCTTTGAATTCGGACTGTGCGATCTTCGTTTGTTCTTCATTGGTAGTCAGAGGTGCACGCTTCAATGGCGAGCCCGCTAATTCTAACTTACCGCCTGGCTCCGTTTTCTCGGACCACCTCTTTACCAAGGCCGTTCACAAGGGTCCGATCGAGCAACTTCCGCAGTTGCCTCCCAAAGATGGCTCGATGAGTCTCGACGAAGCTCAATACGAGTTGCACGAGCGCCTGCGCGCTTGGCGCAAGCGTTGTGCCGAGTCGGAAAATCTCGATTCCTCGCTCGTGATCAACCGTCACGTGCTCATGCGTTTGGCCGTGGCGCGTCCGCGCAGTCTTGCGGATCTCGAAGCCGTCGAAGGCTTCTTGAGTTGGCAGTCGAAGCGTTTCGGGAAAGAGCTTTTGCAACTTACCGAGCAGTTCGAAGGCGATGTTTCGAACGGACGCATGGTGACCACCAAAGGCAAGCGCGGTCGTCGCAACGGACGCTAGGAGCCTGGGGCACGACCAGCGGTTCGCGAGACTAGGCTCACGCTAACCGCGTCGGGAAATTAGTCAGCGCGGAGGGTCACCACGTTGGAAACCATTCCAGGCTTCGCAGCTTGGAGGTAGATGGGAAAAGTGCTATCGCGGGTGATGCTGGGTACTTTGAAGTTGATGATGCCGTCGTGGTCATCATCGTTGAGAGGTACGCTGGCGAAGGGTGCGTAGGGGAAGTTGAGTTCGCCTCGAAATGTAGTCGAGGCGCGTTTGCTACTGGCGAAGAGTAGCCACGAACTTCCGGGGCTGATGCCGGAGAGGGTTCCGATTGCAGGGAGAGCGGGGAAGAGCGATTCGCCGCAGACATTTAGCTCGGCTAGGCTACCGAAGCTGCTGGATACTCCATGGCAACGTCGGGGTAAGCGAAAGCGCGAGAGCAGAGGGTCGTGATCGCTGGCCGAGCCGGAACCGTCGGTGTTAACGTGAACCACGTCGTGTTCGGCGATGCCCGCGAGTGAATTGGACACCAGTACGTGATCGAGCGCTTGGCTGTTGCCCTTGAACACGAAACTGAAGCGTTCGTTGGCGTCTAATGATTTGGTGAGATTGGTCAGCACCTGTGCAGGTTGACCCTCGAGAACTTGGAGGGGCTGATTGAACTCGAACTCGTTCAAATCACCGAGCACGATGATGTTGGCGTCGGGATTGGAGCCGAGCAGGGCTAGTACGTGATCACTCACGATCACCGCTTGGTCTGTGCGCTTGTCCACGTTGCCGTTAATCGGCGGTTGGATGGATCCAAATAGCTGTGTGCTGCCACCCTTGGAGGTGAAGTGGTTGTTGATCAACGTGATTTGGGTGCCATAGAAATCGAAGCTAGCGACCAGTGGCTTGCGCGAGAACGCAAAGGCATCGCCGTTGGTCAGGTCCGTATCGACGAGCCTCTGCAGGGAAGCGTCATCCACCGACACGCGACTCGGGTTGAAAAGGTAACCGACGCGAATGTTGCCGCCCGGCTGGCCACCGTCGGCAAGGTTTACTGGCGGTAGATCGCGAAAGTCGTAGGTCGGTCCACCCTGCGCTTCGATAGCTGCGATCAGCGTTTGGTAGGTCAAGCTCGCGTCGGTGATGCCCGTCAATTCTGCCCCGTCGTTATCCTGAACCTCCTGTAGCGCGACGATGTCCGGTTTGCGCAGGTTGTTCACGATATGCACTGCGATCGCATCGAACCGTCCGTCGCCGATGTCATCGTCGATATTGCTCCCGCCATTGACCAAGCCAATCGACTCGACCTTCGGATCGAGATTGAGCACGTTGTAACTCGCGACGGAGAGTACCGAGCGTCGGCCGACTCCTGTCGCTGTATCTTCCGGCAAGGCATTCGGCGTGACGGCGAAGGGCTCCGTGACAATCAGTTCGAAATTCCCAAAAGAGTAGTGCATCACGCCGATCACGCTGCCCAAGTCGTCGCCGATAAGCACGTTTGGATTGAAGCCCGGCGTGAATCCCGCCTCGAGCTGCAGTTGAATTCGCTCGGGATTGAAGTCATTCGATGAAATCGTGATACCCGAACGGGAATTCATGCCAGTCGCGAAAACTCCACCATCCGCGACAGCGTAGAGCTCGTCGAACTTGTTGCGTGGACTGACGGCGAGTGCTCCATCGAGTTGCACGCGCATGCCCTCGAAGGTCTCGTAGAAGTCGATACCGTCATTGGCCGGATCGAATATCGCCAGCGCGTCGTCATCGATGACTTCCGTGGGAGACGAGCTGCCCATCGCGCCTAAGACAATCAGCGCTGGAAGCGGATTCGCGCTGCTCATTGTCGAAATGGAGGGGTTGGTGAGCTCTGTAACTGAAAGGCTGCCAGTACCGAGAACGAACTCGTCAACCGTCGCTGCCAGGTTTAGCGCATCACCGACACTGACGGTGGGG
>JBLINP010000399.1:0-3059 GCA_047639415.1 Planctomycetota bacterium | reverse complement strand
GGAAAAGTTCGACATCAAGAAGGGCTCTAGCCTCGAAGTTGACGGCGAACAGGTCAAAGGGCCGAGCGTTCGATAGCGGCTCACTAACGATTTAAGCTGAACCTCTAGATCGATTTAATCACAGAGTCTCATGACTGAATTATTCACGACCGAAAACCTGATCGCATTTCTGACGCTCACCACGCTTGAGGTGGTTCTTGGAATCGACAATTTGGTTTTCATCTCGATCCTTACGAGCAAGCTGGAAGGTTCTCAGCAATCCAAAGCTCGCAAGCTCGGCTTGTTTTTGGCGATGTTTATGCGCATCGGATTGCTGTTGGCAATTGGCTGGGTCATGGGACTCACCAAACCGCTCTTTGATTTGTTCGAGCATGAATTCTCGGGTCGGAGCGTCATCCTCATCGTTGGTGGAATCTTTCTGATTTGGAAGGCCACCTCGGAGATCCACGAAAAGGTCACGCAACTCAGCAATCATCACGAGCGAACGCAGCCAAAGGCCTCCTTCAAATCCGTGATTTTTCAAATCGTAATCTTCGACGCGGTCTTCTCACTCGACTCGGTCATCACAGCCGTCGGAATGGCCGATAGCATCACGGTCATGGTCGCCGCCGTTTTGGTGGCTGTATCCGCCATGATGATCTTTGCGGATCCGGTCAGCTCCTTCATCGAGAAGAACCCGGCCCTCAAAGTCTTAGCGTTGTCGTTCCTGATCCTGATCGGCGTCCTCCTCGTCGCCGAAGGCTTCGATCAGCATTTAGAGCGAGGCTACGTCTACTTCGCCATGGCTTTCTCGTTGTCTGTGGAACTGCTCAACATGAAGCTGAGGGCAAAAAATTTACCACCTGCAGAGGACGCGGGCTAACGACTTCAAATATCCGAGCCTTTCCGGATATGGTGGTATTATTGTCGGGATCCTCTGCACCAGCGCCTTTTTGGGGGCGGTCACTAGACCTCCCCGCGCATCGCAGCCCGACATAGGACAAGCTACATGATCCGCAGTCTGACGCTCTCCCTGCTTCTTCTGGCCTCAGCCGCACACGCGCAAGCGCTGACGCATATGCGCGTTGACTCCGCGGGTGCTGGGGCGATCGGAACCCGATTACTTAGCGAAGGCTACGACGTGCTAGAAGGCAGTCACGCGGAAAACGGTTTCGAGATCATCTTGTCCGATGAGGAAATCGAAACGCTCACGCTGCAAGGTATCGAGCTTGAGCTGATTGCGGTCGGCCGACCGTTCAACGAAATCCAAAGCGAGCTCGACGTTCCGGTAGGTTACTTGGACCTTCAAGGCGTCTTGGACTCCATGATGCAAACCGCTGCGAACTTTCCGAACATCGCGCAAGTCGTCGACCTCACCGCAAAGTATGGACTTCCGACAACCGTCGAAGGTCGTCACATCTACGCGATGAAGATTTCGGACAACGTGACGCTCGAAGAAGACGAGCCGACCGCGTTGCTCGTCAGCGCTCACCACTGTCGTGAAATCGTCACGCCCGTCATTGCTCTGCGCGGCATCGATCGCCTCACCACGCAGTACGGCATCGACAGCGACGTCACGAATACAGTCGACAACAACGAGGTTTGGATCGTGCCCGTGTGGAATGTCGACGGATACAACGAAGTCTTCGTCGGCAATAACCTGTGGCGTAAGAATCGCCGCGTATTCCCAGGTGGCACGGGCGTAGATCTCAACCGCAACTATCCCTTTGGTTGGACCAGCGGTTGCTCAGGTAGCACTGTCGTCACTTCGCAAACCTACAAAGGCCCCAGCGCTGCCTCCGAAGTCGAAACTCAAACCATGATCGCGTTCGGAAGCGATCGACGCTTTTCACGCGTAGTCGACTTGCACTCCTTCGGCCGCGAAGTTTTGTACGGCTACCTATGCGCTATGCACCCCTTGACCAATTACTGGTTGAATCAAGCGACTTCGCTTTCGATAGGAGCTGGCTACGCCGGTTCGATTCGCCCTCCAACGGCCGAGGGTGAGCACTATCAATGGCAGATCGCTCGCGGCGCGCTTTCGTTCTTGATCGAAACCCACCAATCCTTTCAGCCGACTTTCGCCAGCGCCGAAGCCGAGGCCGCCCAGGTCTGGCCGGGAATTCAAACCCTCTTCAACGCTCCGATCCCGCTAACTGGAAACGTTCATGACCTCTGCACGAACGACCCGGTGCCGAGTTCACTTTCGATTTCGACCGTCGTCCAGCCGAACGGCGAACGCATTGGCGCCGGCGGCCCCTTTGCGCGTTTCGATTACTTCTTGCCCGATGGCAACACGGACCTGTCGCTTTCGAACGGTGGTTTTACGACTACTGTCGTCAACACGACGATCACCAACGGCAGCACAACCGACGAGCAAGTCGTCCTTGCGGCGAACGCTCAACTCGCGAACTCCGGCACCATGCAAATTGGAACGACCGTACAGTTCGACTTCGATTCGCTCTCGGACAAGGGACGCACATACGCTTGCGTCATGAGCGCGACAGGTACTTCCCCCGGAATACCGATCAACAACTGCAGTCTGCCGATCAACTTGGACTCGACGACCTTGTTGCCGCTCAACTCGCCAGCCGTGTTCAACAACTTCTTGGGCACACTAGACGCGTCCGGCCAAGCAACCAGCACCTTCGATATTCCGAACAGCGTCGACATCATCGGTATCGATCTCGACTTCGCGTACTTCACCATCGACATGGTGAGCGGGCTAGCAATTCACGTTTCAAACGCAGCGCACGTTCAGATTCAGCCCTAATGGCCTAGCTAGTCCTTCGAGGGCGAGCATGTTCGTAAGCAAGTCCGTCATGCTGGTGCTTCGATAAGCTCGAGCGCGACGTAAACCTAAAAGCCGAGCAATGCGGTGCTTTACTCGTCGTAACCAAGTCCGCTGTCGTAACCCATTCCGTCGCCCCAATTGTAAAGCTTCTGATCTTGCCGCAACCAACTGCGCAACTCAGTCGGCGTGTAGTCGTCCAAATCCACGTCCGCTAGGGCTTCCCAACCGAGATACATCTCGCCGTAGTGCCACAGTTCAGATTTGTCCGCAGCATCCGCAGGCAATT
>JBLINP010000398.1:0-3091 GCA_047639415.1 Planctomycetota bacterium | reverse complement strand
GTCCTCGACGACCTTACAAGGTCGTCTGCGGGGGCAAGTATCTGCAAAGTGCCAGCAGGAACCAATTCGAGGCGTTTTGCCTCGCGGTTCATGAATAATCCGGGCTAGCTGACTGGCATTTCGCACAAGTCGAGTGATTTGTGCGTGGGATTCAGTCTTTATAAACCGCGTATAGGCCGGTGCCTTGGTTTCACGCGAAGTCTAACGGGGCAAGAGTAAAGCCAGCGAAGTCGCTCTGGCGGGTGTCTAAGCGTGAAATGCAGGCGATTCCGATTCCGATGGGCGTTACCAGAAGAATGTGAGGTCGAGTCCTGCTTGTCTCGAGACTCGTTCGCTCAATATCCGCTTTGCGTGAGAGCTTTCTTTAGGCGTTCGATTTCACTAGCGTCCTGCTCTACCGAAATGTCATTAGGGCCACGGAGTTCTGTCGCTGGTGAAGGTCCAACGCCGTTCATGACGAGTTTGAAACGTCCGTCGAAGATCGCGCGCAAATAGATTTCGTAAGGGCCCGATCCGTTGGGTGATCGGTAAGCCATGGTGACGAAGCGTCTCGTCGATTCGGCACCCGTACTAAGGATCGGAAGCAGGGAATGAGCGCCCGTTGGGACATCGCCTTTGTATCCAGCGATATGAGCCAACGTGGGCCAAAGATCGGTCGCGTCCGAAAGTCCATGACTTTCACGAGGCGTGAATCCAGGTCCACGAATGAAGAGCGGTGGCGAAACACCCCAGTCATTCATCGAGTATTTCACTTTGCCCTTCAGTGCCGCTCGAGACGCTTCTTCCGGAGTGCCATTGTCCCCGCAGAAGACGATGATCGAGCGAGCGGGATCGACGACGTTCAGCATCTGGCCGATGACCGTGTCAAGCGATTCGACCATGGCCAAGTATTTCGATCGATCCGTTCCGGTTTCCGGATTGGAGGGAGTTAGCTGCTTGGGCGGAGCATGAAACTTGGAGTGGGGAGCGTTGAAGGCCACGTAAGCAAACTTCGGTGAGGGCGTTTCGTTCCACCATTGGATAAAGCTCTCACCAATGCGAGTTGTGTTGTAGGTCTCCGTCTCCATAAGAAGCCCGTCATCCCCGATGGAATAGGAGTCAGCGCCTTCTGTTCCTCCGCCGTATCCCGTTCCGATTCCAAACTTGGAGATGCACAAGGCGCGATCGAAACCGTGGATTCTTGGCGCTTCGAACAGGCGACGAATCGTCGTGAAGTTCGATACATGCCATTTCCCGAATGCCGCCGTCGAGTATCCCACCGTTTTTAGTGCTTCTGGCAACATCAATGCGGTCACGGGGAGCGACGGGTTAGTGCTCGCGTTTGCATCTTGTCGCTTCGGAATGATGATGGTTCCCAAGTCCCAGGTCGGAAGCGGCTGTTTCCCGGTCAACAACATGATGCGAGTGGGTGAGCAGTTTGTTTGCGTATACCAACGCGTGAAACGAACCGATTCTTCGGCCAGCTTGTCGAGTTGCGGCGTACTCGAATCCGTGAGCGCATCTTTCCCTAAATCATCAGCGACCATGAGGACGATGTCGGGCTGCTCAAGTTCGAGCACTAAGGAAAGCGCAAGCGATAGTGCAATCATCCCTGAATGATACCGCTTCTTTCAAACGTCAGAGATTCTCAGTCGCAACGGTTCTTGAGGGCGACGACAGGGCCCTGTTACTAAAGAGTTCGCGCTCTGGATACGCAACCTAGGTAATCAGGCAGCACTCAAGCGGTGCTGCCGTTTGGGTGATGCGCGTCAGCAGTCGAGGCGGGTTGTGGTGTGCGACTCGGCATCTCGGTAGGGTGAGGCTTCACCATGAAAGGACTCAAACACAGGCCGCTTCCCGAGCGCGCGGGGCAGGGGCTGAGCAATGCCTTTGACGGGTTCATTCATTGGCAGCGCGTCGAGTGGCCGATCCTGTTGGTGGCCGCGATGCTGCTGGGAACCGGGATGGTGTTCATCCAAGCGATGGCTCAGTCGGACGAGTTGTTCCTGCGTCACGACATTTCGTGGGAGGGCCATCTCAAGAAGGTGGCGGTTAGTTTGCCCGTGCTCGTGATCGCCTTCTTCATCAAGCCGCGCTTTTTGCGACGCAATGCCTGGCTGATCTACGTCCTTTGTTTGGTTCTATTGATCCTGGTGCCGTTCATTGGCTCCGTGCACAACAACGCGCGCCGTTGGATTCAGTTGCCCTTTGGTTTCGATATTCAACCGTCCGAGCTAGCCAAACTGGGTTTGATCATTTTGCTCGGCAGCATGTTGTACCGACGCCGCTTGCGGGATTTCGATGAATGGTTCGCTCCGACATTACTGGTTTTGATTCCGACCGCGATGGTGGCGGCACAACCGGACTTGGGGACAGCGCTAACCATCATTCCGATTACGCTCGGTATGTACTTTTTGGCCGGCGCGAGTTCGCGGATCCTAATCACGCTGTGTTTGGTGATGGCGGTGTCGGGCTATTCGATTTGGAAGCTCGAACTCGTCCAGGACTATCAACTCAAACGCATCGACACGTGGGTGGAAACCTACGAACCCGAGGGTTTGATCGCGGCGAAGAAGCGTGGAGCTTTTCACGCCTATCAAGGGCGCGTGGCGATCGGGAATGGTGATGCGTACGGTCGCGGGCTCGGAATGGGCATCGCGAACCAAGCGGGGCACTTGCCCGAGCGCGAATCGGATTCAATCTTCTCGGTGATCGCAGAGGAGAGCGGGTGGATCGGCGCGACGGCTTTGCTCGCGATTTACGCGCTATTCGTCTGTCTGATTTTGGCTTCGGCCGGTGCGATTCGTGAGCGATTCGCACGCTTGGTGGTGGGGGGCATCGGACTGTATTTCGCAGCGCACTTCTTCATCCACGTGGCGGTCAATCTGGGATTGATGCCCATGACGGGCCTTACGCTGCCGCTTATCTCGACCGGCGGTTCGTCGATGCTGGCGAGCTTCGCAGCGGTCGGTTTGGTGCTCGGTCTAGGCGCTCGACACGAACCGTCGTTAGACGAAGACGCCTTCCGTTTCTGATCGTAGCCCGTCGATACGGCGTCGATACGGAGCCAGGACAAAATCCACCGGGGCAAGACCACCGGGGGGGCGAGCCG
>JBLINP010000397.1:0-3156 GCA_047639415.1 Planctomycetota bacterium | reverse complement strand
TGCCACACGAGGAGCGGCTTATCGAGGATCGGAAGCAGCGGTTTCGGCAGGTGCTCGCTGAGCGGCTGGATGCGCGTGCCCTTGCCGGCGGCAAGAATCACACCTTGAAGCGATGAACTGGTCGTACTCATAAACAGCGAAACTAACGGGGATGCCAACCAAGAGCAACGCGGCAGGCCCCCAAGTGGAGCTACCGTCAGAATTTATTTCGAGCCAAGGTACGGCCAGGCCTCCCAACTCGCCCGTTGAGCCGAGATCGCCGCAATGCTCGACTCACTGGCCGTCCTTAGCTTTTGAGTCGGCCTTGGCCATCGTTCACGAGCAATTGATCGAATCGGAGCGCAGCAAGCGATCCGGCATCCATCCGAGAGCGCGCGTTTACCGCATAAGTTTCTCGGGCATGTAGCGCAAGAAACCTACAGCGATAGCTTCGGCCAGGTAGTCGTTGCCGGGCACACGGAAATGGCATAGGTCGTAATAGATTCGCTCGGAAACATTGCGAAAGATCATCGATGCATCGACGAAGGGAACGCCGAGCGCTTCAAGTCTCGGCGCAGCGTTCCGAAGCATTGGATACCCGGCTTCGATGGCACGCTTCGATTCCAGAATGGTCTCCCCCTCTTCTAGTTCCTTCGGCGTCAACACCTTGGATCCACGGTCGTGCAAGGTCGGCTGAAGAATATGTAGATAGAAAATACCTTTCGACAAACACAAGGCATTCAACGACTGCGAGCTTTCCACCCACGTGTCGACGATGGCTTTCAATACGGCACCCTCGTCTGCATCGAACGCCATCCCGCGAGTCACGCGTTGATCGGTTTCGGACTCCAATCGCTGCGCGTACTCATCCGCTGCAGCCACCCACTTTCGCTGCAATTGCTTCAGTCGCACAAGCGTTGCACTTCCCACTGCCGCGCTTGAATTCAGTCCCCAATCCAACACCAAGGTTCCGAGATCTAAGGCGCTCACCTTTAGCGATCGCCGACCTGAGGCTAGTTCCGCTCCGGGGCCTGTGTGCTCGATGCCGGAAGCGAGATGTCCCCAATAATAAAAGTGCGGAAAAATGGGATTCGATCCGTGAGAACTATTCAGTGCACCCAAGGACAGTTCATTGAAACCGTCGATGTTTAAAACCGCATCCGGACGCAATCCCATACTGGTCAAGTAGGCCAGCAACATCAGCTGCTGTGGTTGTTTGAATCCCGGACGCCCGTGATTGAGGAACACCGGCGTGCGGCCTTCAAAGCGTGGGTCCTCCGCAAGCAACTCGGTCAATCGCTGAGTTCCGTTCGTATCCTTGGAACAGAACAGTTCCGAGACCGAGCCACCCGTGACGAGAATCTTGTAGGGCCGCTCAATGTCAGGGAAGGCCACGTCCCATCCGACTTGATCGATGGACAGATCGAGCTTGATGCGATTGTCACCCCGCTTGGTTTCGTAACCGTAGAAAGGATTCAGAAAGCGACCGCGCGCTCCCCAATTTTCCATTCCCGGTTCAACGCCGCCGACCTCGAACCGAAGTGGCGCTACGCGCTCTTCAATCTCTGCTCGAACCAAAGCTGAATCGTAGCCATTGCCGGTTCGTGTGAGATAAAGACGAAACACCAGTTCGGCCAGGAGCAAACCGGCTAAGAGTAAGCCCGCCCTTCCCGACCATTTGACGAGCGGGGGAATCGCTCTCGGTGTTCTAGTTTTGTCGACCATTTAGATCAGGGGTAAGCATCGCCCGAAGTGTTTAATTCTAAGCCAGCGAAGCGCCTAGCTGTCCATGCTGATCGATGAGCAATCACAACTTTCTGAGAAGATGAGTGGGAATCCGTCCGTTCAACTCACCGCTTTCGAGTTCTTTTAGCCTGGTTTCGCTGGTGGATCTCAACTCGTAAATCCTCCCCGTCAGTGCTAACATCCGCGCGTGGTCCGTCGCCTACTTGCATTGCTCGCCTCCGTCAGCCTCGGCCTCATCGTTTTTGAAGTCGGCTTTAGGTACGTGGGACCACGTTCCTTTGAGCGGCCGCAACTCCGCGACGAGGACGGCAATAAGGTGGACTTGAGCGAAGTGCTCCTGTTCTTCCGAGACGGCACATCGTCGATTCCCGAAGAACCCCGCGGCGGCATGAAGCCCGACTTCCAAGCGAGTTTCTGCTACGACCGCCCTCAGTGGGATTACTTCGATAGTGACGGTTGCTGCGAAGTGTCGATCAACTCACTCGGCTTCCGCGACGAAGAATTTCCCATTCAGAAACCCGCTGGCGAGCTCCGTGTGCTGGCGATCGGGGACTCATTCACCTTCGCACAAGGTTGTCGAGCCGAAGACGGCTGGACCGAGGTCTTGGAAGAAATGCTGCGCGAAGAAACGGGCGGTCCGGTTCAGGTGATGAACGCGGGTTTCACCGGCGGAGGTAGTTGGCCACAGGAATATGCGCCCTGGGTTCTCGCTCACGCTCTCTCATTCGAACCCGATCTCGTCATTTATGGCATGTGCCTAAACGACATCGACAGGCGCGTGCCGATGCTGGCCTACGCAAGTATTTGGGATCGCCCGAAGCTTTGGGGAAAGCCTTGGCTTGGTGGCATATCCGAGGCGCTCACTTACTTTCAGCGCGGTCAGCAACAACGCGTTTTCGAGAAAGAGCCTGTCGACCTGAGCTTGTTGCTGCAAGCCGATCCGTCCAATTGGAACGCGAATCAAGTGGCGCTCCGCTCGATCCACGAATACCTCGAATCAGCCGAGATTCCCTTCACGCTCGCAATTTTCCCGATGCTCTCGATGCTCGGAGATAAGTACCCCTACAAGGGATTGCACAGCGCCGTTGCTGAATTCTGCGAGACGGAGCAGATCGACTACCTCGACCTATACGCGCCCTTCCATACGCTCGAGGATCGCGAGTTATGGGTGCATCCCTTCGACCAACATCCGAACCCCGTTGGTCATCGCATCTTTGCTGAAGAAATCTACGCGCATATCGCTGGGCGCTAGCCCGGATTATTCATGAACCGCGAGGCAAAACGCCTCGAATTGGTTCCTGCTGGCACTTTGCAGATACTTGCCCCCGCAGACGACCTTGTAAGGTCGTCGAGGACGCCAGTATCTGCAAAGTGCCAGCAGGAACCAATTCGAGGCGTTTTGCCTCGCGGTTCATGAATAATCCGGGCTAG
>JBLINP010000396.1:0-3213 GCA_047639415.1 Planctomycetota bacterium | reverse complement strand
GGATGACCTGTTGAACCGGACGTGAACAACCAACCCGCCAAATCATCCGGACCGGTCAGAGCCATTTGCGCGAGATCCGAATCGGGATTTTCCGCCGACAGCGCCTCCGCGTAACTAGTAAACCCTCCGGCATCGTTGCCCACCACCAACACGGTTTCGGTGCTCGCCGATTCGGTCGCAGCGGCCCCGATTTCCGGCAACACGCTTTCGTGCGTAATGACGATGCGAGCTTTGCTATAGGCCAAGTAGTACTCGAAGTCCTCCCGCTTCAGAAGCGGGTTGACCATCGCAAACACTCCGCCCGCTCGTAAAATGCCGAAGAAGGTTTCAGCAAACTCAAAGCAATCGGGCAAGACGATCAGCACGCGCTCCTCAGGACGGTGTCCGTGTCGGCGCAACGTTGCGGCCAAGCGCTTTGCACCTTCGGCAACCTCTGCGTAAGTTCGCGAATTCGTGCCGCAAATCAGTGCTGTCTTCGCACCGCGACCCGCGGTCAAATTGTGATCGAGAAAGTACTCACACAAGTTGAAGCTCGCGGGAAATTCGAAATCCGATTGATTCACTTAGTCGCCCCTTCTAACGCGGCAAGAAAATCCGTAGCGGATTTGAAACGATTGTGAGGATCAGCCTGAACCCCCTTGGTAACTGCGCTTTCGAGCGCATCTGAGATTTCAACGTCCCGCGCCACTTGTCGCAGTGAGGCTACCGTCGGTGCAATCTTGGCCTGAAAGACTTCTAAGAAATTGCGGCCGGTCCAGGGCAAGCTGCCTGCGATCAGCTCAAACAGGACTGCAGCGACGTTGTAGAGATCCGACTGGACATTGGGACTATCGCCGCCGAACTGTTCGGCAGGCGCGTAATAAGGCGTGCCGATCAACGCCGTCTTATCGCCTAAGTCCTTCGCCATCCAAAGCCCGGTAGTCACGCCGCCATCGATCATTTGCGCATTCAACTCAAGCCCCTCTCCCTCGACGAAGATCGAGTTGGGCTTGATGTCGCCGTGAACCAATCCACGCTCGTGCAGCGTGGCTAGGCCACCGAGCAGTTCCCGCGCAAGCCCGACGGCTTCTTTCGGAGACCAGAGATTGTGAGTCTTCAGTCGCTCCCGCAACGGCTCACCCTTCGGAAGATCCGTGATCAGAACCAAGTCCCGGTCATCGATCATGAGGATTTCACGAACAGAAACGACGGTCGGCGTACTGACCGTGCACCAAGCTTCTAAAGCGTTCGCAAACTGCGCAACCTGCTCGTCGCTCTCGAACAGTCCGGACGGGAAATGCTGGAGTTCGAAACTGGTGTCTGCTGTCACATCCTTAACTTCGAAGGCAACACTCATTCCGCCCCGTCGCGTCGGGGCGATCACTTCGTATCGATCCGCGATCTTTTGGCCGGGCGATATTCCGTATGCAAAATGGCTATTCGGTGACAAGCTCAGTTCCTTTCAAAGGTCTGCTAGTTCGGACAGCTCGAGCTGTTCGCGTAAAAATGCAATGATCCGTCGCCAAGCGTCCTGCGCAAACTCGGAGTACTGATCAGCGCTTCCTTCGTTCGCTCCGAGGAATCGATAATCCGCAGGACTCGGCCCCGAGTGTCCTACGATATCGAAGTCCTTCGCGAACTGCGAGCCAACCACTTCGAGGCGTTGTTTACTTTCAAGCAGCTCGGGATTTGAATCCGAGAAGAAAGCCAGCAAGGGGGCCGACAAGTTGAGCGCCATCTCGAGGGGCTGAATGGGTTGATTCGCGGCTAACTCGGCATAGATGAGCGGACTCTCGAAGTTCACGATGGCCGCGACGTTGCAACTCGCGCAACCGAGAAGAAAAGCGTGTGTTCCTCCCGCGCCAAACCCCACGACGGACAGCCGATCGGCATCGACATGTTCTCGTTCACCCAAACTGGCCAAGCTCGACTCGAGTAACGCTTGTACCTGGCGGTCCGGTAAAAACGCGCCACTCTTCTCATCGCTCAGGTTTGTTGGAACACAGAGTTCAAAACCCAAGGCGACGAAACGTTGTTCGATAGCCGTGAGCCAATCGCCAACACCCTCACCATCGTGCACTAGCAGCACTCCGGGCTTCAGGTTACTCATGGCGCGTCACTCTACTCTCGCAATCGGGCCGTCCTACACGACCTGTGCCGAGATTCAATTCGCTGCTCACCAACACACCCAAGGGATTACTCCATCTAGTTCGCGCGGACGCCCCGGCATACGTCGTAGCGCCCAAACGCTGCTAAGCCTCTTTGCTGAGGTCGAGACCGAAGTCATCGGGATCAGGTAATTCGAGGCCGTAGCGTTCACTCAGTTCGCGCATTTCAGACAGGAAGACCTCGAGCATTTCACCCGCGGTACGCGAGCGAAGGCCCAACTCTACGGCGCGGCCGTCGCCTAACGTGCCGGGGCGACCGAACGAACGTACGGCTACGGCGAACCAACGATTGAACATTTGCTGCGCGTGAGGCCGATTGGAAGGATCCGCGCAAAACTCAATCACGTCGGGGTCTTCGAGGTCACCGCGGCGACCATCGATGAAGGATCGTGCGATGGCTGCAAACTCGCGACTGGAACAATCGACGTAGCTATCCATGGCGATCTTAAGTGCCAAGCCGCAGATGTGGCGAAAGACCTTGAACTCGAGTCCAGACTCGGGATATGGAATTCGGGTCATGCGATCGCGAACCACCGACTCGACGTCTTCCCAACCGTACTGTTGGTAGAGAGCGCGAACTTCACGAAGGATGGCGAGATTCAAGTGCAACTCTTCAGCCACACGCATCTTGCTTTCGACGTCCGTCAAATACTTGAGGCAGTGGCCGCGGATATTCATCGCCATTAACTGGCGGTACGCCTGCGCTTCGATAATACGCCGCAAATAAGTGCGTGGCTCTTCGGCCAATTCTCTGCTCGTGCTCATAGGGTCGTGATTTTGGAGTGAACTAGCCCAATCCGGCTAGTCCACAGGCCTGTCTTTTACTGCGATTCTTCGAATACTCGCCTAGCAGCCCGCCCACTGAACTGCCTACTGCGACAAAGCTCTCTTCGCCGCCTCTTCATCTGACTTGCCGCGGCGAATATGTTCTTCGTCTCGCTGCGGACATTGATTGGACGAGCAGCTAGCCCGGATTATTCATGAACCGCGAGGCAAAACGCCTCGAATTGGTTCCTGCTGGCACTTTGCAGATACTTGCCCCCGCAGACGACCTTGTAAGGTCGTC
>JBLINP010000395.1:0-3289 GCA_047639415.1 Planctomycetota bacterium | reverse complement strand
GCGTCCTCGACGACCTTACAAGGTCGTCTGCGGGGGCAAGTATCTGCAAAGTGCCAGCAGGAAACAATTCGAGGCGTTTTGCCTCGCGGTTCATGAATAATCCGGGCTAGGCGGCCGTCTAACGACATTCGGACCAACTTCCTAGGCTTTCCGCGCCTACTTTCCCTTTCGCCGACCAAGCACAAAGTTCTGCGACGAACTTCTCGTCCGCTTCATTAGAATCCCGCCCATGCGCTCGAAAGTTCGTCTGATTACGTTTGGAATTCTGGCTGGAATTCTGCTCTCCACCCTGCGGGCTCCGCTCGGGCTCGATCTCTTGACCGCGACTGCGGTGGATGGGCTCACCGCCTATTCGTTTCGGGCTGCTGCGCTTTTGGCGTTGGCGTTCGCGGTGGGAAGCGCGCAGATCCTGCGGGGAGGAGTTCCAATTCTCAAATTGATCGTCAGCATGGCGATTGGTTTTGCGCTGCACGGATTGTGGCTCGATTCGATTGCTCCACTTGGAACGCGCTGGGAATTCGCCATCGCACTGGGCGGATTGTTCGTTGCGATGCATCTGATCGCACGAATTCAACCGAATGCGAATGCGAGCGAAGACGCTGAAAGTGACGTTGCGCCGCCGAAGTTGTCCGAACGCCTTGGATTGATGCTCGGTGGAGTTGGCGTCGTGATTGCGCTCGAAACCATCGCACGCCCCATGCGTCAAGCTAGCTTGGGTTTGCCCGCCGACGACACGGCCTTCGGCATTGGCTTTCTTGTTTTCATCGCGCTAGGTATCGCAGCCTTTCGGCGTTACTTCCCGATCGAGAAACAAGGTCGCATCGTCGCGGCCGTCATGCTGGGAGTTGCAGCGCTGGCCTGCGTGATCGGCGCAAATCGACTGAATGGTTTTGCAAATTCCAATTCGCTGACGACCTTCATTCACAATATTGGCAGCCTCGTTATCTTCACCGAAGGCACGCCCACGATTATGCGAATGGACATCAGCCACATCGGAACGTGGCGTGCCGACTTGCTTGTGGCCGGCGCCTGCTTGCTGATTCCCGCACTGCTAATCGGCATTGCTCTGGCGGGCGCACGCGATTCAAAAAGCTTGGCCAGCCTGCTTTTCGGCGCTGCGTTGGGAACGCTCGGATTTGCCCTGATCGTGCGTGGTGGAGAGGTTCCGCTGAGTTTCGAAGATTTGGCAACCACCACCTATATTGCCGATAGGATCAATATTGCGGCGTTTTGCGCAGGAGCCGGCGTCCTGCTCGTCGCTTTGGGTACGGCCTCCTCGGTGGCGCGATCGGCCGGAATCTTCGCCGCGCTTTGCCTTGGAGCTGCGCCCAGCTTTATTGCGCCGAGCGATCCTTGGCTCTTCTCGCCTTGGGATCAATCCCCAATCGTTGCACCCTCGCTCACCATCGACACCGCCGAAGGATTGTTCACAGTCGAACCCGTTCGCAACCTCCCGACTGCAACGCTCAATCGCGAACGACTCACGCCAGCAGCGTGGGAAGAATCGGGCGACGCCGATCGCATTTGGCAATCGCTCGATTTGATCAAAGACTTCGAGGGCACTCCGCGCGTGCTCTTCGTTGGGCAAATGACGCCCGGGCGTTCGTCGGTTTTCAATCGCAACCGAACGCTGGAGCTAGAGCGAACGGCACCTTGGTATCGCCACATGCCCGCCATCGACAAAGCGCTGTTCGCAGACTCGACCGATACACCCATCGGCACGATCGTACCCGTGACGGACGCTCGCGAACGATTGAACAACGGCGACTACGATTTGGTCATTGTTCCGCCCAACATTGGCCGGCGCTTACCCACACTTCCAGCGCAATTCGACTCCGCTCCCACGGCGATGCCGCGCAGCAACGGATGGTCGGTACCTGAAGGAACGATTGCCGCTGTCTGGCTCGATACGGCCTCTGAATTGGGCAATACCGACCTTGGAGAGCAGGTATTGGTTTCGACTCTGCCTTTCGATGATCCCACGATCGCCGTCGTACTCGGTGATTTGCCAGCAAACAATCTAACCGTTCAAGGTGCCAGTCGATTGGGTTCACCAACCGGTCTTTCAACTTTGAGATCGCGCGGGTACCAACGACAGCACCGCTCAAGATCTCGTTTGTTTGAAAGGTTGGCCGAAGCTTCAAAAGGCACCGACAACGAGTTGTGGATGAACGCACTGGCACTTCACTACGGCGCGCAGTCGGAAGTGAGTCCCTTTGGAGATTGGGCGCAAGGCATTGAGTTCACCGACGCAATGCTCAGTAGCCTTCGCGAGGAAGCTCTCAATTCAAAAGTGGTTCGTTCCGATGTCCGTTTGTTCTGGGAGCAAATCGCTCGAACACTGCGCGATGTGCGCTCTCCCGATTTGATTTTGGAATTCGTTAAACCCGTCGCGGAAGCGCACTCCCCCTGGTACGAACTCGACTATGCCGTCGTCGCGGCTTACATGGAGTTCGACATGGACGAGGAAGTTTCGAAGCGACTTCCAAAGCTCATCGAAGCCGATCTGTATGACATCACGCTGATGCTTTTATGCTCGAAGTGGGAGGAGGACCACGATCGGGATGCGGCTGCACTCGATTACCTTCGCCAGGCCAACGCCGTTCAAAGTGGCCGTTGGGATGTCGTTCGACGAGCCGCCGTCATCTCCCATCGCCTCCAATCCGAAGACGCAGCGAGCTGGTTGCAACAGGCGCTCGCACTCGATCCCGAAGACGATGAGCTGCTGGAAATGTCGTCCGCCACGCAGTGAGCTCGGGACTCGCCGATGCTGCGCGAGCACCCAAACAGCCCATTTAATTGCGGCGAACTGGCCAATCTTGGTCCACTCGATCCCCGGGCACATTCGCGTGCAAGACGGTCCTAGACCCTAAAAGTCGAGATTAGGGCTCCGTTTTTAGCTCACGCGAGCTAAGAGGCTTGTCCCTTTTCAATTCCGCCAGCAGTCTCGGGAACCCCAGCTCCCTTTTTAGCGTCAAAGATCCAGGCCTGAGCCCCGCTGGCCCAGCCCCCCTCTCCAGCCCCCCTTTCCGGCTCGAGCAGATCACCGACGAAGCGAACCTCTCCCATCCGACGGCCCCCCATGCGGCCATCCCTTTTGCCTCCAAAACTAGGTTTATGAAGAAGCAATCCCTCCTACTAGCGATCCTCGCTCTGGCATTCGGCAGCGCAGCCGGCCTTGCTCAGATCAAGCAACTGAGCTTGACCGAGATGACCACCCTCACCGACAACGCCATCCTCGGCACCGTAGTCGCCTCCCACGTCATCGACCTCGGTAACGAGCGCGATG
>JBLINP010000394.1:0-3309 GCA_047639415.1 Planctomycetota bacterium | reverse complement strand
ACTCCACTCCACTTCACGCCAACCCAACTGATTTCATGCTGTCCACTCCGCACTTGGCGACCTTGGTAATTGCCTCCCTTTCGATTGCACTACCATTGACCACCTCTTCCGTCGTAACGGAGCGAGCGACTTCGCCGACGGGGCAGAAACTGGGCGCAGAGACAGATTCCGGCTCTCGCGACCAAGGCCGCACGACCGTCAAAGGAACACTGGATGCTCTCTACGAGGCCTTTTCATTCCAGCCGGGCGAAGCGTTCAGCACTGAACTGCTGTCTCTATTCTTTCTCCCCCAAGCGATCTTCGTCCAACCGACAACTCCTGGTCAGACGCGGACGATCGATGACCTGGACAAATTCTTCGCTGACTTCGAAATCTTCGTGAACAGCGAAAGCATTCAGGAGCGCGGGATCTATGAGGACATTCTGAAGACGCACATTCAAAGCTTCGGCGATATAGCCCACGCCATGGTGACTTTCCAACCGCGACACGCCGAGCCGAGCGACTTGCCCAAGGCCCGCGGCGTCGATAGTTTTCAGCTCGTCGAGATTGACGGCGAGTGGTGGGTTGTATCGATGACGACCAAGTTTGAAAACAAACAGCAACCGCTTGTCAGTCCGTTTGTGGATTCAAAGTAAACAGGCTACGCGTCTCGTATAAAACAAATGCGGCGCACCGGAGAGCATCCGACGCGCCGCGATGACGAGCAACCTCCTAATAGTCTCTATTCGCAGATCGGAATCTCAAGTCCGTTCGAAAGTTCCCATACGTCGGGGTCCAAAGTGACCACGGATGCGGTTTGCGCAAATATGGCGGCCCCCACTAACGTGGGATCGTTGGGGAAGTTCAACTTGAGAACTGACTCGCCAGCATTCACTTGCCTAAAGCGGAACAGCACGATCGAAGTTGCGTCTACCAAACCAACTCCACCGAGCAATGGGTAGTTGTCCGCTCCGAGCGAAATGATATAGGCCGTGATCACGCCAGTTACATTGGAGGCAACCACGTCGAGCGTCTGTCCAATCGAACTCGATCCAACTCCGTCCAAGGAGACCGAGTTGGCCGGCGAAGCACCTTGCCCGTAGGCCGTCCAAGCCGATTCGCGTCGAAGCAAGAAAGCACGGAATTGCCCTCCTGCGACCGCGGTACCGGCGATATCTCCATTTTCATTGATGTCGCGAGCTTCGTACAACAGCACGCCGCTGCCAGCAGGTAGAAAATCATTGAGATCGAGCAACTGCGTTCCGTCCCACAAGACTGCGCGATTCGACCCAGGCATAGCGCCGTCATAGGACGCACCTACAGCTAGACCTTGATTGTTAACCGCGTACATCTCACCTGTATCGAGGCCGGGCAGCGTCCCAAAGTCAATCGCGCCTTTTACTCCGAGTTGCCAACCGGCGGCATGCCAAGAACCTGACGGAAAAGCCTGCAATCCAACGGCCATACCGCTGTCGTTTACATCGCTCGCTTCCGAATTTTGGAACGGACCGTCGGTGCCACCAATCGTTAACCACTCCGCGCCATTGAATGCGAGCGAATCATTCGGGCTGAACAGGTTCCATCCAAAGCCAACCGTTTGTCCCGCTGCGTTGATGCCTTGCAAGCGGCTGTAATCGTGACCGAGTTCGGACCCTCCAAGGTTGGTCACAAGACCACCACTCCACGTCACTGCGCTGTCGCGGCTCGTCATGGAATTCACTGAGTGCCCAGCAATGGTTCCCGAGTCATTCACGTCATGCGCGAAACTCGTTCCATTGCCTAAGTCCGGAAGCGCGCTCACGAGACCTCCACTCCAAGAGACAGCGTGGTAGGTTCCAGAACCGAACAGCACGTCACTCTCGGAAGTTCCGACGATCAAACCATTGTTGTTGATCCCGCGCGCAAAGCCGTCTTCGTCGCCCGGAAGCATCGGGAGTGAAGTCATTACGCCGTCGTCCCAAACATAGGCGCGGCGGCATTGGAGGCCATTCATTGTGAGGCATCCAGGAATGGTGGCCCAACCGACGATTTGCTGGGCGTCGTTCATGCCGTAGGCGACCGAGGAGCTGCCTCCCGGCAGGGTGCCCAAATCGACGTAGGTAAAATTGACTTCATTGGCTCCGGCAGTGCCTGCCAGGCAAACGGAGAGGAGTACTGGAATCAGATTGCGCGGTTTCATGGGAGCATTGCTCGCTTGCTTGCGAGCCTAATGAGACCCCGATGTGGGGTTGGGGACAATTTGTGAGCAAAGGGTTCGCTCGAAGAGGAGAATTTCCTCCCGAGTTACCTGCCCTTTCTAACCGTCGTCGCACATGACGCCACGCTATTTATAGCACATTTACAGCAAATGAACCCTCGCGGAGAATCCGTGGGACAGATATAATCCCCTCGGATGAAGAAGCCAGACGAACACGACTCCGCGGAGCCAGTACCTTTGCCAGCTGAGGCTAAGAGCCCCTCCATTGAGGACCGCATTCGGGAGGTGGGATCGCAATTGCGCGTCACGATCGGAGCGGTTCTGGCCAAGCTCCCGGGAGCCCCTCACCGCCCCAACCAACTCGCGAAACTGTTGAATTGCAACCGAGCGGTGGCCAGCCGAGTGCTCAGTGGAACTTCCAAATCCGATCCGCTCGAAGTCGCACACATCATTCCGGGTCCCGAACCATTGCGTCGTTTGTTGAACGTGGCGATTGAAGAAGGCGTTGCACTCGAGCTCATCTCCCCCGCCACCTTGGCGGTTGATCACTTCGATGTATTGATACGCGATGAAGCCGGAACTCGCACGGCGCTCGACTCACTAATCAGCTCTACCCTTCCCGGTGCTCGCGAGCGATTCGAGTTGTCCAACAAGTATTCGGTCTACAAAGGCATGAGTCAGTTGAAGGGCGCTCAGGCCGAGCTTTGGGTTGGTGCGGCCATCATCGCACCGAGCCACGAACAGCCGCTCAAACATGATCTAACTTGGCTCAACGGTGCCGTCGCTATGCAGCGCTTACGCCGCAACGTGACGATTCAATTCAGTTACCGCTACCGAAGTGATTCAGAGACAAGCGACCCCGATCCCGAGCAGTTGAAGGATAGCTCGACGCAAGCTGCCTTTGGTGTGATTCCTCTCGATCAGTTTTGCGTCAATCCCCCTGCGCGGCTCGAAGCGCGAAGCGCAGGCAAGGCCATTCACTACACGCTGCCCGACGATTTACTTGGCCCGAAGCAAGCGGTCGACATGTTCGTCGTGGATCATCACCCTGCAGCCATGAATCGCTACGCGAAACCTGCGGAACGTCACCGTAACTCGCTGTTCATCGAACCTGCCATGCCCGTGGCGAATCT
>JBLINP010000393.1:0-3361 GCA_047639415.1 Planctomycetota bacterium | reverse complement strand
CAAGGAAGAGCGTGAAGAAGGCTAGGGGTTTCGCGCGACTTGCCAATTCTTCGAGACGATATCTAAAACGCGTTACTGCAGAAGGAGAGGCCGGGGCGTGCTCCCCGCGAATTCCAAGGATGAGCAATATTTCGATGGTGCTTAGTTCGCGAGCGAGTTCGGTAAGCGTCGCGATGGTTGCTTCTCCAGCGTGATGCAAGTCATCGATAAAGAGGATGAGGCGTTTTGATTCAGCCAAGACGCGCAGCCAAGCGATGATCGCGCTGGGCAGCGCGGGGGGCAGGTCGCCGCTGCCTTGACCGAGCGCGCTGACGAGCGTTTCGGCGTCACGCGGTGAAACTGTTCGCTGCAGTCGTTCGATTCCGGCCGGACCGATGCTCGCACTCGGTGGAAGTTGCAGCCAGCGGCGCAGGAGCGAGACCAACGTTCCGAGAGGGCGTGACTCGCGCCGTTCGGAGGCACGGCCGTATAAATACAGCGGGGGATTGGAAGCCGTTCGAGCTTTGACGGCGAACTCGGTGACGAGTCGCGATTTTCCGCTTCCTGCTGGTGAAGAGATCCAGACGACAGCGCCTTTGGCTGTTTGATCTGTCCTCTCTGGTTGAAGAGTATTAAGAGCTTCGGTGAGAGTGCGAAGTTCGGAGTCGCGGCCTACTAATTGAGTTAGGTGGGCTCTGGGATGGTCGGTTGCACCCTCGAGCAATTCGCTACGAGCCACGCGCTCGCGCCACCATGAATGTGATTCACCTTGTTCGAGCAACTGGCACAACATTTCGGCGCTGGGGCGCAGGCCGGGGTAGGGGGAGAGTACGCGCTCGAGCAGTTGGTCGAAAAAAGGTGAGAGTTCGACAACGATGGAAGACGCAGGCGACAAGCCGTCGCGATACAGGTTCGCAAGTCGCTGCAGGAAGGGATCGGCCTCGTTGGCCTCGAATGGCTCTTCTGCGTGCGGATCGATGAAGGGGTGACTGCCCGTCGCCAGCATGTAAAGCAGGAGTCCCAGCGCAAAGACATCGGAAGGCAGCGAAGGCGGTTCGCCGTGTGCGGTTTCCGGCGCGAGGTACAGCAGGCTTCCCGCGTGTGTGGTGGCGGCATCAGTCGCGCGACTCAAATCGACGCGTCGGGAAAAGCCCAGGTCGATGAGTACGGTGTGACCGGCGTCATTCAGGCGCGCGTTTTCGAGCTTTAGATCGCCGTGCGTGCGGCCTTGAGCATGGAGCGCGGCGAGGGCACCTGCCAAGTCGGCTCCGATGGTGCGAACGCGAGGCTCCGGCAGGGGACCGCTATCGGCCAAAAGCTCATCCAAGTCGCGACCGGCAATGTACTCGAACACCAAGAACTGGCCGTGCTCGTCCGATCCCTTGAATAGAGCGCGAACCAGCGACGGATGCTTGGCTTCGTCCGCGGCGAGCAGTTCCTCGTCCAAAGCCGCCAGCGCGACGCTGTCCGTCTGAAACTCCGGATGCAGAGTCTTGATCGCGACTTGTGTGCCCGCCGCCCACTCGGCATACGGCTCGGTGAGCCGGCCGAGTTGCACGGAAGACGTGGCTCCGCCCCCGAGGATTTTTAGTCGTTCCAAACTAGGGTGCCTTCTAGTCACGGTGCTCTCTATACTCGCGGACGCGCCGCCTGTCGAGTCGGCAGTCACAGAGACCACAGCTATTGAGGAAAGAGTTTTGACCTTCGTCGTTTACAACACGAGAAGCCACCGTAAAGAAGCCTTTGAAACACTCGAGGACGGAGTTGTGCGGATGTACAACTGCGGACCGACGGTCTACAACCGCCAGCACATCGGGAATTTTCGTTCGTTTCTCTTTGCCGATATTTTGCGACGTTGGCTCGAGTACATCGGCTACGAGGTCAAGCAGGTGATGAACATCACCGACGTGGGGCACCTGCTCGAGGATGCGGACGAGGGCGAGGACAAGATCGAAGCGCAGGCTCGTCGGGAAAAGCGCGATCCACTGGCTATCTCGCAGGGCTATGCGGCAAACTTTCTCGAGGACTTGAAGACACTCGATTTCGCCGAGGCCATGCTTTATCCACGCGCCTCCGATCACATCCCCGAAATGTTGGAGATCATTCAGGGCTTGATCGAAAAGGGTTACGCCTACCAAGTCGGCGGAAACGTTTATTACGACGTGAACAAGTTCGCTCGCTATGGGGAACTCTCGGGCAACAAGGTGGAAGACCTCGAGGCCGGTAAGCGCATCGAGGTGAATCAGGAGAAGCGCAACGCCGCCGATTTCGCTCTATGGAAGAGTGATCCGAAACACTTGATGAAGTGGGAGACCGAATTCGGTCCGGATGGTTTTCCCGGGTGGCATATCGAATGCTCAGCGATGGCGCGCAAGCATCTCGGCGATCAAATCGACTTGCATACGGGCGGCGAGGACAATGTCTTTCCGCATCACGAATGCGAGATTGCGCAGACTGAAGCGTTCACCGACAAGACCTTTGCGAGCTATTGGATGCACGCCAAGTTCCTGCAGGTCGATGGCGGCAAGATGTCTAAGAGCTTGGGCAACGTCTACACGCTCGACGATATTGAGGAGCGCGGCTACTCCATTCGCGCGCTGCGCTTCTGCTTGATTCGCGGCCACTACCGTCAACCGCTCAACTTTACGTGGGACATTTTGAAAGAGTCGCAGTCGGCGCTTTCGAAGCTGGATGACCTCGTTCAGAGATTGGAACGTTCGGCTGAAGACGGCGCGGCTTCGACAGACCGCGATCGAGAAGTGCTTAGAACCGCGGTCACGAAGTTCGAAGAATCGCTCAACGACGATTTGGCTATGCCCCAGGCGATAGCGGCGTTATTCGTTCTGCGTTCGGCGGTTGAGAAACAGCCCATGGGTGCCGAAGCTTCGAATGAAGCTCTCGAATTCTTGCGCAAAGTCGAGGACGTACTGGGCGTGCTCGAAATGGATCGAGAAGGTCTCGATGACACCTTTGCCGCTGAGGTAGAAACATTGATTGCGGCACGCAAAGCCGCGCGCGAAGGCAAAGATTGGACGGCAGCCGATCGTATCCGCGATGAACTCGATGAGATGGGAATCACGCTCGAAGATACCGCTGATGGCATGATCTGGAAGCGTAGTTGACGTTTTTCGGATTCTCGGTGTCCATGTGTAGGGAGTAGGGACGCTAATAACGATCTCGAGGTGGAGCTGCCTTGCGATTCAACGATCGTTCAAACTTCTGCCGTTGGGCGCAACGACGGAAATTTCAATGCGACAAAGCAAGTCAAGCTGCCTAGCCCGGATTATTCATGAACCGCGAGGCAAAACGCCTCGAATTGGTTCCTGCTGGCACTTTGCAGATACTTGCCCCCGCAGACGACCTTGTAAGGTCGTCGAGGACG
>JBLINP010000392.1:0-3365 GCA_047639415.1 Planctomycetota bacterium | reverse complement strand
CGTTACTCATCATCAATCCACGTACAAAAACTCGTTAAGGCTGAACGCTGTTTGGCAAAAGAGTGCCAGCGCTCTTTTCAGCGGCGAACCAGGATCATCGGGCACCACGTTCGTGGTTTTTTGGTCGGCCTGAATCGTCAACTTATCCAAGTGTACCGCGGCACCCTCGCAGGAGATTCCGAATCGACCGGTACCGCGATATATCGGCGGGTCAAGATCGCTTCCATCGAATGACATTTTTTGCTCTCCATCGATTGCGACTATGACATTCGAATTGAAGATTTGCAGACCGATTTCATAACGGCGCTCCGGAATGAGTTCGCACGGAATTAGTTCGAGTGTCAGTGGCATCGTTTCGCCGGGGCGGACCTGAATCAGTCGAATGCCTTGCGCGCCCACATCCAACACAACCTTAATCGCTGCGACTAACTCTCCCTTTGGACGAGCACGGAGTAGAAAGCTTACCTGCTCACAACCCTTCTCAAATTGCAGGCCAAAGCTAACACGACCATTGGTGAACTTAGGCTGCCTAAGCACAGCAAATGGTCCGCGAACCGGGTCAACCTCGAGCGTCTTGTTGTATCCGTTGCCCCACTCACCGCTATACGTATTCCAAGCTTCGCGCGGCGCCGACAACATATCATCGCCACTTAGCTCGCGCAGATACAGCAGTTCGACGCGTTTAGGAATCGAACTTCGAAATGTCAACCGCGGAGCCACCGCGGCAAAGCCGTGCTTTTGATCTGCGATGAACTTTGTAGCGATGTCCATCTCCGCGGGATTCGGTTCACGAACTAAAACTCGCTCGTAAACGCCTCGAACCAAACTCGGTAAATCGCTTCCAAACTCCTCGATCAAACTCTGAGCGAGGCTCTCTGCAACACGATTGGTGAAAGCGCCGTTGAGTAACGTCAAAGCTTGATTGGCTACCGTCGTTGAGTCGCGCCGCCCGCGAGTGAAGCTCGGGTCCGGCAAATCAAAGGTCGCCAGAAACGGATCCGACATGCCCCGTTTGACGAACGTATAGACCCCGCGTCGATTGCGCTCTGCTTCGGATGATTTCTCCCAGCCTCCGCCCGGACGCGAACTACCGGATATCGCTTCAAGGCTCAATGCTGGAAAAAAGCCGCGCCCACCACTGTCCAAGTTCAATTCTCCGCACACCGCCAAGATGGAATCTCGCAGCGATTCGGAATCGAACCTTCGCATGTTTTGACGCCACAACAATCGGTTGCCGGGATCCACACTCGATGCACGCTCCGATTCGAACGTCGAGCTTCGTCGGTAAGTCGCCGAGTTCAAAATCAGTCGGTGGAGCGATTTGACGCTCCAACCGCCAGCGACGAACTCGCTCGCGAGCCAATCGAGCAATTTCTGATGACTCGGTCGTTCGCCTTGAGTGCCGAAGTCGTCGGGCGTACGAACCAATCCTTCGCCAAAGTGCCCTTGCCAAATGCGATTAACCATGACGCGTGCAGTCGACGGATGTTTCGGATCGGCAATCCATTTCGCCAGAGCTAATCGCTGTCCCGAAGTAGATCGTTCGGGAGCTTCTAGCACTAAATTGGGTTCGACACTTGGTAGCGCGCTTTCGTCATCGTCGCACATCACGGGCAAGAAATTGGCACTCACCGACTCAAGACGAGCAGATGCCATTCCGCGACGTAACACGTGAGTCGATACCGGCTCGGTACCGCTTTCCGAAACGGCCATCAACCACTTAAATTCACCGGTATATGAGTCCGTTAGCTGTTCAAAATCGGTGTCGAGCAGCAAGTAATCAGTTCGGTCCGCAATGGTAAGGTCACGCCTGACCATTGCCTGACTGACCTTCAATGTCTTGGCGAGTTCGTTGACGCTCCTTCCAGTTGGGTCAAAGTCTCGCAACTCAGGCCGTGCAGCAATTAGCTCATCAAGGTTTTCATTGATATAAGCAGAGAGACGGGTGGCGCGAATCTTCTTCATTTGGAGTTTTATCTCCTGTGCCGAATTCCTCCGGCCCCGCAGCCAATCCTCTCGAGTCTTCGCATCGGAACTGATCAACCTGTGCGTTCCCGACTTGAGATTGAACTTTGGCTTAGCGAACGGCTCCACGTTTCGAATGAACGCGAGCAAGGAAAAGTAATCCTTCTGGCGCACGGGATCGAATCGGTGATCATGGCAACGCGCACAACCGACTGAAACCGCGAGCATGCCTTCACTGATCGTGCGCAGCACATCGTCTTGTGCGTCGAACACCGCCTGTTCGGGATCGTTCGGCTCCGTATCCCACATGCCAAGCGAATAGAACCCCGTCGCGATCAAACTCTCTTCGGTAACCTCCTCCAACTCGTCCCCTGCGAGCTGTTCAAGCAAAAACTGATCGTAGGGCTTGTCCGCGTTGTAAGCGTCAATCACGTAATCGCGATAACGCCAAATGAAAAGTTTCTCTTCGTCGCGTTCGTATCCATTGGTTTGCGCGTAACGAACGACATCTAACCAGTACCGCCCCCAACGTTCGCCGTACTGTGGTCGTTCTAACAGTGCATCGATCAGTCGCGACCACTTATCCGCGCGCTCGTCTTGTAGATAAGCCTCAAGCTCGGCCAAACTCGGTTGAATTCCCAGCAGGTCGATATACAGCCGGCGTACGAGCAGCCGTTCTTGTTCCAGAGGTGCGGCTTCGAGGCCAACCTCTTCAAGTTTCGCTCCCACGAACAAATCGATTCCGTTAATGGCTTCAGTACGCCGAATCGAATTTTTGAGTTCGGGAACTTCTGGCCGCTCGACGGGCCGGTATGCCCACCACTCTCGCCCTTCATCCAAATCGATATCACGCCGATCCGAAGGACCGGCATCTCCGCCAGGCCACACGACGCCTTCCGATATCCAGCGCTCCAAAATTTCCACCTTCGCGGGATCGAGCTGCTCTGTCGGCGGCATCTCAAAATCATCGCTCTCGTATCGAACCATTCGGAGGAGCAGGCTGTTCTCCGTGTCGCCAGCAATCACCGCCGGACCACTATCGCCGCCCATTAGCAGTGACTCCCGCCCCGCCATCATCAGCCCACCACGAATGCGTTTGGCGTGTGGACCGTGGCAACGAAAACACGACTCTTCGAGAATCGGTCGCACATCGCGCGCGAAGTCGATCCTCTCGAGCTTATTCGCCCCCTCCGCTGAGGCGAGCATCGCAAAAATCAAACCGGTAATCATGATGACTCTTTACTGCCCAGTCGGAAGACGATCATAGGACAGCGAAGCTAACCCAGGTGAGGAAAAGAAAAGTCGGACCGGCCGCTCCGATCGCTCGTAACTCTACATTCAGAGCCCAAACCAGTAACCAATTGTTCGGTTATCCGAAACCGTCAAATCCACCCGGTTTG
>JBLINP010000391.1:0-3414 GCA_047639415.1 Planctomycetota bacterium | reverse complement strand
TTCCCGGTGCGGTTCTGGTTGCATTGAGCCGGGGGCTTCATGCATAGTACCGGCTCTTAATACTCACTGAAAACGCTGGGTCGTCCGTGGTGGTCGGTTCCAGCTTTTCGAAATCTCTCCACACCTTTTTTGCGGGCATAGACAAATGGAACTATTCGAGTTGGGCGACCGGTGGCTGCACTTCGGAGCCGGCGTTCTCTGGATCGGAATTTTGTACTTCTTCAATTGGGTCAACTCCGCCTTCGCTCCCACCATGGATGGAGAGACGAAGAAGAAGGTGATCCCGGAACTGATGCCCCGAGCCTTGTACTGGTTCCGGTGGGGTGCTGCGTTCACTTGGATCACCGGAGTCTTGCTCCTGTTCCTCGTTTACTACCACGGCTACGACGGAGCTAATCTGTTCGATGGTCAACACGCGGCGCCGACCCCTGCTGACTGGGGTCCTGCCTTCGCAGGCCTGTTCGTGGGCTTCCTCGTCTACGACATACTCTTCAAAGCCATGGCGAAGCTTCACACGGTTGCCGTGGTGATTTGGGCCGGCATCACTGTGGGTTATGCCTACTACTTGAGCTCCCAGCTCGGCTTCTCCGATCGCGCGGCATACATCCACGTTGCTGGACTCTTTGGTACCGCAATGGCCGCCAACGTCTGGATGCGTATTTGGCCCGCACAGAATCGCATCATCACCGCCATCAAGAACGGTGAAGCGCCCATTCCGGGCGACGTCGGAATGGCTGGATTGCGCTCCAAGCACAACACCTACATGTCCGTGCCCCTACTCCTGTTAATGGTCGGCGTCGGCCAGCCGATGATGTTCAACTACGACCTGCTGACAACCATCGGCGTCGTGCTGGTCATCGGCTTCGTGGTTACCTACGGCCTCTACTCCCAAGCCAAGAAGGTTCCCGGGTTCTAAGAAACCCCTCAACCTCTCCTCAACCCCGTGGCCCGCTGCAATTAGTAGCGAGCCGCGGGTTTTTTTTGGGTCATCCTGTCGCGCGAGGCGCTCGCTGCTCTTGAAGAATCTCGGTCACACACTCCAGTTCGTGGTGGGAAGCTCGCTCTCGGCAAATTCGCTTGTCCTCGACATGTAGCTGCTGTGAACGGCAATCATAATCTGCCCCACCCGCAGCCTGATCGACAAGCTCGCGAGGAACCTAGCCAGCACCACCATCCCAACCTTCGTTCTCGTCATGTGGGAGCACTCCTTCTACCTCCAGTACAAGAACGTCAAAGCCGATTACGTCAAAGCGTTCTGGAAAATCGCCAACGGGGCCGATGTCGCCACACGCTTCGAAAGCGCCCGCGGCGTGAATCTCTGCCTGCAGAACGGAGCACAAGCTGAAGGCGGATATCGTCCGTCTTAATCAAAAGGCCGTGGCCCGCTTGCGATGAGCAAAGTGGGTCGAGGCCTTTCTAATTAGCCATGAGCTCTAATCAAATCGAAGCTCGACACTACCATTCGCGATCGATGGCATTCCAGGGGAGCGCGTTCCCGCGACTTCCGCTTTGACCTAGATCCCCACCGGACACGACATACAGCTCGGTTTCATGAACGTCGGCAACCGTCGTCATCAGTTCGGCCAACTTTTGAACCGCGCCGAAATCGTCGGTTCGAATGGTTGCGCCAGACTTCGCTTCGACGAGATAGGTTTTCTGTTCGGACTCGACGATGCAATCGACTTCCAATCCCTTCGCATCGCGGTAGTGCCGCAGCCTGGGTTCGAGCGCACGATGCAAACGCGACTTGTAAATTTCAGACACCACCCAACTCTCGAACAACGCTCCACGCAAGGGGTGATATCTCAATTGTCCGGGATCGGTAATGCCCAGCAAGTAACACGCGAGACCCGAGTCAACGAAATGCAGTTTCGGAGCTTTAAGAAGACGTTTGCGAACATTTCTTTGCCACGACGGAATTCGAAAGACCAAGAAACTTGCTTCGAGCACGGAGAGCCAGGCGCGCGCCGTGTTGTGGGCGATACCGACATCGCTCCCAAGTGCCGAAAAGTTGACTTCGCAACCCGTTCGCCCCGCGCAATGTTTCGTGAACGAGGTGAAGGCTTCGAGATCTGTCACGTTGGTGATTGAACGCACGTCGCGTTGCACGTAAGTCAGAACGTAATCGCTCAACCATTGCGCGGGCTCAAGTCCACGATCGTGAATGCGGGGATAGGCTCCCGCCCAAATCACCTCGTCCAGACTTTGTGGATAGTGATCGAAGCGTTTCAACTCGCCATAACTCGGTGGCATGAGATGCAAGACTGCGGTTCGCCCAGCCAACGATTGCGAGACAGCTTGGGTCAAGCCGAAATGTTGCGAGCCCGTGAGAATGAATCGGCCCGGTGTCGGGTCTTCATCCACGATGCCCTGAATATAGCTCGGCAATTCGGGAGCGTTCTGAAGTTCGTCGAGGATCGCTCCGTCCGGATAATCGGACAGAAAACCGCGCGGATCGCGGCACGCGTAATCCCGTGTATCGAGCGCCTCCAACGAGACGTGGGGTTTCCCCGGAAAGCTCGACTTGCAGAGCGTGGTCTTCCCCGCCTGACGGGGGCCGGTCAGGGTAACCACCGGGTATTGGGCAGCCAGTTTGGCGAGAGGCTTGCTGAGGTCGCGATCGATCATGGTCTTAGCCTGATGGCCCAGGAACCGATTGTCAATTTGTTTGCCTATCGGTTCCACCGCTTCTATCGGCACATGACGCGCCAACACCTAAGCTATTCTGCATAAGCAGTTTACAGGCTCGTACGCGCGTACGCATTGGAGAAGAGAAACCCACCAAGCTTCTCGCTACAGCACCAAAGTCACCGAAACGGCGTACCTCTAGGCGTGGCGGCGGGAGCATACCAATTCAGGTAGCATCCCGGAATCCATGAATTCCCGACGCGCTCTCTCTGGTTTCGCAACCATCTTCCTCGCAATTCTTTGCCTCGTCTACGTCGTTAACCGAGGTGAGTATTCCAACGTCTCAAGTCCTCTGGCAGGCGACACTCTTGGCTTCGAAGGGGGGCCGCAGGATGCGAGTTTACCTCTCAATTCGCCGACGACCGTAACTCCGTTGACCACGAATAGCTTCGATAAGCCGTTGAAGCCGTATGCTCCGGATTCCACGGAGCTTTCGGGGAGCCGACGAGCGCTTCCGCCCGACGGCGATCGAGCCATACTGCGCGTCGAACTCGTCGATGCTGAGAGTGGGCAACCACTCTTGTATTGCGAAGTTTTCTGCGAAAGCTACAGCGAAGCGGGTGACGAGACTGAGCAGTTCGAAAGCCGAACGAAGCGATCGAAGTTCGATGGCTTGGTCGACGCTGGTTCGGGTTCGATTGTCGTCGACGAACTAGCCCGGATTATTCATGAACACGCGGACCAAACACCACGAACGACCGGCACTGCCGGTCGTTCGTGGTGTTT
>JBLINP010000390.1:0-3415 GCA_047639415.1 Planctomycetota bacterium | reverse complement strand
GCAGGCCAAGTTCGCCGGTACCTGAAGCGCAATGACGTTAACTATCCCGTGCTCATCGCCGGGACCGCGGACAAGACCGGAGCGACGCGGGCCTTTCCAGCCCTCGACTTCGTGCGCTCCTACCCCACCACGATATTCTTGCGCCAAGACGGAAGCGTGCGCGCTCTTCACTCGGGCTTCACCGGTCCCGCCACGGGAGATGCCTACCTTCAATTGCGCGAAGAGTTCGAAACGCTCATTGAAGAATTGTTGGCTGAACCTGCCGAAGATTTATCAGCCAAGAAAAATTTCCTATTGCCTCGGGAGTTTCAGGAAACAGACGGCAGCGACTTTCCAAAGACCATAACGTTCAGCAAGGCAGAGGATGGGCTTATGGCCCATGTAAAGAACGAATCGCAATCGAAGAGAAGCAGCAATCTAAACATCAACATCGCCGTTCGATTGGGATCCGTTCATCTTAGCGGCTCCAGCCTGCTGTTTGCCGACGAGATCCTTAGAGCCGACTACAAACTGAGCATTCTCTACGACCCAAGGCGATTCGAACGCCGCTTTATGCCGCCGAAATTGATCGAGGAATACGGAAAGATCAGCGATGAAGTTTGGTTATCAAAGACCACGGACACACGAGTAAGTGTTCGCTCGGAAGCGATCTATCAAACCGCCCGAAGAATCAAGTCGAGGGGCGAACTGGCCACAACCATGACCGAGACTTGGCTCAAAGATCCGGGCTTGCGCGTGGAGCTCGCTGCAATTTGGTCGATCGGCGTTCTTCGCGACGAGGCGCTGCGGCACCACCTAATGGATCGGCTGTCCGACACGAATGCGTCGGTGCGTCGCGAGTCGATTATCGCCCTCAGCCGCTTACAGCCAATGCCTCAGGAGTCGAATATCGACGTCAGCCGCTTACAAGCGTATGCCGAATTCAGTAGTCGACTTAGTGAACTCGAAACCGATCCGGACGTTTACGTTCGTCAAGCGGTCGCCGAAGCTCAGGCGCAATAAACGCCGGAGTGCATGCGCGGCGCGAAAGTCAATTTCGAAACGACTTCGGCCTCGAGATCACACATTTGATCGACCCGCGAGCGGACCTTGTCCAGCGCGAATAGTTCCTCGGCGAGTCGCGAAAACAGGGTCGCATGCCCAGCCTCCGAAGGCCCCAATTCGGCATATAAAGCACGTATTCGAGTATCCTTCGCTTCGGAGGCCAGCAAGTCAAAGCGTTCCAGACTGCGTAACTCGACGAGGCCTGCAACCAAAAGTCGATCGAGCAAGACCGCGCCACGCGAAGCCTTTGTGCTGTTGATCAGATTCTCAACGTAGGGATTGGGTTGAGCCCAAAGCAACTCGCCGCCGTGATCGGAAAGCAACGCGATCACTTGTCGAAAGTGACGCATCTCCTCGAGCGCTAGGCGCGACAGACTATCGACCAGACCGCCGATTGAGGGGTTGCGTGTGATCAAGCCCTGTGCGGATGACGCCGCTCGCAGTTCGCAATGTGCGTGGTCGCTTAAAAGTGCAAGCGGTTCGGCCAAAGCCTGCTTGGCCCAGGTGGCTGGTGTTTCGTACCGAAGTTCCAACACGGCTCTACTTTTGAGTCTCGCCCGGCTGCCAGAGCACGTCGCCACCACTCTCCAGATTCGCGGCGCGCGACATTACGAAAAGCAAATCGGACAAACGGTTTAGATAGCGCAAGACTTCTCCGTTCACGCGTCCCGCTTCCTCCGGCAGGGCCGCCAATTCACTGACCAAGCGCTCCGCACGACGACAAACCGTTCGTCCCATATGCAGGTGAGCAGCAGCGCGTGTACCGCCGGGCAAGATGAAAGACTTCAGCGGTTCCAAGTCCTTGTTGAGTTCGTCGATCAATTCTTCAAGGCGCGTCGTATACGCAGGTCTGATACGTAGCTTCTCGCCACCTTCACCCGGTACGCAGAGATCGGCTCCCACATCAAACAACTCGTTTTGCTGACGCCGAATCTCCTCCAACCAACGCGACTCGGGATCCTCTGCGATCAAGAGACCGAGCACGCACGAAAGCTCATCAACGGTCCCGTAGGCCGCGATGCGTAAGTGATGCTTGGGAAGCCGCTCGCCACTGCCGAGCCCGGTCGTCCCGTCATCTCCGGTCTTTGTATAAATGCGATTGAGTCGAACCATAATATTAGTAGGGGCAAATCGGCCCTGTCGGACCGCGAGGGCGAAACTATACAGCAAGGGCGAGAACAGCCGTAGAGGCTTGGCCCTTCTCAGAGTTCCATCGGGCCGTGTCCCGTGAGCAGCGGAGTCACGCGCTCTCGCAAACTGGGCGGCAACTTGTCCTTCAGTATTTTAGCAATTTCCGGTGCACGATACCGCGCACTGAAATGTGTAAAAAGTATCGCCTCGTTCTCGAAGAGATCGGTCCGCTCGATGACTTCATCCAAGTGAATGTGCCCCATCTCGCGCGCCTGCTCAATCGAAACACGATCGTCGAGAAAGGTCACTTCCAAGATCAACAAGCGTGCGGTTCGAACCACAGGTTCTTGCTCGACAACTTCGATCCGCGTGTCTCCGACGAAAACGACTTCGGCTTGCTGAACTTCCTCGGAGACCTCCACGCCCTCATCCAAACGCAAATCTCTAATGGCTTCGGATGAAAGCTCGCGATACTCGGGCTTCAACTTCTTGTTCACGCTGACGAGTACGTAGCCCTGACACGGAGCGCTGTGGTGTGAGCGAAACGCTCGTGCGAATAAGCGCGGAGACAACGGATACTCATCACCGGGACCAATCGGAACCAAATCATGAGCGAGGTCGCTGCCATCCAGTAGACGCCAAGCTTTGAAGGCCAGCTCGAGCCCCGCAACGCTTTCTCGCGGAACGACGTACGTGGGCGGAGCAACGTTCAACAAGCCCCGCATCGCGCAATGCGAGATGATGCCCGACATGTGATCGACGTGCGAATGCGTAAAGAGAATCGTCTTCCGGTGAGTCAACCATTGCGGCGAACGGCCAACATCGAAAGCGACCTTGAGATCGGGAAGGTCGATACAGGTTTCTTGACCGCCAATCGAAAGCGCCCGAACGCGATGTCCGGCCAAAATAAGTTCACCGTTAAGCGTGCGTTTGGTCATCGCTGCGTCGGACCATTTTTAGGTTTGGCATTTGGGTCGAGCGTGAGCGCACGTGCAATTGCCGCTTTGCGACGAGCTTCCTTCGGCGAGCCCTCCAGCCCGTAATCCAAAGGCGTTTTTCTGTTGCCTAAAGCGCGCATGATCGTGTGCCAAGATCGAGCGTCGCGTGTTTCGATTTCGGCGTGGCTGAATACGCGTTCAACGGAGGCCACAATATCGGTGCCAGCCACCGTCGAGGTCGCTTTATCACTCAACGTTTCCGCCACGTGAGCTTTCAAGTAGGCGCGATCCATTCCGGTAAG
>JBLINP010000389.1:0-3431 GCA_047639415.1 Planctomycetota bacterium | reverse complement strand
CACTGATAACTCGCCCATTGCGTGATGGGGATGCTGCCGTCAAACAAGGGCTCGAGCATCGAGTTGATGCGATTTGAGAGTCGACTCGGCGATTGATCGATGTTCGCCAAACTGCGTGCCGACATCACCGCGTGCGCGACGAGCGGTACGAGCAGTCCGATGATTGCGGAGACTGCCAGTTGTATAGCGCGGCGTTTGTTTCGCAGGAAAGCCTGGATGGTGAGGCCGGGCAGATAGAAGACGTGGAAGAACGTCGTCGCGCATCCGAACAGCGCACACAGACCAAAGCCGATGAGGTCGGCGCGCTTGCCACGTTGAAGGAAGCGCACGTGGAAAAATGCGGCGGCCAGCACGAAGAGCAGCACGGGGTTTTCGTAATTGACGATCGTGGCGTAGATGATCGAGACGGGAATCGCTGCCATCACAGCCAAGGCGATCATGGCGCGTCTCTGATTGCTGACGCTCCGAACGACGAGATAAAGCAGAACCAAACTGCCTAAGTGCGCGAGTAGGAAAGGCATGCGCATCACGGGCGCCAAGCCCTCCGGTGCGCGATCTGCTTTCCACGCTTCGTTCCAACCCGCCGGACCCATGAGTTTGGCCGCTAGCCAAATCGTGAGCGAAACGGCCGGCGGATGATTGGCGTAGAGCGTGATGTCTTTGGCATTGGCTTCCATATCCTCGACGAGGTCGACGTCGTGGACGGGATAGCCGAGGTGTGTGCCGACTCCCAAGCGCTCGTAGTTGACCGCGAAGATCGCAAAACTCGCTCCCTGCGCGCCATCAAACTCGCGGTCAAAGCCCTCGCCGAAATCGCGCATGCGCGGAACCATGGCGGCGATCAAAATCAGAATCACGCCCAAGATTTCGAGCGTGCGTTTCGCTTGCGGCGAAAGCGTGGCGACTTGCGGGCTGGCAAGCTCGGAAGCTTGGCCGGTTGATTGTTGGGGAGTGTCGGTCACGGTTCGAGTATGAGTGCCCAGGGATCGCCTTCGTCGTTCAGCAGCGGTCGCGAACGATAGAGCGGAACCAATTTATCGATGGCGGTCATGTTGATCGGCCGTTCGGGAAAGCCCATGCGACTCCAAATGCCGAGTTCTCGCAGAAGCATCACCGGCTTCCCGCTTTCGATATGCGTTTGAATCGTTTCCATGAGCGCCGGCAAGCGCTCGAGGTTATTGCGCACGAAGATGTCGACGCCATCGACGACCGTGACATTGCTCGGCGGTTCGCGCAGCAGGGCGTGATACTGATTCGCGTTCAAGGCCACGATCATTCCGCCGGGACCAACGGCTTCGACGGCAGTGGCGGTGTCGAGCGAAACGGCCATTGCCCGATTGGGAAGCACGAAGGCGGTTAGGTTTCCGACTGCGATCAGAACGAACGCGAGCGGAAGCGGCCAAGTCGGCATTCTGCGGACATTCGACCGAAGCAATAAAACGGCGATCAGCGTGACTGGCAATAACGTGCCGTTGTGAAACTCGAGATTGGCGGGTTGCCACCAAGTGAAGAAGCCGAAGCGAACGACGAAGTAGAGGGCGAATCCCGCCAAGACTGTTTTCGTGGCGCGCGTTCGCTCGCTGGGTAGCAAGCTAAGCATGCCGAGAACTGAAATCGAAAGTATCGCCGACCAAATGCTGAGCGAACTCCACTCCATGCGCCCTGCGAAGGCTTGGTGGAGGTGGATGATTCCGCTGTGAATCGATGCCGCGATCAAACCTGTCGCCAAGCTGAGGGATTCGAAAGTCGGTGCGTTGCCCCAAATGTCCGCTTCGCTCAAATTGCGGAGCCAGCTCACAAAGGGTTGGTCGAGATCGGCCATGGACCAAGCGGTGACGTAGAAGAGAAACGCGAGAGCGCCGCTCGCGCCGATGACCGTGAGAGAGGTTTTAGGTTGCAAGAGAAACGGCAGCGCGCAAATCACGAGCACTGAGTCCTGGCGCAGGCACACCGCCAAAAATAACCAGCCGGTCAATGCCAAAACGTTTTCGCGGCGCCATCCAAGGCGAACTTCGGCGGCTTGAACGAGGAGCACGGCGACAAAGGCAGTCGCGGGCGCATAGGTCTCGCCGACGGCTGAGTACAACCAGTTGCTGTAGCAGCAGGCGTAAATTGCGGCGATCCAAATCCCGGCGGACCTTCCTGCGCAGCGCTTGGCGAATCGCAAAACCATGACGACGGACAACGCGCCACCGGCTGCCGAGAGGCACTGTTGCGCAAAGAGAACCGTCAGTTCGTTGAACTCAAAGGCGGGCAAGTAGGCCAGCAATTTGGCGATGCCGAGCACGAGCGGATGGAACAGCAAGTGCGCCGCGTTGAAGAGTCCCCCCGGCATTCCATTCGCGAGTTGATACGCGTAGGGGAGCGCGTCGTTGCCGAGCAGTTGTCCGTCAGATTTGACTTCGATGGACAGCAGGTAGAACGCGAAGGTCGCGATGAAGCAAAACCAAGCGAGCAGGTCGCGACCTTGTTCGTGCGCGATTGGAGCGATGGCTCCACCCTCGTTGGGCTGGCCGTGTGGATAGCGCTCCGTTGAATGCACGCTTCCTCCAGCGCGTACTAAGCCGTCTCCGCCGAGGAGTCGGTCCGCGCGGACTGCCAGTCGACTTCAGGGCTGTCGGCATACAAGCGATCCAGCTCGTAATACTCGCGCGCTTCGGTTTGCATGATGTGCACGACGACGGCGCCGTAATCGAGCAAAACCCACCAGCCGAGTTCCGCGCCCTCAACGGGGCGGTGCTGCATGCCGCGCTCTTTGAGCGACATGTGAATTTCGTTGTAGATAGCCTTCGCCTGCGGACGACTGTTCGCAGTGACCATGACGAAAAAATCGGCGATGCCGAATTGTTCAGTGACTTCGACAACTCGAATGTCGGTGGCCTTTTTTTGATCGGCCAGATGTGCGGCCTCGATGGCCAAGTTCTTCGCGTCTATTGGAATATCCTCTTTTGAGTCGAGCGGCTCATGCGCGCCTCGACTGGAGGGAAGGGTATCAAACCGCTTCCCATCGTGCTTCTCTTCGGAAATGGGAGCGCGGCGGCCTCCGTGAACCGGAAACCGCCGCGCGTGTGTTTACAAGTCGCTTAGCCGATGAACCAAGGCAGGAAGACCAGGCTCACGACGGTCATCAGCTTGACCAGGATGTTGAGCGACGGGCCCGAGGTGTCCTTGAAGGGGTCACCAACGGTGTCGCCGATCACGGCTGCGTGGTGGGAAGGAGAGCCCTTGCCACCGTGAGCGCCGCCCTCGATCAACTTCTTCGCGTTGTCCCAAGCACCGCCAGCGTTGGCCATGAAGATAGCCATCATGACGCCGGTGACGAGTGCACCAGCCAGGAGGCCGCCGAGTGCTTCGACGCTCCAGAAACCGACTGCGATGGGAGCAGCGATGGCGAGCACGCCGGGAACGATCATTTGCCTGAGCGCACCGTC
>JBLINP010000388.1:0-3480 GCA_047639415.1 Planctomycetota bacterium | reverse complement strand
GGATCGCTACTCGGTGCGTTCGGGAATTCGTTTACGTTGAAGGGCAGCAGGCTGAATTCCCTGCTCACCCGTTACTGATTCTGTTTTCGAACGTCTATCCGTTGACATGGATAATTTACGAATGGATAGACGGGCCGCTCTTGGGTTGGCGGTGGGAGTTTCGCTGGGTGCGCGGTCGTGGTGGACGGAGGCACAGACTCCTTCCGACGATGAGATCGTTCTTTGGGTGGCGGATCGCGATGCCCAGGCGGTGATCGGATTGAATCGCGGGCTATTGCATCGGGTGTGCGTGCCGGTTGCGCATCCAATTGCCATCGCTTCGGCGAGTAACGGCGGGATTTGGGTGGTATCGGCATTGAAGGCTTCGCGAAGCGCAGGCAATTTCGAGTGGTTGCGACTTGATGTTGACGGGCAATTGTTAGCGCGCGGAGAGATGCACGACTTTCTGTCCATGCGCGCAACTCTCGATGGTGGGGTGTGGTTGCTGAGCCAGAAGGGGCGGAAGTTGCAGTACTTAAGCGGAACAGGTGGCGAGGAAATACAAAACGGAAAGCACGTCGGAGGAGCGCTTGCGAATGGCGTCGGCGTGACGGCTGTCTATCAACCCGTCGTTCAAACGCTCGACTGGAATAGCTGTTCCTTCGATTGCGCTCAAGCCATGGCGGTCAACCGAGAGGGAGAGCTACTCGTCAACGGAGATGATGATGGATTTGAATTGATCGAAGACGGGGTTCAAGTCGACTGTCCGCTCGTGATCGAATCGGCGCTCGACATTTGTTCCGTCGGAGGGGACTGGTGGATTTTGACCGAGCGTTTGTTGCTGCACATAACGGCCGAAATGGATCTCGCGGGGTTGTACGACATTTCGAAAGCCGGAACGAAGTTGATTGGTTCGGAAGTTCACCAAGGAGTTTGGCTGCTCGATGGCAAAGGAGTGTCGGCGGAATTGTTTAGCTCGAGGCGCCGATCACGATGGGTGATTGAGTGGGAGCAGAGTGGAGCTTGCGACGGGATCGAGTTGGAGCGCGGCGCGCTACTAATCGCTACGCCGGGAGCTCTTATCGTTCTCGACGAAAACGGACATGCTCGAGCCGGGCAAGGCGGCTTTAGAGAAATCGTCGGCGTGGCGCTCGCGATTCGAGGTCAACCAAGGGTGGAAGCGCGCGATTAGGATTTCGAAGCGCGGTCCAGAAGCAGCGCAGCGGCCAGCAAGGTCTTGGCGTCTTTGCAATCACTGGCCAGCACTTCTTGGGGCGTCAATTCCAAGTAGCTGAACTCTTCATCGCTATCGCACTCGAGTCCGCCTCCGGGCACCGCTTCGAGATCGGTGGCTAGGTAGAGCGTGATGAGTTCGGAACAGAAACCGGGTGCGGGAAAGAAGGCTTTGAGGATCTCCCAATTGGCAGCGCGGTAGCCGGTTTCCTCTTCGAGTTCGCGTCTGGCTGCCGTCAAGGTGTTCTCGTCCGCTTCGAGTCGACCGGCTGGGACCTCGACCAACCAATCGCCCGTGGCGTGGCGGTACTGGCGCACCAGAATCAATCGGCCCTCCGCGGTGAGCGGTGCGACGGCGACGGCTCCGTGATGATCGACGACGGCAATTTTTTGTTCCAAGCCGGAGGGCAAACGCAGCGATTCGACGACGACGTCGTAGATTCGTCCTTCGAATACTCGCTCGCTCTCCGTAACTTCGATCTCGGGGTGGCGGTTCATGCTCTGATACTATGCGCACGGCCAGCGATCACAAACCCCACACAGCCCTGAATCGAACACTGACTGGATGCGAGCCCGCGAACTCTTTTTAACCCTGATTGGGGCGTTGGCGATTGCGCTCGTCGCAACCTGGCCGCTCGCGACGGAAATGACGGGCAGCTTGCCCCATGACGCGCGCTTCGCTCCCTTTGCGGGCTCGGACATCAACATCTGGGTGTGGAACTTCTGGTGGGCCGGTGAAGTGGTGATGAACGGGATGCCGCCCTTTCACTGCGACGCGATTTTTTCTCCCGCGGGTCACAGCCTCGCGTTTCACACCCACACCTTTCTGTGGGGGCTTTTCTCTCTGCCCTTCCAGTGGGTGGGGGGACTGTTCTTCGCGCTCAACGCGATGATCCTGTTGTTGCTCGCGGTGTCCGCGACTTCCGCTTACGCGCTCGCCCGTGAACTTGAACTTCGCCCGCTGGCGTCCGCCATCGTCGGAATCGCTTGGGGCTGCTCGCCCTACTTCATTCAAAAGGGCTTGGTTCATTTGAACCTGTTCGCGAGCCCGTGGTTGCCGCTCGGCCTGCTGTTTTTATTGCGCCTTTTGAATCGTCGCAAGACCGAGCAGTCATGGAAGCACGCGCTCGGACTCGGAATCGTGACTGGCTTGTGCTTGCTCACGGGCTCACTTCAAACCGTTTACCTTGCGGTGGCCTGTGGCGTTTTGGTCCTCGTTCGCCCGGGCCGCGGTGCAAGCGACGAACCACGGCGCGCGAATCTCTTTCAACCGATTCCGATCGCAATAGCCCTCTTTGCTTTCGCTCTAACAGCTCTACCCTTTTTATCCGAGTGGTCGGACGAATGGGTTTCGAGCGGGGGGTACGGCGCCTTTCCCCAGGAGTTTCACCCGCAGCTCGCGGATTTTTTCACTCCGTCGGGATTGCATCCAGCCTTTCCGGGACTGGGTGGGGGACGCGCGCTCGTGGACGCGCCATTTGCAGGCGCTCGTTCCGAGCACGCCGCTCTCTATCTCCGATTCAGCCTCTTGTTGCTCGCCGCCATCGGCAGCGTCCGCGTTCCGAACGCGCGACGATGGGTACTCGGGTTCGTCTGTATTTTCTTAGCAACCTGGGATCCCGGACCGGAACCCGAGGGCTGGCTTTCCAGCATGTATCGCTCGCTCCCTGTGCTCGATTTATTGCGCGTGCCCGCGCGCTTCATGCCCGCGGCAATACTCTTTCTCTCCGTCGCTGCAGGCTATGGTGTTCAAGTGCTTTCCAGCGATCGAAAGAGACGTCCCATGCTCGCACTGTTGCTAACAGCGCTCTTGTTCGAATCCTGGACGGGCAGTTATCCGATGCAAACGGTGGAAGTGCCCCAAGCCGTCGAACGCATCGCGAACGGCCCATCCAAAGGCGTGGTTCTCAGCTTGCCCTACATACCGGGCGCCAATGAAGCGATGCTCTGGCAAACACAACACGGCCACCCCGTGTCCGCGTCTTACGTGGCTCGATTGAATCCAAGCCGGTTGGAAGTCATTCGCCGAGCAACACCCGACCTGTTCGCTCTAGCCCTCGGACTCGCGTGGCCAAATCCGGCCGCATTAGCCCTCGATCTTCGCCACGCCGACATCGGAAGCATCTTGTTCCGAACCACGAGCGGCATCGACCCGACGCCGCTCTTTGAAATCCTGGATGAGATGGAAGGCTGGGAGCGATCCGAGCCTCTGGGCGACGACGTCGAGTGGTGGTATCGAACGTCGCTTTAGCTGCACGACCGGTTCCC
>JBLINP010000387.1:0-3503 GCA_047639415.1 Planctomycetota bacterium | reverse complement strand
TAGGTTGGCTTTCCATTGGATACTGAATGGATGTTTGAACTCGAGCGCTGCCGCGCACGATGCTCCGTCGCATCACGGCCGTTCGACTTCGCGTTCGCGCCCATCTTCGACTTCGCGCCCATCTTCGACGGCTTTCGCGCCTTTCGATTAGTGCCATTCCTAGATCGACCAACTTGCCGAGTGACCGTGCGAAATTCACCGAGAGAGAGTTCGGGAACGAGTGAAGTTGAATCCATTGTTGCGAGTCTTGCGTTCATGAACCCAAGTACGTATTAGTGCCGAAAACATGACACTCAAAATGAACTAAATTCCACAATAAGTCCCTAAAGTGGCCTTCATTTGGCATTTCAGTCAGATCGATTCCGAACTCAAACCAAGCCGATCGAGCAACAAATCCGATAGCTCAAACTTCGGCACTAATCGTCCAGCAGTCAGCAGTCAGCAGTCAGCAGTCACCAGTCACCAGTCACCAGTCCAGCAGTCAGCAGTCAGCAGTCACCAGTCGACCCGTTCGACCCGTTCGAACCGTCGCAACTCAACCCCTGTCTCCAAAGCCAATCGCTTGCCCAGCAACTCCCAATATCAATCACTCGCTAAACTCCCTCCCAATCTCCCAATCTCCCAATCTCATCCCCCCCCTTTCCAACCCCGCAACCCCGCGCCCTCCTCCCAAACTTCCCACTCCCCCGCCAATTCCCAACTCCCCCGTTTAAGTCATTCTTCCCTCTCTCTCGTACTAAACGAATCGCCCCCCCCAACCTGCTGTCTTACTCGCGCGCACCATACTTCCCCGCGCTGACGCGTTCGCTTCCGCCCTGCACCCGACCATCCTGCCTTTCCTCGCCCGTCAAGCTTCCACTAAAGGTGCAGGAGGTCCCTTATTGAACGTAACCTGCGTCTGCTCGAACTCGTCGGGATGTCGGCTACCTTGCTTCCGGTATTGAATGACCTCCGGATCGTGGGCCCGAATAACACGCCCCACTAACGGCTTTTCTTGCCCCCGATGGTGATCGAATTGCGACCATCATCACGGCTAACAACTGCGGAGCTTGCGAGGAGCACCAAGGTCGCGAGGATTGCTTTCATCCTTGCGACCATAAGCAAATCATCGCCGAACGGTGCGACCGCATTTGGACCGCCCGAGCCTACAAACAGCGGGCCAATCTATTTATTGAGCTGTTGTTCGAGGCACACAGGTGTGTGAACCGGAAACTCGCAGGTTTGATTGCGGCACACGAAGGCGGCGGGCGACGCGCCCTCGGTGCAGCGATCGGTTACGAGCGGCAAGAGCGTTGCGTCCGCTTTAGCATGCGCCAGCGCGACCACGCGCTGTGGCCGAAAGGTTTGCCGCACTTGTTTGAGTAAGGCTTGTGTGGCCGGATCGGTGGGCTCCCCCGAAACGACGATCTCAAGCGGTTCGGCCGTCTGAAAATCAACGGCAATTAACATCTGACTGAAAGCTGTCGGATAACGATTGGCTAGTTTTCCAACGGATCGAATCGTTGTTTCGGCAATGGAAAGTAAGCGTGCGTCACTGGTTAGTTCTGCCAACCGCAACAGGTTGAGCGCGTGGACTGCGCCCGCAGATGGCAAAGCGCCATCGTGCGGTTCCTTCAGCCGTGCGATGAGTTTTTCGTGCCGGTCGCCGGTCGTGAAGAAGCCACCTTGTTTGCGATCCAGGAAGTGTTCTTCGAGTTGACTTGTGAGTTCAAGCGCCTCGTGAATCCAGTACTCGTTAAAGTCGGATTCGTACAAGTCGATTAAGCCCGCAATCATGTAGCTGTAGTCGGCCAAGTAGGCATTGAGGTGGGCGACTCCGTGACGTGAGGTTGCGAACAAGCGGCCGTCCGACTGACGCATGCTCTGCAGCACAAATTTCGCAGCGGTACGAGCGGCGTCGAGATAGCGATCGTCTCCCAGAACTTGATAGGCCTGGGCGAGAGCTGAAATTGTCAAACCATTCCAACTGCTCAGCACCTTGTCGTCGGTGTCTGGGCGTACGCGTTGGTTGCGAGCATCCAAGAGTTGCTGACGCGCGCCGACCATTGCCTCGATTAACTCATCGCGATCAACGGAGAGTCGCGCGGCAACTTCCGCAGCAGCGTCGTGACGCCAAAGCGCGCTGAGCCCACGCTCAAAATTGCCTTCCGGTATCACTCCAAACCACTCGGTTGCCCAGTCGCCCAATTCCTTGCCAAGCACGCGTTCAATGTCTGCCGGCGTCCAACTAAAGAAGACGCCTTCCTCACCTTCGCTGTCCGCATCTTGCGTGCTGGCAAAGCCGCCTTCTTCCGTAACCATCTCGCGCAAAATCCAATCGCAGCACTCGGCGGCGATGCGCGAGTAACGATGATTGCCAGTCGCCAGGTAACCTTCGAGATAAGCGGGAATCAAGAGAGCGTTGTCGTAGAGCATCTTCTCGAAATGCGGAATCAACCACATCTCGTCCGTGCTGTAACGATGAAAGCCGCCGCCGAGTTGGTCGTACACGCCGCCCTCCGACATGCGATCGAGAGAAAGCGTGGCCATATGCAACGCATGCGGATTGCCCGAGCGTTTCCATTCCCGTAAGCACAATCGAATGTCGAGTGAGTGTGGAAACTTTGGCGCGTGTCCGAAGCCTCCCCAAGTACCATCGAAGTTGTCGCTGTGGCTCGTAATGGAGCGAGCGATTAGGTCGGTGTCGAGTTCCGCACTCGAAGCGCTCTCCGCTTCCTTCTGAATCATCTCGCGCAGTCGTTGGCCTTGTTTGACCAAGCGGTCCGAGCTCGTCATCCAATTCTCGTGAATCGAGGTCAGCACCGATGAGAAACCAGGTCGCCCATATCGGTTGTCGGGCGGGAAATAAGTTCCGCCGAAAAAGGGCTCGAGGTCGGGCGTCAAAAAGACGCTCATCGGCCAGCCGCCCTGGCCGGTCATGGCCTGCACAGCCTTCATGTAGATATCGTCAAGGTCGGGGCGCTCTTCCCGATCGACCTTGATGTTGATGAAGTTGGCATTCATCAGCTTGGCAATCGCCTGATTCTCGAAGGATTCGCGCTCCATGACGTGGCACCAGTGACACGCGGAGTATCCAATCGAGAGGAAGATTGGCTTGTTCTGCTCCTTGGCCAGCGCGAGCGCTTCCGGTCCCCAAGGGTACCAGTCCACCGGATTCCCTGCGTGCTGGAGGAGGTAGGGGCTCGTTTCGCCGCTTAGCCGGTTTGAGTGTTCCACAGGGGTTGGATTCATAATCTAAAGGGGAGTGAGATGCTCCTCTAGTTTCGCGCGTTTGGACCCCCAGACTCTAGTGCAGTATTCCAAAAGTGGCCCTGAGGTGCGAAGTGGGTAACAGAGCGGGCGTTAACGCGAACGGCCCCGTCGATGACGAGGCCGTTGATTGACTGGCTGAGGGCCAGATCGAACGCCACCAGGTGGCTGAATTTGAGATCTAGAGGCTGGAGGTGTGCATGCCCACGCTAAGTCCGACTTGGAAGAGCGTGGCGTCTCCGAGACCCTCGGAG
>JBLINP010000386.1:0-3521 GCA_047639415.1 Planctomycetota bacterium | reverse complement strand
GCTCTTCGAATTGCTTCCGGCTTGGCGCAAAGCGGCTTGGTGAGCGCTTTGGTGACGGCGCCAGTATGTAAAGAGGCGTTGCATCTAGCCGGCGAGCAAGTCGAAGGCCAAACCGAACTCTTGGCGCGCTGGGATGGAGCGGATCGATACGAGATGCTCGCGACAGCGGGGCTGATGCGTGTGATGTTGCTGTCACGTCACCTCCCGCTCCGAGACGCGTTGGATCAAATTACAACCGCCAACGTGTTGGATCATTTGCACTTACTTACCGAGTCGCTGAACGGGCTGGGTTTTGATTCACCAAAGCTGGCGCTGGCCGGTTTGAATCCGCACGCGGGCGAAAACGGAGTGATCGGTTCGGAAGAGCAAAGCATTCTTCAACCGGCGGTCCTCGCGGCACGCGCAGCGGGACTGTCGGTCAGCGATCCGCAACCACCCGACACGATCTTCATTCGCGCAGCACGCGGCGAGTTCGATGCGGTGCTCGCTTTGTATCACGACCAAGCGTTCATCCCGCTCAAGCTGGCCGGAGCTTCACCGGATGTCGAGCCGCTAACGACGATTGCCGGACTTTCCTATGTTCGCGTGAGTCCCGCGCACGGAACCGCTTTCGATATTGCGGGCAAGCATCGTGCGGATCCCCAGAATCTGATTGCCGCGATCCTCCAGGCCGTTCAATGGTCGCGTACCAGCGCGGCGAATGAAGTGTGACGAGTAAATCGTACGCGCACAATTTGTGGTCGGTGCTGACCACGGCGGCGAGTGAACATGGAACTCGAACGGCCTTCGCCGATTTCGAAGACGCGCTGGACTATCGGGGATTACTGGAACAGGCCACGGCGCTGAGTACGCGTTTTCTTGATCTGGGATTAGCGCCAGGGCAACGGATTTCGATTCTGGCGGACAATTGTCCGGGGTATCTTTCGACCTACTTTGCGGCGGCTGGAGCTGGACTTGTGCTGAACCCGCTCAACGTTCGCCTGACGCTCGTCGAGTTACGAGATATCGCGCAACACGCCGACTCGCGCTGTTTACTAGCGGATAGGGCACATCGCGAATTGGCTTTGGAACTGGTTGCTGCCGCGAACTTTACGACGCTGATATGGCTCGACGATGATGAGCCCGGCGGAGTGAGTTGGGAGGATGTTTTGGGAACGCCTTCCGATTCGTTCGAGCCCGTGGTTGTCGCTGGCGACGCTCCCGCTCAGCTGTACTACACAAGCGGGACAACGGGTCAGCCCAAAGGTGTCATCCTGACTCATCGCAACGTTACCGAGCACGCGCACAATGCTTCGTTCGAACTCGACTTGTGTGCCAGCGACGTATGGGGACACTTCGCTCCACTGTTTCACCTCGCCGACGCTTGGGCCTGCTTCGCCATCACGATGGTCGGCGGTTCACACATTTTTGTTCCGAGGTTTAGTGGGAGCGCTGTGCTTCAAACCATCGAGTCGTTCGGTGTGACGCTGACCAACATGGTTCCGACGATGATTGTCAGAGTCTTGACCGAACAGGAAGCGAAAACTCACGACCTTTCCAGCCTGCGACTCATGCTGTCCGGCGGAGCGCCCATGGCTCCTGCCCTAATTCGACAACTCGCAGGGCTCATTGGATGCGAATACGCACAGACCTATGGCCTGACGGAGACCAGTCCGTACCTCACTATTTCAAGGCTAGGCGACGAGTCGAACGACTTGAATGAACAAGACCGCAGCCTGCGTGTCGCGCGAACAGGCCGTCCCTTTCGCGGCGTCGAGTTGGAAGTCGTACGCGCAGACGGGACACACATCTTGCTTGACGATTTAGAAGTCGGAGAGGTTCGCGTGCGAGGCGAAACGGTATCGCCGGGGTATTGGCAGCAGCCGGAAGAAACGGCCTTGGCCTTTCGCAATGGTTGGTTCTACACCGGCGACTTGGCTTGCATGGATGCGGGCGGTTGGATCAACATTGTCGATCGCAAGAAGGACGTGATTCTCTCCGGCGGCGAAACCGTCTATTCGACGGAAGTTGAAAACGCTTTGTTTGAGCACCCGGATGTTCGCGAAGCCGCCGTTTTTGGAGTTCCGGATGAGGAATGGGGAGAGCGTGTTGCGGCGGCGATCGTTTTGCGAAGCGGTTGTTCAACAGATGCGGAGCAACTCCAGGAATTCTGCCGTGAACGTCTTGCTGGTTTTAAGACGCCACGCGAGTTTGTTTTTCTGCCCAATTTGCCGCGCACAGGCTCTGGCAAGATCCGCAAAGAGAGCTTGCGGACGAAAAGCAGCTGAACGAATCGCGTGAGCGGTGACGGAACGCGTTGGGCTATCTAAGATCTAAACTCTTCTGGCACACGCCACGAGATCGCATTGTTTTTAACTGGAGAGTCGCCTTGATCGCTTCGTTTCGATTACCCGTTTTTCTTGCATTGGGTTTGACGGCCTGTTTGACTTCCGCTCAACAGGCGCTGACGTCGCCGGAGGAACATCTGGGTCGTCCGGTTGGCGGCGATTTCGAACTCGCCGATTGGAATGAGGTCTCGAGTTACTTCGAGGGTTTGGGTCAAGCAAGTTCGCGCGTGATCGTCGAGACGGTGGGGCAGACCACCGAGGGGCGCGACTTTCTGCTAGCCACCATTTCGAGCGAAGCTAATCTTGCCCGACTGGATGAGATCAAAGCGTTGGCCGCTCAAATTGCGGATCCGCGCGGGCTTGATGCGACGGAGCGGAAGGCGCTGCTCGACCAAGCCGTACCGATACTATTCGTCTCGATCGGCATGCATTCGACCGAAACCGCCGCGCCGCAGTTCAGTATGGAATTCGCGCATCAACTGGCGACTTCCAATGAGGAACCCTTCGTGAGCGCGCGCGAAAACATGGTGATCTTGATCGCTCCGTGTTTGAACCCCGACGGACTCGACGAAGTCGTTTCGTGGTATCGCGAAACGGTTGGCACGCCTTACGAAGCCTCGAGCTTGTTGCGGCTTTATCAATGGTACGCAGGTCACGACAACAACCGGGATTGGTTCATGTTGACGCAGGCGGAGACGCGCATCGTTACGGAACTGCTCTACTCCACATGGCACCCGCAGGTTTATTGGGACGTGCATCAGCAGGGCCAATCGCGCGAGCGGTTTTTCGTGCCGCCCTTTCGCGACCCGCTCAATCCCAACCTCGACCCATCGATCATCGCGGGCATCGACGCGCTCGGTTCGCGCGCGCTGTTCGACATGACTTCGGCCGGCTTCAGCGGAATCTCTACCGGCGTGACGTATGACATGTGGTGGAACGGTGGCAATCGCAACGTGCCCGTTCGACACAACGTAATCGGGCTTTTGACCGAGGCTGCGTCGGTCAACATCGCCTCACCCGTGTTCCTTCCACTGGACAAGCTCAGCCCGCCGCGTGGCCTTGACGGGTACGCGCCGTCGAATCGCTTTCCGGATCCATGGCCGGGCGGTTGGTGGCGTTTGCGCGACATAATCGATTACGAACACGCCTTCGGGAAGTCGTTGATCGGCAGCCTGTCACGCGAACCGCGCAAGT
>JBLINP010000385.1:0-3522 GCA_047639415.1 Planctomycetota bacterium | reverse complement strand
CTCGACTTCGGAAAGCACGTGTTTGGCGCGCTTCGCGACGTCGGGCTTGAGTTCGCTGGCGTGGGCTTCCAAAACTTCGCGAGGAATATCGCGCAAGCAGGTTGCGTCGTCTGCATGCTTGGCCAGTACTTCAAAGGCCTCGCGACATTCCGCAACACGTTGATTGAAAGCGCCATGCGCAAGTTCTCGACGCACGTTGGTGTCTACCACTGCGATGCGAACGCTGCTTGAGTCGAGCGGCAGATGCTCGCGGCTTTGATCTTTGCAATCAAGCCAGAGCAGATGCGACGGACGCGCATAGCCAACGGCGAATGGGTCCATGATTCCGCAATGCACGCCGACGAATTCGCGCTCGGCATTTAGCGCGGCATCGACGCGCACTTCGGGGGAGAACTCGGCACTCCACAATTGATCGAGGGCGAAGGCTGTACCGACGCAGATCGAAGCGCTCGATGAAAGCCCCGCGCCGATCGGCAGATTGCCGCCGAACAAGATGTCTAAGCCGCAGGCTGACTCGGTTTGCTTCACGAGCAGTCGTGCGACGCCCAGGGGATAATCGACCCACGCGCCGACTCCTCTATCGGGCAGTCGATCGAGGTCGAGCTCGTAGCACTCCACGCCAAAGCTGGTCGCCATCCGGACAGCTCTATCGGTGCGAGGCCGCGCGGCTATAAATGTTCCGCAATGCACGGTCATCGGCATCACGGGACCACCGTTGTAATCGAGATGAGCGCCCATCAGATTCACGCGCCCCGGCGAGAAGAACAGCCGTACGTCGCCCGTGCCCGGAAAACGTTCTAGGAAATCCTGCCGATGACGAGCGAGCAAACGCTCGAGCTCCGCGCTCTGCTCGCGCGCTCCAAAGTCTTCTGTAGCCCCCATAAGCCACAGAGTACAGCGCGTGCGGCCCTGACACTGTTACCGATCGGCAAGTTCTGCTCAGGCTTTTCTATGGACTCTGGTTCCGCTCTCCATCCCGGGCTATCTTTCAAGCATGCCTTCCACGCGCTCAATGCCTCGGGATCGATTCCGCCACCGCCACAGTTTGGTGACGGCTCTACTCGCCCTCATAATCTTCGCCACCAGCTCGTGTTCGAGCATGTCCTTCACACGTCAATCAGAGACGCATGGCGAGTTTTACGCCAACGGCATTTCGATCACGTTGCTCGGAATCGATTTGCCGCGAGCAGCGATCGACATCGCGCGCGAAAACCTGTCCGATGCTCGTCAGCCCAACATGCGCATCGAAGAAGAGACGCTCTTTCCCGACATCGGTTGGTTCAACTGGATTTTCGAAATCGCTTCGATTCGCTTCGGCAGCATCAGCGGTACGTGGGGATTTCCCCCGGGCGGAGAAACAGGCGTATTCGCCAACTAAAGATCCATCCCAGGATCTTCCAGGAAGCGAGCAGGGTGCCGCGCCATGTGCCGGTAATTTTGCTGACGCCTGTTCGCTGGCGATAACGCACCGGCACTTCGACGACGCGCATGCGAGCCGTGCGTGCTTTGAGTTGCATCTCGATCGTCCAGCCGTAATCGCGATCAGCCATTCGTAAGTGCTCGAGCGCACGCACGCGAATTGCGCGAAAGGGTCCGAGATCGGTGTGGCGTGCACCGAAGAGGACGCGCAATAGAAAGCACGCCAATCGATTGCCGAACCAAGCTTGGGGCAATAGCGCGTCCATCGATGCTCCACCTAAGATGCGCGAGCCAATCACGAGGTCGGCACGGTCCTCGAGGATGGGAGCGATAACTGTCGGCAGATCTGCGGGGTAATCCGAATGATCGCCGTCGAGAAAAACGATGACATCGTTCGGCTGCAAGCTTGGCCCCGAGTCCGCGTCGGACTTGAGCAGAGCGGCGATGCCGGCGAGGCACGCTTGCCCGTATCCCTGTTGACCTTCGTACACGACTTGCGCACCAGCTTCGCTGGCAACATTACTGGTGTTATCCGTGGAAGCATTGTCGACTACCACCAAACGAGCGAGGTGCTCGCGCGGAATTTCGGCGAGAACGAGGGGCAAGGCCGCTTCTTCGTTGAACGCCGGAATCATCAGCCCTACTCGCACCGGATCGGACTTGGTGCTCTCTGAAACGATCGATTGGGGTTTCAATTCAGATCTCGAGTTGACGCGAACAGAAGCATGGAGAAAAGCGATAACAGAATGGGAGTCCGGAACATGAACCGAAAGTAACCCAACTGGTCTGTGGATGAAATCTAGTGCTGGCCCTTCTCTGCTTTCAGTTCGTGAAAACTAAGATGGATCTGAGTCCGCCAGCCAAAGCACGGTTTCTCGCAGTACCTCGTCAAAGGGGCGCGGACTCCATCCCAACTCGGAGCGTGCCCGAGTTGAGGAGAATCGATAATGCAAGCGCAACAAGCGCAACGCTTGGGGAGTTGCGAATGTACACGGACGAATTTTGTCGACCGCAGTAGCACCCGCCGCAATCGAGCGCCAAACCAAATCCGGCAACGTTCGAGTTCGAACCGAGCTCTGATTCAATTCCGCGGCACTGGAATACAATTCTTGCCAGCGCAAATTGCTCTCCGTCAGGATATAGCGACGGCCAGATTGACCGCGTTCGAGCGCGAGCACGATCCCCTCGGCCACATCGCTGACGCCAACGCAGCTGACACTGCCGGGCGGCGCAAACAGACCGGTAGACGGTTTCTGATTGAGCAGCTTTAAAAGCTTCGAGGTGTTTGAAAGTACCCGAGCGGTCCCGTAAATCGCGCCGGGGTTCACCACCACGACTTCCATATCGGTAGCCATACGGAGAGCGAGTTCCTCACCAGCTCGCTTCGTGTCGGTGTAGTCGCAGCGCTGCCCGGCTCCATTGAACGACGCCCCTTCGTCCAATTCATCGAACACGCTCGCCGCCGTGCCAACCGCAACGACGGAGCTCACATGAACGACGCGTCGCACACCAAGCGTACGGCAGGCGGTCAAGAAATCGCGGGTGCCTTCGACGTTGACGCGCTGTTGTAAATCGCGATCGGCCGTTCGGTAGCTGATGACTGCGGCATTATGTATGGCCAGCAATTCCGTATTCAATTCGGTTGCGCGCTTCGCGGCCAATGAAATCGCAGCCTTCATTGAAGTTGGCTGAGTTAAGTCTCCAGCATGCCAGCGCACGTTCTCACTGCCATCAATCCGCTTGTCCGAGTTCGCCCTAGCCAGCGCGTGAACTTCGTAGCCGTTCGATTGCAGCACGCGAACGAGCTCCGCGCCGACAAAGCCCGTCGCACCCGTCAGAAAAACGAGCTTCAAGAAGCAGCTTCCGCTCGCGGCAGTGGCAACTCGACCCAAGCGCATGTGCCAACTGCATCCTTGCGCGGCGCGAGATCGATTGAACCGTCCATCTCCTCCATCACTCGTTTGGCGATCGCCAAACCAAGTCCAGTGCCTTCGCTGCGCGTCGTGAAATACGGCTCAAATAATCGTTCGATTACGTCGGGAGTCAATCCCGAGCCGGTATCGATGAACTCGATTCGAACGCGCGCCGGCAATTCACCTACAC
>JBLINP010000384.1:0-3533 GCA_047639415.1 Planctomycetota bacterium | reverse complement strand
GGCCCCGAGTTTGATTCGGTACTCGAGATGGTTCGCGGCGTGCGCGATCTCGGTATGGAAACGTGCGTGACGTTGGGCATGCTCGATACGGCACAAGCTCGTCAACTCAAAGAAGCTGGGCTCGATTACTACAACCACAATCTCGACACCAGCAGGAGTCACTACGACAAGATCATCACCACTCGTAAGTATGAAGATCGCTTGAACACACTCAGCGCCGTTCGCGAAGCGGGTGTTTCGGTTTGCTGTGGTGGCATCCTTGGTTTGGGTGAAGATCAAAAGAATCGCGCCGAGCTATTGTTCGAACTCGCGACGCTCAACCCGGCCCCCGAAAGCGTTCCGATCAATGCATTGGTGCCGGTTAAAGGCACTCCGCTGGGCAATGTCGAGCCTCTCGATTGGAGCGAAATGGTTCGCGCCGTTGCCGTCGCTCGCATCTTGATGCCGCACTCGCGCGTGCGTCTTTCGGCTGGACGCACCGAACTCAGCGAAGAAGCACAAGCGATGTGCTTCATGGCGGGCGCTAACTCCATCTTCGTCGGCGACGAATTGTTGACGACCCCCAACCCCGAGCCCAAGAGCGACGCAGCCTTGTTCACCAAGCTCGGCTTGACCGCTGAACGCAACCCGCGCGCCTAGCAGTCCGTTGAAAAACTACCTACTACGACAAAGCCGTCTCCGCCGCCGCTTGCGCCGTCTCGCCTTCGCCCGACCTGCCGCGACGAAAACAGCTTCGTCTCGCTACGGCACTTTACGGGCAGCCTGCTAAGGGTTTATCCGCCATGGCGGAAACGACGGAAAGCAACCAAGTCCAATCCCACTCAAGCGGATTGCAAGGTGAGTTACGCGCCGAGTTGGACGCGTTGGAAGCCGTCAATCGGCTGAGAACGCTCAAAAGCGGCGCTCAATCGCTGGGCGTCGATTTTTCGAGCAACGATTACCTGGGCCTTTCGCGACATGCGGTTCCGATTGAAGCCGCGGATGTTGCCGCTCGCGAATACGGCAGCAGCGGACGCGCTTCGAGACTTTTGTGCGGGGGGTTGCCTGCACACGAGCACTTGGAACGCACGGCCGCCGAATGGTTGCAAGTCGATGGCAGCTTATTTTTCCCAAGCGGCTATCAAGCCAACTTGGGTTTACTCGGCGCGCTACTTCGTCGCGGCGACGCGCTCTTCAGCGACGAACTCAACCACGCGTCGATCATCGACGGCAGCCGACTCTCACGTGCTCGCTTGTCGATCTATCCGCATTTCGATCTCGAACAGCTCGAAGCAAAACTCGCCCTTCGTATGGATGCGCGTCGACGCATCGTCATCACCGAATCGGTCTTCAGCATGGACGGCGATCTTGCGCCGCTCGCCGAAATCGACGAACTCTGCGAGCGCTATAACGCTTGGTTGATCGTCGACGAAGCCCACGCCGTAGGTTTGCTTGGCCCAGAAGGAGCGGGAGCTTGTGCCGCGCTCGATCACAAATTCAAACGACTGGCCGCGCGCCTGATCACCGGTGGCAAAGCGCTCGGAGTTTCCGGTGCACTAATCGCCGGCTCAAACGAATTGCGCGAAGTCTTGATCAATCGCGCTCGAAGTTTCGTCTTCACGACCGCACCGCCGCCTGCGTTGGCCGCCAGTTTCGCTGCAGCCATCGATGTCGTTCGCACCGCCGATGCTGAGCGCGAGCAAACTCTGCGTAATGCCCGCGTTTTGGCCGCTGCTCTCGATCTTCCCGAACCTGCGGCAGCAATCGTGCCCTTTCCCGCTTCCGGCGAAGAGGACGCGTTGGCGCTGCAGGCAAAACTCAACTTAGCAGGCCTCGATGTGCGCGCTATTCGCCCACCGACCGTTCCCGCGGGAGAATCGCGCTTACGCATCGTGTGTCATGCGAACAACACAGCGGCTGAGCTCGATGAACTCACTCGCCAACTGAAACCGCATGTTCGAGTAGCACCAGCTCTGCCAGCAAAACTTGCCCCGACGCTCTTCGTTTCGGGAACGGATACGGACATCGGCAAGACCGTCGTGAGCGCCTTGCTCACGCGCGGTGCACAGCGACTTGGCAGCGCCCGTTACTGGAAACCCGTCCAAACCGGATCCGACAGCGATACGGATGAAGTCGCGCGATTGGCCGAAATCAAAAAGGCGTTGTTGTTACCGCCCGCTTTTCATTTCAGCGAACCCGCTTCGCCACATACGGCCGCGCGCGCCGATGGTCGCGAGATCCCCGTTGGCGCACTGCAAAGTTCACTGGCAGGCATTCGCCGCACACTCTGCGACGACCAACTCATTATCGAACTAGCCGGCGGACTCATGGTTCCACTGCGCGATCGTTGGACGCAACTCGATTGGCTCGAGGAACTCAGTCCACCGCTCGTGCTCGTTGCGCGCTCGGGTTTGGGAACTTTGAACCACACTTTGCTCTCGCTTGAGGCCCTGCGCAAACGACACCTCGAGCCACGTGCGCTCTTTCTCGTCGGCGAACGTCACGATGCCAATCGCACCACGCTGCAGCAACTCGGCGAGCCCATTCAACTCTTTGAAGTCCCGCGTTTCGAGGACTTGAACACCCAAGCTCTCGATGCCTGGCTCGATGAGAATTCCCTCGACCAACTGTTTTCATGACCGCAACCGACTCTCCCAGCCTCCCGGAACGCGACCGCTTGGTGTCCTGGCATCCGTACACACAACACGCGCTCGAAGAATCGCCACTGCCCGTCAAATCGGCTCGAAATACCACTTTAGTGCTCGAAGACGGTCGCGAATTGATCGACGCCATTTCGTCGTGGTGGGCCTGCTTGCACGGTCATGGTCGCGAAGAAATAGTGGACGCGATGCAAAGCCAAGCGCGCGAACTCGATCACGTGCTCTTTGCGGGAACGACACACGAACCTGCAGTTCAACTTGCTGAAAAGCTAGTTCAGATTGCGCCCGGCGATCTTTCGCGCGTCTTCTTTTCCGATAACGGCTCCGCCGCGGTCGAGATTGCACTGAAGATGGCTTTCCAGCGACACGTCACCGCAGGACAACCGGAACGACGCGTGTTCATTTCACTTGAGGGTTCGTATCACGGCGACACGTTCGGAGCAATGTCACTCGGCGATCCCGATCCGTTCTTCCTGCCGTTCAAGCCTTTGCTCTTTCAGGTTGAACGCGTGTATCCGAAACCCGGAGAAATTCCCGCGGCGATCAAAAGACTGAAGGGAACTGCGGCCGGCGTCATCGTCGAACCGTTGGTGCAAGGTGCTGCGGGTATGCTCATGTACTCGCCTGACATTCTTGTCGAAGCGCGAGCGGCCTGCACCGAAGCCGGGATCCCACTGATCGTCGACGAAGTCATGACCGGCTTTGGTCGCACGGGAACCATGTTTGCTTGCGAGCAAGCGAACGTCGCTCCCGACCTAATGGCCATCGCCAAAGGCTTGACCGGCGGAACCATGCCACTCGCCGCGACTCTCGCCACCGAAGAGATCTTCGAGAGCTTCCTCTCCCAAGATCGCGCGAAGGCCTTCTTCCACGGACACACGTTCACCGCTCACC
>JBLINP010000383.1:0-3555 GCA_047639415.1 Planctomycetota bacterium | reverse complement strand
TTTTGCCTCGCGGTTCATGAATAATCCGGGCTAAGGCTTTATTCGCTCCCAACCGATATAGTCTAGGGGACTATATATCCTTCCCCATTGAAGGACGAACCATGGGCCATATTCAACGCGACCGACGCAAACTCACCGCACGCATCAATCGATTGATTGGTCAGCTCGAAGCTGCGAAAACTCTGATCACCGAGGAGTCGGAGGAAGAGGAGCGCTGCTACGAAGTCATGCGGCAGCTGGCCTCGATTCGTGGAGCGCATCGCGGGTTGATGAACGCCTACTTCACGGGCTTCGTCGAAGATCACATGAAAGCGGCTGCGAAGGCCGGAACCATCGACGAGTTTGCCGACGAACTGCTCGAAGTCCTGCGTTCATTCCAGCATTAACTCCGCCATGACACAGACGTTAAGAGATAGCTGCAATCACGAACACCGTCCGTTGGTGAAGCAAAACGGACACAGCCATGATCACGGCCATAGCCATAGTCATGCGAGTGCTGCAAGCATGCATCGGCCGGAACAACAACGCGCACTCCTCGTGTGCATCGCATTGACGACCGTGACGATGTTGATCGAAGTTGCGGGCGGTCTGTGGACCGGCAGTCTGATGTTGTTCTCAGACGCCTTGCATATGTTCTCGCACTCGGCGGCGCTTTTCATCAGCTACGCCGCCATACGCATCGCGCAGGGGCAATACAAAAGCCGCTCGCACTTCGGCATGTACCGCGTTGAAATTCTCGGCGCGCTGCTCAATGGGCTGGGCGTGTTGGCGCTAACCGGCTGGATTACCTACGAAGCCATTCAGCGGTTTTACGACCCCACGCAAATTCGAGGACTCGAGATGTCACTCATTGCGGGCTTCGGCTTGGTGATCAATTTGATTACCGCGGTCATCCTCGGAAGAGCTGGAGCAGATGACATCAACACGCGCAGCGCCTTCGTTCATATGCTGGGCGACCTGCTCTCCTCCGTTGCCATTTTGATTGGCGCCCTCATTCTGTGGCAGACGGGAATGACCTGGATCGATCCGGTACTGAGCCTCATCGTCGCCGCCGTCATTTTGATTTGGGGCATTGGGTTGTTGAAGGAATCCTGCGCGATCTTGCTCGAATTTGCGCCCAAAGGCCGCGAGCCTGAAACCGTTCGGAAAGCGGTGCTCGAAGCCTGCCCGGCGGCTCTCGGCATGCACGATCTACACATTTGGGAGATCACGTCGGGCTATATTTGCATGACGGCCCATGTCGTCACGGCCGACGCTCCTCTGTCTCAGACTCGTCAGCTGCAGATCAATATCAGCGAATTCGTACGCGACAAGTTCGACATCGTTCATACCACGCTGCAAATCGAAGAAGCCGACTGAGGATTGGCTGCGAAGCTCCAACGCATCAATACCCGTCACTGGACCTCTTTAACGCTCGGTAAAAACCTATACTCGTTCGCCATGAAGCGCAGCATTCCGCAACTGGTCACTTTCGCGGCCCTCATGTTCGCGGGCAACATGGGCTGCTCCGAGCCGAGTGATCCTCAGCCACCGAACGTGCTCCTGATAACGCTCGACACCACGCGAGTCGATCACCTATCCAGTTACGGCTACGAGCGTCAAACCTCCCCGGTGTTGGACGCCTTCGCGCAAGAGGGAGCCAAGTTTGAGTTGGCCTACTCGCCGATGGGAACCACTGGACCTTCGCACTCGACGATTTTTACAGGTGCCTATCCGCTCACCCACAACGTCGTCAAAAACAGCACACCGTTGTCCGCCAGCCAGGTGACACTCGCGGAGACGCTAAAGTCAGAGGGCTATCAAACCGCTGCGATCATCAGCTCCTTCGTACTCTCCAAAGGCTTTGGCTACGACCAAGGTTTCGATTACTTCCGCGACGATTTTGACCCGGGCGAATCTTCAGTAAAGCGCGATGAGTGGCAGGGCTTCGCGGTCGCCGACGGCTTTGATCGTCGCGCCAATTCCACCACCGACTTGGCGATTGAATGGCTGAAAGAGAAGCGCAATCAAAACCGCCCCTTCTTTCTCTTCGTCCACTACTTCGATCCGCACTCGCCCTACGATCCGCCCGCGGAGTTTCGCGGTCGATTCACTGACAGCACCGACAAGGGCGTCGATTTACAAGTGGGGCTTTACGACGAGGAGATTGCCTTTACCGACCAGCAAGTCGGGGTATTGCTGCAATCCCTCGCGAGCCAAGGACTGAGTGACGACACGATTGTTGTGATCACCGCCGATCACGGAGAAGGACTCGGCGACCACGACCACATGCTGCATGGTCTGTATGTTTACGACGAGGCCGTCCGCGTTCCGCTCGTCATTCGCTGGCCAGGCAAGATCGCAAAGGGACAGATCATCGAAGCTCCCGTTGAGTTCGTCGATCTTGCGCCCACGCTGTTCGAGCTCGCCGGACTACCGATCAGGGATTCCTACGCACAAGGCAAGTCGCTCGCGCCCGCGCTAACGGGAACGAGCGAGCTCGATATTGAACGGCCAATCTTTCTGTACCGAACGCACCAGAAACCGCGCACGGAAAAAGGCGTCTTTGTTGCGGGCGATAAGTTCGCAGTTCGCAAAGGCAACTGGAAGCTGATCATCGGCGCTGAAGAGAAGAGTTTCGAGCTATACGACTTGAGTTCGGACCCCGATGAAGAACGCAACGTCTTCAATGATCGTCCTCAAGTCGTCGCAGAACTAAAAGTCATTCTGAACGAGTGGCGCAAGCGCGTAACGCACGATGCAGGCGAGAGTGAAGCGATCACGCAAAAAGATCGCGACGCGTTGGAGAAGTTGGGCTACACCGGCGACTCCGAGGAGTAGCGTCGAGATGAACCGATGGAAGGGCTTGGCGCTTAACGCAGGGTGCACCCTTCAATTGGAAATCGTTCGGTGCACACGCGTGGCTCGAGCGATGCGGAGCTCTTCACAATCGATGTAGAGGCGAGGCTCTCATCTCACATCGAGAGCGGAGGACTTTGGGAGGACGCCTTGGTCTTAAGGCGTAGATTCAATCCAGATGGATTTCCTCAACCTTGATCGGACGCGTTGAATTCGAGATAGGACAGCATCGAGGAGAGAATCGCGGAGAGAGAGCGCGCTAAATCAAGGCGATTGGGGCTGGAATTCATCGGTTCTGCTATTCTTGCCTACCGCCTCTTGGGGCAGAGCGCTCTGGAGCGTGGCGGCATGCAAAAAGAGGCTACCTGCTCAAATTTGCAACAAATCCTCCCTGCTGTTCAGGAACCGACGCAATCGCATGCACCCCCTCTTCAGAACATTCACAAGCCGATTCAATGTCGGCCACTCTCACCAGCGGAAGACTCTCAATTGGCTTCGAATCGGTTTGGTTTGGTCTATAGCCGGAAGCCTGGTTCTGTCGTGTTCGCCGGCTGAGCCGCAGGTGACACCTCCAGCTTTGAACAATGCGAAAGCGCCCGCGGCACCTATCGCCAAAACCGCGAAGCCCGTCGCGCAAAAGTCTCCGAAGCCAGGACCAACGACGAAGTCCGGAAGATCGCTGACCTCGCACGAGATCTGCGAGAAACTTGCCTCCGA
>JBLINP010000382.1:0-3556 GCA_047639415.1 Planctomycetota bacterium | reverse complement strand
CCAATATGGGCGATTTTCGAACTCGTTCAAAATGAGTTGAGCGCAACGGATGGACTCGCCGATGCTGAAATTTCGGGGAACTACATGAGCGCAGGTTGGTTCATCACGGGCGAGAATCGCAGCTACAAAAAGTCGAGTGGTGCGTTTGGTAAAGTCGATCCGATCAATCCCTTCAATTGGAGCAAGGGTGGCTGGGGTGCCTGGGAATTGGCTGTTCGCGTCTCGGAAATCGAGTTTGAGAACCTCCGCGACAAGACTGGTCCCAAACTATTCACGGATGAATTGTCCAGCATGACCATTGGTCTCAATTGGTATTTGAACTCCAATGTTCGCGCCATGCTCAACTATGTGGAGTTTGATGTCACCTCGGAAGCTGGCAAGAACAACTCTCCCACAACAGTTTATGAGGCCACGGGTAAGGGTTCGGGAGAAGTTATTCAGGCCCGACTTTCAATTTCACTCTAACTCGTAGCCCGCATGCAACTCGCGACGCTCGATTGGGCCATCATTGGCATATACGTCGCGTTCGCGTTAGGCACCGGCATCCTGCTCTCGCGCCGCGCGAGCGCCAACGTCGACGAGTTCTTCCTCTCGGGTCGCAATTTGCCCTGGTGGATCGCGGGCACGTCCATGATCGCGACCAGCTTCGCGGCTGACACTCCGCTCGTCGTGACCGGCTGGGTGCGCGACTTTGGCATCTGGAAGAACTGGCTCTGGTGGTGCTACGCCGGTAGCGGATTCATGACGGTTTTCCTGTTCGCACGCTATTGGCGTCGCGGCGAAATCATGACCACCGCCGAGCTCTCCGAACTGCGCTACGGCGGAAGCGGAGCGAAAGTCCTGCGCGGCTTCCTCGGGTTCTATCACGCCTTCATCAAGAACGAACTGATCTTGAGTTGGGTCCTCTTGGCCGCCATCAAAATCATGGCCGTGCTAATCGGCGGCGACCCACTGACATCGATTCTAATCCTGTGCGCAATTGCCTTGGTCTACTCCACTTTGGCGGGCCTATGGGGCGTTGTCATGACCGACATGTTGCAGTTCGTCATGTCGATCGGAGGCGCGGTCTTCCTCGCGGTCATCGCTTGGCGAGCCGTCGAAGGCATCGATGGATTGAATCAAATGATGGGAGGCTCCCTACCGCCCGAAACTCTGTCCCTCCTGCCCGTGCCGGACCCGGTGAATTTCTGGACGACTTCCGTCGCCGCCGTTTGCGTCTATTTGGGCGTCGCTTGGTGGGCCAGTGACAATGTCGATGGCGGCTCCATTGCCGTGCAGCGCATCTCCGCGGCCAAGGATGAGCGCCACGGCATGCTCGCCATGTTGTGGTTCAACGTAGGCCACTACGCTCTGCGCCCCTGGCCTTGGATCCTGGTTGCGTTGGCCTCGATTCCACTTCTGCCGACGCGCGAAATTGTGTCCCCCACCGCGGGCGTCGTCACGAGCATTGAAGCGGGCGTCGTCGAACTCGCCACTCTGGAAGGACCTGTCTCGATCGCAATCGAAGACGATGGTCCGAGCTACTGGCAACCGGTACCGATCGTGGAGCCGGAGAGTGAAGTGGAAGCCGGCGCCGCCATTGCGCGAACCGATTCGGAACGCGCCTATCCGGCCATGATGGCCAAATTCCTACCGGTCGGCTTGCTGGGCTTGGTGGTCGCGTCGCTGCTCGCCGCTTTCATGTCGACCATCGACACGCACGTGAACCTTGCCTCGTCGTTCTTTGTGAACGACATCTATCGACGCTTCGTAAAGTCCGGCGCCACGCCCAAGCACTATGTACTCGTCGCTCGTCTTGCTGGCGCTGGCACCTTAGCTCTCGGCGGCTTCGTCGCGTGGAAAGCGGACTCGCTCTCGCAACTCTTTGAGTTCTTCCTCACGCTGATGGCCGGTGTCGGTCCCGTTTACGCGTTGCGCTGGCTCTGGTGGCGCATTCAGGCTTCCACCGAAATCACGGCGATGCTGTCCTCTTGTATCACCGCCGTCGTATTGACGACCGTGAACATCGATTGGCCATCCACGCCCCTCTCCCCTGCTGGTGAACTTTCGAGCCCAGGACGCATCTGCCTCGTCGTTGCGTGCTCGTTGATCTGCATCTTGATCTCCCTAGCCGTCACCAAGAAGCCGGAGCCTGCCAACTTGGTCGAGTTCTACCGTCGCATACGTCCACTCGGTTTCTGGGGCCCGGTACGAGCCTTGGCACCCGAAGTCACGGTTCGTCGTGAAGCCGGCACGATCGCGATCGGCGTCGTCAGCGGACTTACCGCCACCTACGGCGCGATGTTCGGGGTCGGCCTGCTCTTACTTGGCCGCACATCGGACGGGTTGCTCTCCTTTGCGATCTCCGCGGTCGGAACAGTCGCCACGGTCTGGTCGCTCTCACGCTTGCGCGAGTAAGTCGAGCGCTACTCCGCGTTCGAGTGCATTGCGTCAAAGGCCGCAATCGCTTCGCTCAATATGCCGTTCGCTACAAGCGGCCCTCTGTAACCTTCAGATTTCATCTTGCCGGGTCCCTTGTAGTTCTCAAACCAAGTTTCAACGATGCTCGAAACGCCGCTAAAACTCGCATCGAGTTCAACTAGATTGGATACACCAGCGAGTGGTGTGCCTTCCAGCACGGCCAGCAACTTGTCGTCCTGCTCACCCCTATCGAGCAGCTTCAAGACGCCAATGATTTTGGCGCGAACAACGGATCCACGTCCCACAGCCGGTCCCAACACGATGACATCGAGTGGGTCTCCATCGCCACCGAGTTCCTTGGGCAAGATCGTGCTCGGAACCATTCCGTAGTTACCTGGGTAGCCCAAGTAATTCACGATTCGCGGCGTACCGTCACGCATTTCCCAGCGCAATGAGCCGTCTGACTTTTCGACTTCCCACTTCGCAGTAGTCCCGGCGGGAATCTCGATCACGACATGAATCAATTGATCGTCCGCACGGGCCGGGATTCCGTTTACGAGATGTCGCTCAGCTACAAGCGTGAATTCGTCCGGAGCTTGAAGCCCGTGGACGAATTGGTCTTCAGCAGCGCAGGCAGAAAGGTAAAGCAGCGGCAGGACCAGCAGTAATTTCATATTGAAGCTGAGGACCGGGACCACATTCGCACCGACGACTATTGAGGCTCAACGAGATCGCTCTTGTGACGTTGAATCTCGCCGCGCACCAAATATATCACGTCTTCCGCAATATTGGTCGCCAAGTCTGCGGCGCGCTCGAGATTTCGAGAAATCGTCAAAACACTGATATAGGCACCGCAATTGACCGGGTCCGCACGAATGGAGTTTTCGACCAGCCTGAAGCAGTTCTTGTGAATCTCGTCAACGCGATCATCTGCACTTCGAACCGCATCGGCTTGCTCGACATCCATCTGCAGCAGAGCGTCGAGAGCACCACGCAACATGTTCAAGACCTCAGGAGCCATCCCGGGCAAGAATTCAGACAGTTCGATTCGGACCCCTTTCGAGAGGTGAATCGCCTGCTGCGCAATGTTGCTAGCCAGATCTCCAATTCGCTCGAGGTCATTGTTCATCTTGAGCACGGCCACGACAAATCGCAG
>JBLINP010000381.1:0-3570 GCA_047639415.1 Planctomycetota bacterium | reverse complement strand
GCGGGAGTTCTTCGTCGCTGGTTGTGAGGAGAGCTGGTCGCGAGAGTGGTTTGAAGACTGTGCGGCACAGGTGGGAGGCTCGGGCTTCGTTTTCGGCGAGGTCGCCGGCGTTCATCGCGAGATCGGTGCCTTCGCGTTGATAGAGCTTGTCGTGCAGGGCGGGGAAGGCTTCGGGGTCGTTGAAGACGCTCACTAACCAAAGGTGATTGATCTCGGGCAGGGTGGCTTCGAGTAGATCGGCGGTTTGGATCGTTGGGAGCTCTAGTCCGAGCTGTTCGCCGGCGAGCGCTAAGCAGCGATTGATCTCTCGGGTCTCGGGATTGTCGAGACTGAAGGCGTGGACTTCGCGCTGGAGCAATATTTTCTCGGCCAACATCGGTCCGATTTCGGAGAGCGCTGCACCTACATAGAGACTGGAATTAAGACTGCCAGGGAGACCGTGCGCAGTTCCGGTGGACTCGACCTTTTGAAGGGCTTCGACGGTTTCCGATGCGAACGCGATTTGCGCTTCGAACAATTTTTCACGCGCCGGTTCATCGAAGAAGTCCTCTCCGCCCTCAAAGCAATAATGCTTTCCGAGAGCTTCCCAATCGAGCCGATCGAAGACCTCGGTGAGGGCTGCGGCAAATAAGAGCGGTGCTTCCACGCGCTTAGTATGTCAAAGACGATACGAGTTGCACGGAGCAGGCGGACGCCGAGTTGAATTGCTCGTGGATCATTCGAAGGTGCTCTTTGAGGACACTAGGGCCGCAAGTTCTACGAGGCGATTGGCGTAGCCCCATTCATTGTCGTACCACGCCAGGACTTTGACGAGGCGATGATCGGTGACTCGGGTGGAAAGCGCATCGATGATTCCGCTGCGCGGATCGCGAGCGAAGTCGGCGCTAACGAGCGGGCGAGTCTCGAATCCGAGGATTCCGTTCAAGCTTGAAGAGTTGCTCGCAGCTTCGAGCACTCGATTGATCTCAGCGACGGTCGTATTGCGATCGACGCGAAACACACAATCGCAAATCGAGGCGTTTAGAACCGGAGCGCGAACGGCGATGCTGTCGAGCTTGCCTCTCAGCTCGGGCACGATCTCGGTGACGGCCGTCGCGGAATTGGTGGAGGTCGGAATCAAGCTTAGTTGAGATGCTCGCGCACGACGCGGATCTTTATGTGGCGCATCGTGAACGGATTGCGTGTTGGTGGGATTGTGGATGGTCGTCACCAACCCATGCTCAATTCCGATTGCATCGTGAAGTACGCGCACGATTGGCGCGAGACAGTTGGTTGTGCAGGACGCGGCCGTCACGATGGCTTCGGATGAGAGATCGAAATTATCGTGATTGACGCCCATCACGATGTTCGGCGGATCACCTTTTACCGGACAGGAAACGACGACGCGCTTGGGTCCGCGATCCAAGTGCGGCTTCAGACTGTCGAATGATCGAAACTGCCCACTGCACTCGAGCACGAGATCAACATCATGTCGATCCCAGGGAATGTCTTTGGGCGCGTCGAATTGCGTGAAGGCGATGGATTGATCGTCCACTTGGATGTGCTGTCCATCATCGCTCGCTCCGCAAGACTTATCCCAGCGACCTTGTACGCTGTCAAACTCGAGCAGGAGTGCCATATTCTCGGCGCTCGCGTAAGGCTCATTGATGGCGACAATTTCAAGGTCAACGCGATCAAAAGCAGCGCGCATTGCGAGTCTGCCCATCCGCCCAAAACCGTTGATACCAACTCTTCGCTTGTCCATAGGCGGGCATCGTGAATGCGCTGGCCCCCGAATTCAATCTATGAATTGCATTCCGCAATGAGTGGCTTTCATTGGGCGGAGCGCATTGCGTAGGCTCGCCGTGTGGGAAACGAATCGAGGCGATTGAAGTCGGTGAATCAACTCGCGCGGGAGTATGTTCACGCCGCTTCCCGGATGGCATCGCGGCTATCGGCAAATCTTGGTCTCGAGCGTGCGAGCTACGAAGCAGAGGTTCTCGGTTGTATCTGGTTTGCGGGACACCTCGATTGTGTCCAGATGGAGGACGCCATTCCCGAGGTGCGAGATCTCATTCTCCGGCGTTGGGATTCGCTTGAGCTGCAGGTTTCATTTGAAGAAGCACTGCCACTTGATGGCGAGTTGAGTGTTGTCGCGGAGCGCGTTGATGAGAAAGCGCTTAGACGCAACCTTGTGACTAAATTCGAGGGTCTGCGTCCCGCGCTTGCGGCGCACGAGTTGATGCTGCAAGCAGGCAATTCGAAGCGTCGTTCAAGTCGAGGTGTCTACACCACTCCATTGGCGCTCGCGGATTTTTTGGTCAACCGTGCCGATTCGATGCTGCGCGATGAGTTCCACCTGAAGCTTGGAATTGCGGATACGGCGACCTGGCGCGAAGTTTCGGATCGAGTTCAATTCCTAATTCCAGAGGGAGTCGATGCGGAGCAGCCCTTCATTCGAATTATGGATGCGGCGACTGGCAGTGGTGTTTTCCCGTTAGCGATCGCGCGACGCGCTCGACTCAATTGGCTTGAACGCTGGAGAGCGGAAGGCATACCGACCGAAGTTGCGAACGAAATGTGGGAGTCCGAAACCGGGCCTGAACTCGCCAAGAGAATCGTCCTTCACGAAATATTGCCCGTGACGCGAACGCTCGCACGCTGGCATTTGACGGGAGTCTTCGGCGACGCGACTCCGACGATTGAGTCCGCGAATCCGCTTGAAGAGTTCGACGCCTTGCCTTTTCCGATCACGGTAAGTTTGGGCAACCCGCCGTACTCGGTGAGGTCAGGCAGTATGGAATCCGCCGCACGCTCCTTGGTCGAACCCTATCGCTACGAGTCTGGGAAACGGATCGTTGAGAAGGGAGCTTTGCGACTCGAAATGCACTTGCAGGATGACTACGTCAAATTCATCCGCTTGGCAGAGATGCAGATTGAGCGCGCTGGCGTTGGCGTAATGTCCTTGGTTACCAACCACAGCTTCTTGGACAGCCCGAGTTTACGAGGTATGCGATGTTGCTTGGCGAAGCGCTTTGATCGCATCGAATTGCTAAACCTGCACGGATCGAGAACTCGCAAAACGGAAGAACAGAAGCGCGTTGGCGATGAAAACGTTTTTGCAATTGGTCAAGGCGTCGCAACGATTGTGGCGAGCTCAAGTGGAGGCGAAATCAACGCGCTCACCTACGCAGAGCTGATGGGGCCGAAGTCGGAAAAGCTGGAGATGCTGTCGAACGTTGCGCGAGCAACCGATTCGATCATCACACTCAGTCCCAAATTGCCAAACTGGTACTTCATTCCTCGCGATACACGTTATTCGGCGATTTACGACGAATGGATTGGATTGAAAGATCTGTTTCAGTCTTCGGTCAGCGGCATCGTGACTGCACATGATCACTTGGTGGTTGGATTCAACGATGAGGATTTGCGTGACCAAGCAAAGCTGCTCGTCGATGAGAGCCTGTCAACGGATGAAGTTCGGGACCTTCTACGAGTTCGCGATAACGCGGGATGGAAATTCGAACGTGCGCGCGATCGGTTTCGCGCGGATCCAAATCGAGACAATAACTATCGCGACTACGCGTATCG
>JBLINP010000380.1:0-3575 GCA_047639415.1 Planctomycetota bacterium | reverse complement strand
CTCGAATTGGTTCCTGCTGGCACTTTGCGGATACTTGCCCCCGCAGACGACCTTGTAAGGTCGTCGAGGACGCCAGTATCTGCAAAGTGCCAGCAGGAACCAATAGACCGGCAGTGCCGGTCGTTCGCGGTGTTTGGTCCGCGTGTTCATGAATAATTCGGGCTAGAGCTTGAGATTGAAGTGGTGCACGGCGATCCGTTCGCCACCTTCGAATAAGGCTCGAGGCTCGGTGCCCCAGCGTTCGAATCCAACAGACTCGTAAAGTGCCCGCGCGTGTAGCGCGGACTCGCTCACGCTCAACTGCAATTCTGAAACATGCTCGCAGTCCCTGCCAAACGACAAGACCGACTCCATGAGTTGTCGACCGTAACCCGCTGAGCGATTTCCGGGTCGAACGTACATTCCCCAAATGCTCATGATGTGTCGCACTTTGGGGCGGTCGCTACGCAGCATGCCCACGGCTCCAATCAAATCGGGATCGAAAACTCCGATGACTTGTGAGAGCGATCCTTCGCTCAATCGTTCACGGGTCAACTCCAGTTGAGCATGAAAATTATCATCGGGAGATGCTCCGAACGCTTGCGGTGAATTCGTGAGCATCTCATAGCGAAACGCCACATAGGCTTCAGCATCTGCTGGGATTAAGAAACGCAGTTCGGGGTCCATCGTCACTCCTAGTTCGCCGTGTCTTCAGCAGCCACTCGCGACCTGACTTCCGCCACGTCGATGTCCTCCGCTTCCCAAAGCTGCCGGCCCTCCATCCCCCCCGCAGCGGTAATGATTTGACCGGAGAGGTGACGCGCCAAAATGGGTGAAGACAAGAACAGGATCGAGCGAGCAATGTCTTTTGCACGAGCCAATTGGCGAACAGACATCGTGCCGAGAGCGCGCGTAATATTGTTCGGATTCTCCAAAGCCGGGCGCGCCATCTCCGTCACCGTCCAACCCGGCTCGACCATATTGACTCGTCCGTATTGATCGAGATGAACGATTTCGTTCTTTAGCGAACGAACCAGTCCATACAAACCAGCCTTGGAGAGTGAGTAGTCAACGTGATTACTCTCTCCGAACTGTCCCGCTGTTGAACCTGTAAACACCAAGGAAGCACCGTCGCCATCCTCGCGCGGTCCACTTTTAGCCAAGGCCGCTAAGAAAGCGCGTGCCGTCCAAACCGCTCCGAGCAGATTGACGTCGACGACTTCGCGAATCCGCGCTTCCGAAAGCTTATGCAACGGGACGTCTTCAGGCGGCCAGATGCCTGCGTTGGCCACACAGATGTCGATTCGCCCAAATCGATCGACGATTTGGCTTACGGCGCGATCCAAGTCACCGGCGTTCGACATATCGGCTCGTACGCAAAGTGCGCGATCGGCCCAGTTCTTCCCGGCCGTTCGCTTTTTCAACTCATTGAATTGACGATAACCAAGCAATGCGAGCTGGGCACCTTCGGCCGCAAATTCATCGGCGATCGCGCGACCAATGCCGCCCGATGCACCAGTAATCATCACAACCTTGTCCGTCAGTCCCGTTTCCATATCCATCCAAAAGGTAGGGCGAAACGCATCGCCGTTAAGATTTCAAACGAATGAGTTCCGCGACTTCGGTAGCCAGGGCATCGAGCCAATCAACATGACTCAGTGCCAGGACAGTCTCGCGAACCTGATTCCGTCTGTCGAGATCGCTTCCCTCGCTCGGCCTCAAATGCTCGTGAATTGCCTGTCGCATGGCGTCGACATCGGAAGGATCGCTGAGGATTGTCCCCGCGATAGCATCGGTTATGACGCGGAAGGCGCCGTTTCGACGCGTCGTGATCACGGGCGTTCCGCTGGCGAGGCATTCCAATACGACCAACGAGCAGGCATCGCGCCAAGTCGGCAAGACGCACAGGTCCGCCGCGGCCGACAACGCTACGGGATCGCCGTCCGGGATAAAGCTCGTCCGATCACTCAATCCGAGTTCGCGAACCATGCGCTTCCAACGACTCGGCCGTCGAACGCCGGCAATCAGCAAATGGGTGTGCACAGCGACACTGGATGCAAGCGCGCTCAGTAAGTTCGGTAAGCCTTTGAGTTGCGGTTCGCGCGCGCTAAACAGAACGAGCTTAGATTCCGCATGTAATCCAAGCTCCGCTCGCAGCATCGCTCCTGCACCGTCCTCGGACAATCGCTCGCCTGGATGAAAGCGCTGTAAGTCGACTCCGTTGTGAATCGTTTTCAATCGATCCGCGCATGCGGGATAGGCTTCGCGCAACTCATCCTCCACCAGCTCCGATACGCAAATCACGCGTCGCGCTCCGGACTCTTCGCACAGAATGCGTTCGAGGTTGAGAAAAAGTTTGTGTCTCCCTCTTGGGTGATTCTGTGCACGTCGACCGCGCGATAGGCGACGCGCTTGCCAAGCGACAGCGTAGCAGCCGCCATGCGGCCAATAGAGGTCTACATCGGGCAAGTGCCTCGTTCCGATCGTCACGTCGCAGTTTGCATCCCGAGCCGCTCGCACGAGCTCCTTAGCCAAGCTCGCTTCTCGCTGGCGGCGAAACACACCGCTGCCCTTGACGCGCTGCCACTCCGAGTTGGGCGGCAATTGTTCAAGATCGGCGTGATTCGAAAAGATCACCAAACGGGCGCCAAGGTCCGAGAGCCGACCGGCCAATGATTGAAGTGCAGCTTCCGCGCCGCCTCGATCAGGACTCCAACGGTCGATAAGGAAACCGACACGCGCTCCTTCGAGCGGCGCGAATCGTTCGAGAGAATTCAATACCAGATCAACTGCACTAGTCACACTGTGTGAGTTGCAACAATGGGGCAGCGCCCGCTTCCAACCAAACTTCAATTCGCGCGCGGATCTCGTCTCGCACTTGACGGAATTCATCGAGGATTTCGGACTCGGTCCCTTCGGCATGTGCGGGATCACGGAACACCCAACAAAGAGCGTCTTCGACTCCCGTGCTTTTACGGCACGCAACCGCCGCTCGATCACAAACCGCAATGACTAAGTCGGGCGGGTGGTCTTGAAAGAGATCGAAGGAGTCCGAAGATTGATTGGAAATGTCGATTCCAATTTCAGACATGACTCGGATGGCGCGCGGATTCAGTCCAACCGGATCGGTACCGGCGGATAAAACTTCGAAACGATCGCCAGCTACATTCCGCAGCAGGCCTTCGGCCATCTGGCTACGGCATGAGTTTCCAGTACAAAGAAACAGCACGCTCGGCAGCTGATCTTGCTCTTTTTGTGATCCATGCATAAGCGCTAGGCTATCAGCATCCCGTGGATCTTTCGATGACTAAAACCTCGCCCTCCCACTCGCTAATCTTTCGCAGCTGCGTGACGAGCGATACGTTAGTTGTAAGTATCGAAACCGTTAGGCGGCTTTTTCGACAGTTGCGGTTTCTAACGGCAAGCGAATGACAAAGGTCGTTCCAGCATTCAAGTTGGACTCAAAATGGGGTCGGGTGGACCTGGGCCGTTTCCAGCCCAGGCCTCCCACAGATCCGGACGTGCGCAATTCACGCATCCGGCTCCTCAGAAACATGGGTTCGCTACGTGGGGCGTAAGCTCGACCGAACGGCGAG
>JBLINP010000379.1:0-3581 GCA_047639415.1 Planctomycetota bacterium | reverse complement strand
TCGATTTTCACCTTCACTTCGCACCTTTCGATGCTGACCGGTTTGTATCCGGCGGCGACGGGCGCTCGGTTGTATCGCATGCGGCTCGACCCGTCGCTTTCGGAATCGGTCGCGATGCAACTTGCTCAAAGCGGATATCGCACCGGCGCTTTTGTTGGAACTTGGGTATTGGCCGCAACCACCGGAATACAGCGCGGCTTCGAGGTCTATGACGATCGCGTCGATCCCGCCGTTTGCTTTAGCCAAGCTTGGCGGTTGGTTCACGACGTTCAAGCGGTTCTGGCCGACACGCTCGAGTGGATTCCATCAAACGGAATGCCGCACTGGTTTCAGGATTTTCAACGCCCCGCAGACGAGGTGCTGGCGCGCGCACAGGAATGGATCGAACAAGACGATCCGCGTCCGTGGTTTTGCATGATCAACTTATACGACGTGCACTGGCCTTATTTGCCCAACGACGAATCGGCGAAGAAAATGGTGCGTGACTACGACGGTCCCATGGATGGGTACCTGTTTCGCAGCGATAACTATCAAAGTGGATACGTCCCGAACGAAAGGGATGGCCGGCACGTCGCCGATTTGTACGACGCTGAAATCTTGGAACTCGATCAGAAAGTGGGGCAGTTCCTGAAATCGTTGAACTTGGATGAATCCAATACTTCGGTCATTTTGACGGCGGATCACGGCGAAGCCTTTGGTGAAGCCGGGCGCTACAAGCACGAAGACGTGATCGAGCCGCAGGTGCGAGTGCCCCTTTGTATTCGCTTGCCGGGACCAAACCCCGAGAATGGACTTCGGACGGTGGCGTCCAGCGGCGTCGATATCGCACCGACGATTTTGGGCTTGGCGGGATTACCGATTCCTTCCGGCTTACACGGCGTCGATTTGCTCAACACCGATTTGACGAGCGAACGACCGATTCTGGTGGAGGATCGAGACCACCAGAACATTAACGACATGCGCTTTGCCTATTACGAAGGGCACTGGAAGTTAGTCCGGATGCAGATGGGCGAGGAGTTCACCGATTACCTCTACGACCTCTCGGTGGACCCCGTCGGCGAGCATGACCTAGCTTCAAAGCACCCGGAGCGGACCGCCGAGTTCGGGTTGCGCATGGAAGCGATGCGAGCGCCTTGGTCCCACGTGGACCTAGAGGTCAAGATGACAGGCTTCGGAGCGAACGCCGATGCCCTCGGTGGTCTGGGCTATCTGGGAGGGGACGAGGACGATGAGTAGGACCCCTCAATTGCGCTGATCAATCGGAATACCGGCGCTCGGCCTCCAGGAATTCATCGTAAAGCACGATTCAGCCGACTGGCGCTTGTCTTTGAAGCCCGTGGCGGATACAAGTTCCCGCTCGTTTTCGGATTCCAGACCGATTTTAACTCTGGAACACCCCCCCAGCACACTCCCTCACGAGGATCCCGTGGCTCACTATAGACTCAAATGCGGCGGACCGACCCGCGGTCGCCAGCGTCGGCGCAAAATCGGCATGGGCTCAGGCAAGTTCCTGACCGAGAGCGCCCGCAAGCGCCGTCGTGGCAACAACCGACGCATTGCCAGCAGCGCCGTTTCGCCGGAAGCAGCCTCTGCAGCTGCTAAGGCCGCAGCAAGCAGCAGTTCCAACTAGGAACGTTTGAACGTAGCCGGGACGGCAAGCTCGTCCCGAGACCTCGCTTCACGCCGTCACTCAAAAGTCCCGCCCGACCTCGGTCTCGGCGGGTTCTTGGTTTTAAAAAGAGAACGGGCGTTTCCCCCCCAGGAAACACCCGTTCGTCTATTCCAGCCTATCACTCGAATTTGGCTTCGATCCAAGCCGGTGCACCGTTGGCAGCCGGATCGAGAGCCGTGAGTGAAGAGCTGGCCCGGTTTATGGCTAGTGCCACATATTGGCGATATGAAGGGCTATCTGCAGAGTGCACAGACCAATCGCGATTTCGATTGATCGGCAGATAATGTGTGCAAAGGCTCGTTTTAGCATGGTATTGGCTCCTCGTTCGGTTTCGTGGAAGCTGGGGTCGAATCCGATTGGGCTCGGAGGAGCGGGGGCTTCTATTTTGCGAGATACTGGAATGAGGCCTCTTCGATGGGCTCTAAGTCCTTGAACTGAAAGACTTTCGACAGCCTTGCGTGCAGCGGGACTGGGCTTGTCCAACACGCGGCCGAGGGGCTCGGCTCCATTTTGGATGTTGCAAAATGGCTGTGTCGGACCGTTAGACCAGCCAAAATCAAGGTTGGGCCATGAGCAACTCGATAGGAGGGCATGTCCTCCCCCGCTCAATTCTCAATTCTGCCCGATGAAGCCGGGACACGAAAAGCCAGCGGAAGGGCTCAAACTAAGAAGTTCCTCTTCGAGACGTTGAGCGCCTCGATACCGGCCTTCTTGATCTACACCCTCTTGTTCAATCTCTCGGTTGTGCGAGGGAGTTCGATGGCTCCGGGGATCGCTGACGGAGACCGCATTTTGGTCGAGCCGTGGAGTTACATGATGAGCGATGTGGCACGAGGGGATGTCATCGTTCTACGTTACCCGCTCGATCCGAGTGTCGATTACATCAAGCGCGTGATCGGTATACCCGGCGATGAAGTTTACGTCTGCAATGGCAAAGTCTGGGTCGACGGCGAACTCGTGCACGAGCCGTACGTAACTTTCGAAGGCATCGAAGCTCCAAGCTCGTTTGTGGTGAGCCCTGATTCACTCTTCGTTCTGGGCGACAATCGTCCGCGCTCATCGGATAGTCGCGAGTTTGGTTTGGTACCGTACGAAAACGTTCGCGGACGTGTCGATGTGCGCCTCTGGCCGCTCGATCGCGTTGGGATAATTCAATAAGTAGCGCTTCGCGCTAGCACGTCGTTTAGATCGAATCGTCGAGCAGTACGACGAGCGAACCACCACCGACGGAAATTCCTGACGCGTTCGCAAAGCTGCCTTGCGCATAAAACGAAACGCCCTCGATACCAGGGCCCAATTCGTTCAGGGTGATGTTCTTAGTCAAAGGGCCACCAGGGGGTACCGTTCCAAAAACGCGGACAAAGAATAGCGGCAGTTCGAGCAAGCCACTGCCCGATAAGCCCGGGTAATACAAACCGGTTGGATTCAATCCAAGGTTGAGTATCGCCAGATCGCCCGGTGTACCTGTGAATTGAAAGCTCAAGACTTCACCTTCACGAGCGGGGGAATTGACTTCGAAGGAGCGCGATACACCGGGGAGTGTCGAAGCCGAACCGGCTTGAAGTGCCTTCGAGGACGCAACGGTTGAGTATCACGGCGGCGCAATCAGTCATCCTCATTCCCGAGCTCTCGTCGACGCACACCGTTTCGCCGGCGTAATCTTCGATCCAAAGAGTTCCTAAGTTGTTGGTGCCCACGACTCCATTGGTGGTGATGCCTCGATCGCGAAGCTTTGATTCGCGTTTAAATTATTGATTTGCAAGCCTTTGAACCCAACGGGAACTACTCCTTCGATGGACAGATGAACTTCGGCGCCAATCTCCGCGATAAAGACCAGGGACTAAGCGTCTACGGTGAAGGTCGGCGTGAACAGGCCGAAGTAGACGTAGCTACCATCGCGAATCAAAAT
>JBLINP010000378.1:0-3590 GCA_047639415.1 Planctomycetota bacterium | reverse complement strand
TTGCAGATACTGGCGTCCTCGACGACCTTACAAGGTCGTCTGCGGGGGCAAGTATCTGCAAAGTGCCAGCAGGAACCAATTCGAGGCGTTTTGCCTCGCGGTTCATGAATAATCCGGGCTAGGTGCTTCAGGCTCGGAATGACACGCCGTTGTTGCGAAGAGAACGAGCAGACAGGGTGCGATAGAAAGAATCAGTTTCATGGGACTGCTCGAATCGGATCGTAGGGCGGTTACTTAGTTGCGCGCATCCAGAGGCTGCCGGCCGCGTGCATTTCGACGCGGCCTTGCCAGGTAGGAGACCACTCGCTGGGTTCAAAGGCTGCTTCATCGCCAGGACCAGCGGGATCGGTCACGCGTTCGGTTTCGAAATTTGCAAAGCCTGCCTTCTCAAAGGCTGCTCCCCAATCGGCGATCGACATGTAGTGCATGTTGACGCCGGTGTGGGATTTCCAACATTCGGTGCCTTTGCGTTCGGCGTAGAAGTCGATCACAAAGTCGATGCGGCCCTCGGGCTTGAGAACTCGGTGCACTTCGGCGAGCGCTTTGTCGAGATCGACGGCGTAGTAGATCGCTTCCATCGAGAAGGCGCGAGAGAAGTGGGCGTCTTTGAATTCGAGATCTTCAAAGGTTCCTACGTCATAGCGCGCACGAATCGTGTAACTGTGCAGCTCTTCGGCGCGCGCGATCATTGCGGGTGCAACGTCGATTCCGATCGCTTGTACACCGGGTGCGGCTTGAGCGATTTGACGTGTGGCCCATCCGTTGCCACAACCGAGGTCGAGCACGGTGTCACCGGCTTTGAAGTCGAGCTGGGGCAAGACTTGAGCGATGGTGATGCCGTGGGAGCTTTCCATCGATTCGGCGCGACCGTTTTGGGCCCACTGATCGAAAGTTGTGCGGAGATCTGCGTGTGTCATGTCGTTAGAGAGCGGGTGATGCGGTGTGTTGTTTTGGTCTATGGAGCAACAATGTCGTCCAAGACCTGCAAGGTGACTTCCCAGTCGTAATTGTCTTCGACGAACTTTCGTCCAGCGCGGGCGAGTTCATCAGCGCGCGTTCGATCCCTCAAAAGCTCGATTACTGCCCGAATTTGGCCTTCAAGAGTGTCTTCGACCAAAAAGTGTTCGTCGGCGGTTCCGCCCGTGCCCTGAGTCGCACAGGTCGAGCCGATTGTGGGCAAGCCCATGGCGAGCGCTTCGAGCACTTTGTTTTGAATGCCGCGAGCAATGCGAAGCGGTGCGACTGAAAGCGTGGCTCGCCGCAAGTAGTCGCGCGTGTCATCGACAAAGCCAGTGACTTCGACGCCCGGCAGCTGCGCGAGTTGTTCAACGTCGGGCGTGGGATGCGAGCCCACGATTGTGAAGCGCACGTCCGGAATCGCTTTGCGAACTTCGGGCAGGATCTCGTTCGCGAACCACTGACAGCCATCGACGTTCGGGAAGTAATCCATGACGCCGGTGAAGACGATGTGATTGGCTTCGGCTTGTTCGGGAGCGGGTTGGTAATACTCGAGGTCAACGCCGTTGCGCAACACGACGGAGGGCGCGCCCGGAATCTCTTTGTCGAAGATGGTTTGTTCGAGCGGCGTGCAAAAGACGTTGTTCTCGACTTTGTGCGCGATGTCGCGTTCGAAGGCCAAGAGCGTTCGCCACTCGCGCGCGTAAACCCAACTCATCGGCGGCTTGGTGCGCTCGACGTATTGATGCCACTTGTCTGAGTCGAGTTCGGCGAAGTGCATCACTCGCCGAAGGTTGTTGTGCGGCAACAAGAAGGCGCCCATCGAAGAAGAGAAGGCGTAAGCGAGATCGGAATCGACGGCCAACTCGTCGACGATGCGCTGCAGTTCTTTCGAACCGAAAACTCCAAGAGTGAGCGGCTTGTTCGTCAGCAGTAGCGGGAGCGAGCGAATCTTCGCCACTTTCTGATTCAGGTCGACAGTCCTGATCGGAAAGCCCATTTGCTTGAGCTCTTCCGCACCATCGCGGTCGGCCTGATCATGTGCAAAGGCTACGCAGGTGACCTCGTGGTCGCGGCGCAATCGCTCGATGATGCGCCAAGTCGTGATCTTGTCGCCACGATTCGGCGGGTAGGGCACGCGCTGAGATAGGAATAGAATCTTCAAGGAGCGCGAAGCCTACCGAATGCGCAAATGCGGCAAAACGGTCACCACCACGAAACTGGCCCATTCGTATCAACTCTGAGGGAAACACGGTCGATTGTTCGACAACGCGGTTTCAAAGACAGAGTCGTTTTGTCGCTTTCGCAATTCAGCAATGGGAGACAGAATGGAGAGGCAGGAAAATGAGTAAGCGGGCGATATGAATAACGAAAACGAGATCGACGGCGTCGAGGATGCCGAGTTTGAGCCGATAGCTGAACCCGTTGAGTCGTCAGAAACCTCGACGAATTGGCCAGCTCCCGGAGCAGATGCCTATGTGGGCATGCCAACGTCGGAAGAGCGAACCTGGGCGGCAGTCGCCCATTTCTCGGGCGTCTTTTCTTCCTTGGTGGTTCCCGTCGTGGTTTGCGTCGTGATTTTCATCATGAAGAAGGACGAGAGCAAGTTCATCGAGGTTCAGGCTCGTGAAGCGCTTAACTTTCAAATCACGACAGCCGTCGCCGCATTCGTCAGCGGGCTTTTGGTTTTTTTATGCGGGATCGGGATTCCGCTCTTAATCATTGTCTCGTTAGGGGCCTTTATCTTGGCAATCGTCGGCGCCATCAAAGCCTATGGCGGTGAGAGCTATCGATATCCGCTCAACTGGCGAGTATTCGACTGAGATAGATGGGCGGCAACGTTGATGGTGGGTAAGGTCCCGCCAGATGGGAAACCGGAGCGCCCACCGCGCGACCGGATTGGATAGAATCGCTTCCAAGATCTCGTTCATTTCGAACGGGGAAATTGGGAGCACCGATGTCCGATCATTTCGAAGGCGAAGAGAAGTCGAGCGGCTATACGCGCCGCTCATTTTTAAAGAGCGCGGGAACGGTTGCGGCAACGGGAGTTGTCGCGCAAAACGCGCTGGCGGGGACAACCGAGGCAGCCAAGACTAAGCCTCGCGTTGCTCGACTCGCCGGTGACATCGACGTCAAGCTCAACGTCAACGGCGTGACTCAAACGGTCAGTTGCGAGCCGCGCACGACTTTGTTGAGCGCTCTTCGACATAAGCTCAGTCCGGCGCAGACGGGAACCAAGTTGGTCTGCGATCACGGCACTTGTGGAGCCTGTACCGTGCTAGTCGATGAGGAGCCGGTGTGTTCCTGCATGACGCTGGCCGTCGATATGAAGGGCAAAGAGATTCGGACGGTCGAGGGCTTGGCGAACGGTGACGAGCTTTCAATCGTTCAAGCAGCCTTCGTTGAACACGATGCATTGATGTGCGGCTTTTGCACGCCAGGCTTTGTGATGTCGGTGACGGGTTGCCTCGAAAAGAACCCGGGCGCATCGTTGCCCGAAATCAAGTCGGCTTGCGCCGGAAATTTGTGTCGCTGCGGAACTTACCCGCACATTTTTGACGCTGCGATTGCAGCGGGCCAACGCATGAAGAAGGGCGGCACGAAATGAGCACGCGAGCGAACACAGAACCGCA
>JBLINP010000377.1:0-3637 GCA_047639415.1 Planctomycetota bacterium | reverse complement strand
TCACCATTCCGCGAATGGTGAGGCCTCTTCGTTTTGGACGATCGAGCCTGGCTCAGTTGCAGGAGAGATCGAGCCTGACACCGTATGTTTCCGTGCGGAGTTACTCGTTCTCGGGGGTGTCTGCGTATCCCAGGGCCGAAAGGCTTTGGCGTTCAGCCTCGGTGGCGCCGCTGAGAACTGCTTCAAAGTCTATCTGATCTAGTCTGTTAGCAGCCGCGCGGAGTTGTTCCTGCCAAGCACGGCGCTCTTCTCCGTGGCTGCTAAAGACATCCGTAAGTTCTTTAGGGTCCTTCACTAGATCAATCATCTCAAATCGATCCGACGAACGGGTGTAAATCAGTTTGTACTTTTGATCGCGCAAAGAGACCAAGTCATCGCCCCGTTTCGCTGATTCCGAACTGCCCTCGGCAAGTGGCAAGTGTGTGGCGGCGAAGTTAACGGGTGGCGACGTGCGCTTATCATCCACTAAGGAGAACCCAACTTGTCCAGGTAGTGGGGCAAGTCCCAGCACATCGAGTATGGTCGGAGCGAGGTCGATGTGATTGGCGATAGAGCTCGCGTTCGATTGAAGGGCCGTCGCTTTCGCGTGCTGGATAGGGAGCTTGAGAACGAGCGGGATGTGGAGCAACTCGTCGTAGAGGTTTTGATTGTGTCCCCACCAATCATGTTCCCCGAGGGCTTCACCGTGGTCAGAGGTGAAAAGAATCAGACTGTCGTCGTACAGGTTGAGCGTTTTCAATTCGCTTAAGAACTCACCGACGAAGCCATCCACGTATTCGACCTCGCCCGGATAGCGCTGCAGCTTTTCGGCGTGCGATGGTTCTTCGCCCAGCCAAAGCGAAGCTTGGATCGGTTGCGGAGTATCCGTCAGGTTTTCCCAGCGAGTCACGATACGTCGAAATGAACGAGACCCGCGCATACCTGGGACAAAGTCATTCGCCTGCGGCGGGAGTAAGCGAACTACGCTATCGTCAAAGCCGAGGTCGCTGTCGTATCGAAAAGGGAACTCGGAGGAGAGGTCAAGAACGTGTGGGCCAGGCGGGAGAATGATTTCATGTTCCCACAAAGTCATTTTCGAAATCGGCAACTCAGCAATCAAGCCATCATCTAGCTTGATGGTCGCGCTACGAAACACGGAGTCGTCGTGAACGTTGTAGGGCAGGTGCGGATCGGAGTAGTGAGCGAAGAGAAAAAACGGCTGGTCTAGGGCGGCCAAACGCCTGAGTTCCGGCAGCATGCGCTCTTGCGTGATCGGTGCTGGCGGGAGCAGGCCGAGGTAGTTGCGATCGTAATGCTCGAAACCTCGTTCGATTCCGTAGGTGCCCGTGCGATTGCCCAACGTCCAAATGCTCACAACTGCACTCGTCGCATACCCCTCGCTTTGAAGATATTCGGCAAGAAGCGGAAGGCGCTCGGGTACTTGTTGCCTATTGAGCACGATGCCAGTGGCGTCGGGAAGTTGCGAGGAGAAGATCGACGTGTGTGCCGGCAAGGTCATCGGAGCGTGACTAAACGCTTTGGTGAAGGAGACTCCGTCTTCGGCCAGGCTGTCTAAATTGGGCGTGTCTACACGCTGCTCCGGATCGAGGAAATGGTCCGCTCGCATCGTATCCACCAAAAGGAGGATGACGTTGGTGGGACTCTGCGACTGGTTCGAACATCCGGGGAGCGTTGTGCTCAAGCCGATTAGAAGCGCCAGTGGGATCAAGCGTTGCATAGTTGAAGTCTTCGCTGTGCGGGACTCATGGGGGCGATGTGGAGGGGAGGTTCGAGTTGGGCTTGACTGTAACTGGCGAGCCGGCGTGTGCGGCGGAATTCTCGCTCGAATACTAAGCACTGAAGCCGTCAAACCAGGCGATGTAGGCGAAATAAGCCAATCCGACGATGGAGATCAGCATGGACCCTTGATTGCGAAGCCAGTTCGGGCCGAACTCGCTCTGCTCGTGTCGCTGACCCCAAATTTTCGGTATGGACCAAAACAGGATCACCGCGACGAATGACAGGGTCACTGCGAATCCTGCGGTGTGAGCGAAGACGGCGCGGTTGACCAGTGGGAGGTCCACGAGTTCCGGCTGAAGGTTTTGAAACAAGTAAATGCCTAGCACGCACCCGAAGAGTATTGCTTCGATTCGGGGCTCCCTGGGTTTCCCGCGCAAGGCGTTCTCAATCCCAACGTACGGAATGGCCAAAGCCATCGTAAGGGCGATGATGCGCGACGAAATCGGAATCTCGATGATTAATGACAATGCGGCGATGAGTCCTCCCGCCAGCAAATAGAGCCCGACCACTTGCATGGCCGAACGTGCTTTCGGACAGGCAAATACGAGTAACAGAACCAACGCGAGCACGTTGAACTGTAGAGCGAACTCGAAGCCATTGATGGCGAAGGCGCGCGTTAATCTAGATTCGAGCTCGGCGTCCGGAAGGTAGTTCCAAGTCGGGTTTTCGTTCGTGAAGAGCCACTGCTCTGCCAACTGATTCTGGAACTGAAGCGTGCAGTAGTCGCGGTGATCCGGCGAGCTTACGGAGAAGACTGCGACCTCGGCGAGCACGCTTGTGGGTAAGGCATCGAGACTGAACTCGCGCGTCAAGCGTATGCGTTGAAGCGCAAAGGCGAGGTTGCCCGTGTCTGGTGCGCTCTCACCAATCGACGTTATCGCACCGCCCGGTAAGTGCTCGTTCGCTCCATTGATGCGGAATAAATATTCTGCGTTTAGATAGGCTTGCAGGCTGTCCCGACCTAGCTCCAATTCTTGGCGATCAAGCAAGCCGTTGGCGTCCAAGTCGAGATCGGGTAACACCTCGAGGACGGACAGAGTCTGAAGTTCCAATTCGTGCCGAATCTCAGATTCGGTCACATCGATCGTCGAAACGCTAATCGAATTGGCGTGGAAAAAAGGCGTGGCTAGGAGTGAGGGCGCCAGGCAAAAGAGAAGCGTGAGAGACACGTTTTGCTAGGACAAGCTTAGCGAGGATCCCACAGCCACACTTGGCCGAGCTCTTGTCCAGCTTCGTACTCGGTTCCGGTTGCAGCTAAGCGATTCTGATTGAGGGCCATGGCTTTAAAGGGCAGTTTGCCTTCAATCATTAGCAGTTGCGCACCGAGCAAAATATCCCAAACCCGCACGGTGCCATCGCTGGAAGCTGTCACTAAATGGGTGCCTTCCGCGCGGAACTCAACAGAAACGACCTCACCATTATGTCCTTCCAAGGCGCATATCACGGCGCCAGTGGTGATGTCCCAAACTCGCGCTGTCCCATCCTTTGAAGCACTAGCGATTAGCTTTCCGTCTTCCGAACGAGCTACATCGAGTACGTCGTCCGTATGACCTTCGAACAATCGGTAAAGTCCTGTTTCGATTTCCCACACGCGCACCGTGTTGTCCGAGGAGCCCGAAATCAATTGGTTGTTGTCTTTGCCAAAGGCCAGTGCATTCACCGCGCGTTGATGTCCGGTGAGTTGCACGCGGGAGGCACCGCTGGCCGCGTCCCAAATCCAAATCTGTTTGCCGGATCCTGCCGACGCAATGCGCTCGCCGTTGGGGGAGTAGACGACGCTGTGAACTGGCTTGGTGTGACCTCGCAGTACGCGAATCGATCGAGAGCTGTCGGCATCCCAAATTCGAACGCTTTGATC
>JBLINP010000376.1:0-3663 GCA_047639415.1 Planctomycetota bacterium | reverse complement strand
GAGCCCACAATCGAACGTTGTCTACTGGTTCTAGAGAATACGGAGGGCGCGGCGATCGCGCCCGGACGCTAAGCTCAACTCACCATGGACGAAACCATCCGCAAGTTGGCCAGCAAATGTGGCTATTCGCCAGAGGCCTTCCGTTTTCTTTTCGAGTCGCTCGAGCACGCCCTGATCAGCTCCGGAAAATCCGAGTTGGAGGGGACCGAGCGCCACATCACGGGCCAGGAATTGCTGGAGGGGATGCGCGAGTACGCACGTCGAATCTTTGGACCTTTGGCCGCTCAAACTTGGAAGTCGTGGGGCATCAAGGGCAGCTTGGACTGGGGCAAAATCGTCTTCGGCTTGGTGGAAGCAGGCATGCTCAATCGTCAAGAGACGGACACGCTGGAGGACTTTGATCAACCCTTCGATCATGAGCGCTATTTCGTAGACGAGTACGTGCCGGATTTGAAGAAGAGCTTCGATAGCACGGACGACTAAGTTTCTAGAAGGCCGGACACAACGGACACGAGAAAAGGCGACCGGGACTGAACTGTCCCGATCGCCTTTTTTATTTGTCTCGTCGTCTAAAGCCTAGCCCGAATTATTCATGAACACGCAGACCAAACACCACGAACGACCGGCACTGCCAGCAGGAACCAATTCGAGGCGTTTTGCCTCGCGGTTCATGAATAATCCGGGCTAGCGGTCGCCGATGCGATCGAGCAATTGGAGCACGGCGTCGAGTGTGCTCTTCGAGAGTTGACCTCCGCCATTGCGAGCCTGTTCAAGCAGTGCGCGCGTGCTGGCGAGAGAATCGGATGTGGGCAGTTGAGCGACCAAGCTGTCATCGTCCAGATCCGTCTCCGGTGCCATGAACGTATTGCTGTACTCGGGAATGTCATCCGGAGTCAATCCCATGTCTTCGAGCACCAAACGAATGGCGGTTTGAAGCTGAGGGTCTTCCTGGTAATCACCTTGATAGGCCGTTCCGGGGAACTCGGCACCACGCTCATCTTGAACCCGACGGCGTAGCTCTCGACGCAACAACTGGCGCACGTCGTCGCGCGGTAGCACGGTGTCGGCCTTGGCCATGAACTCCTCGAAATCGGGATAAGCGTTCGGATCTTTGGCGTCGTAGATCGCCAGTTTGCGGAAGAGTTCTTGGTGCTGTTCCCAGCGCTCTTCAACGTATTCGCGCGGCAAGCGATCGCGATAGATGCGGTAGCTTTCTTCCAAACGCCAGCCCTCGATGCGCGGCATGGAGACATCGACGTCGGGTGCGATACCACCCTCGGACAAGATGTTGCGGTCCTTGTCGAGTTCGTGATGAATCGAGCGACCCGAGGGCAGGATGTAGCGTGCGATCGTCAGTTTGACGTGCGGTGCAAAGTCAAACTCGCCGTTGCCATTCCAGTCCTTGGTGATCTTTTCCCACTCGTCCCACTTGCCGTTGCCGTTCGTGTCGTCCCACAAGTCGTTCTGCTGGCCTTGCATCGGAATGAGTGTTTGAACGGAGCCCTTTCCGAAGCTGCGCTTACCAACCAAGACCGCGCGATTGTGATCTTGAAGAGCACCCGCAACGATTTCCGCGGCGGAAGCGGTGAAGCGTCCGGTGAGGATGACGAGCGGAACGTCTTCTGGCAGCAAAGCCCGCGCGCGAGTTTCGAGAGCTTGGGAGGTGGCGTTTTTGCCTTGGGTCGAAACCACGTCCAAGCCCTTGGGCAAGAACAGGTCGGAGACATTGCGCGACTCGGTCAACAATCCGCCCGAGTTGCGGCGCAAGTCGAGAACCATCGCCTTCATGCCTTTCGACAGGAGATCATTCATCGTCTCGCGCAAGGCTGAACTCGTTACGCGGCTGAACTCGGTCAAATCGATCAAACCGATGTCGCCGGGAAGCAAATCCACGGAAAGCGGCGGGATCGAAATTTGAGCACGAGTCACGGTGACGAGCATGTCTTCTTCGGGACGGTCGATGAGTCCCGCGTCCATGCCGCGACGCCAGATGTACAAACGCACGGGAGTTCCCGGTTTGCCTTTGAGGCGCTTGATGATGTCTTCCCGGTTTTCGCCGCGCGTCGGCCAGTCGTCGATGCGCACGATTTTGTCATCGCTCGTCAAACCCGCTTTGTAGGCCGGTCCCGAGTAAATCGGTCGCGTGATTGTGAACAGACCGTCCTGCAAGTCCGTGTCGACGTACGCGCCGATACCGCCGTATTCGGCGTCTAGCTCCTGTTGAAAGCGCTTGAAGTATTCCGAACCCAGATAGGTTGAGTGTTGATCGAGCGCGTGCAACATCCCGTTCGCCGCTGCGTTGACCAACTCGTCATCTTTGACCAATTCGCCATTGAGGTGCTCGCTTTTGATCAGTTGGAAGACCTCTTCGATCATGCGCAGGTGTTCGGGAAGTGTTTTTTGGCTGAAGTTCTCTTGGAGGTTCTGGAACTTGCGGTCGTGAAGCGTCTTGATCTCCTCTTGCTTGAGGTAAGACTCGGCGAGCGCTCCATCGGCTCCGGGCAAGCTCGCAACTCGCTTGAGCTCCGTGCGCAATCGACCGCGTACCACTTCACCGATACGACCAAGGGCGAGCGCGCCCAATCGACGCAAACGCGGGTTACTCGAATCGAGGAAGGCCAGCATTTCACCGCGGGCTTGACGACGCTCGGTTCCACCGCCTGTGCGGTAGGCCGCGTACGCGGACGCCAATCGTCGTTCCGGCGCCCAGTCGGCATTGCCGGCACCACTCAATAAAGCAGCTAACCGCTCGATTTTTGAATCCGGTTCCAAACCGCGCTTGAAGACATTGTTTCCGAACAGTTCCGATGCAGCAATCGAAACGGCATCGCTCCCCGTTCTCAGCAACGGAAGTAGCGAGCGCATCGACGCTTCTACGTCGGGCTCCTCCGATTGAAGGTGACAGGCGTTTAGAAACAAGATCGCTTCGGGACTCAGCGGATCAGCGTTCTCAAGCTTGGAGGCGATTGCCGAATCGAGCTTGATCAAGCTGGCGCCTTCCTCTCGGCCGGTCGGATCGCCCAGGCTCATCGCGATGTCGCGAAGATTGAGTGCGCGTGAAAAAATCTCGTCGACGGTCAGGCGCTGTGCAGCGCCGAGCTGTTCATCGAGAAGCGCGGTCACATCCGTCGCACTGGTCTGTGCTGTGGCGAAACTGAGCGGTGCAAGCAGGACGAGAGTCAGCAATCTAGTCGAAATCATGTCTTGGCTGAGCGAAGTATCGCTGGGGGCAGTATCTCTGGTGGAAGATCGAGGACCGGAAACCAAAAGGGATATCGGCGGTGTCCGGGCGGGGGTGGAGCAGAACCTGTGACTACTTTAGTATCAAGCACCGCTTACGGAAGCGGGTACGATCAGAGACGCGTTACGCTAGGGGCTTTCGAAGCCTTTACTCGGCATGAGCAATTCACCTATGAACCCCTCCGACGCCGCCAACGACTCCTCGCCGGAGGATCTCGGGCACGTGCGCATGACTTCTGAGGGGGCCGAGGCGCAAATGATTGACGTCTCCGCGAAAACCGTGACGAATCGCACGGCATTGGCGCGGGCCGTTGTCGTGTTTCCCGAGGGGGTGCTGCCCCGGCTTCGAGCGGGGCAAGGGCCCAAGGGGCCGATTGAAGAAACGGCTCGAATCGCCGGAATACTGGCGGCTAAACGCACTGG
>JBLINP010000375.1:0-3723 GCA_047639415.1 Planctomycetota bacterium | reverse complement strand
AATCCACTCAACCGCCAAGTTCGCTTCCAAAAGAAGTTCAACGCGAAGATGTTTCAAGTGCGATCGCTCATAGGGCGTGGTTGCATTTTCTAGAGCCATGCATAACCAGCCGCCGGCGTCTGTGGGCCGCGTTTCGGTGAGCCAGGGCAACTCGCCGCCCTTGACTCGAAAGAGTGAACGACTGAGTGATGGACGAGCGCGATCTTGAACGCTGGTGCGCAATATTTCCGCGCGCGCATTTTTTGGTTGGAGACGCAAGCCGGGATACTCAAGTAAACGATTGAGTGAGGCGTGAACTTGCTGAGGGTGTTGTTTCGATAATCGATCGAGCAAGCCCGCTTCGCGCTTTGCACCAAATCTGTCAAAGCGAGCAAATTCGCCTTCGACGATGACCTCGCCGCCGGCAACGAGGTAGGCCTCTAGTTGTTCGGCTTGCTCGTCATCGAGAATCGTGATGTGCGATAGAACCAGTAGCGGAAATTGTTGGGCGGAATCTGCAGACAAAGCTTCGATGGAAAGAGCACCGGGCAACCAACCAGCGTCTTCCAAAAGTCGAAACCACGAGCGTTGCGACTGTTCGAGTGTTCCGTGTTTGCGCTGATACCCAGCGAGCCGATTGGGCCAGGTCGGCCCATCGAGTAGCGCGTCTTTGAGCCAATTGAAAGCGAGCGAATCGGCTGAATGGAGAAGTGCGACGGAGTGGGGGCGACCCCAGTCAGCGGATTTCAGTGTGGGCGCTTGCGCGCGTACTTCGCGCACATCTTTGACGGTGCGCGCTAAACGATCCAACCAGGTTGGCTTGCTGGCGAGCAATTGATCGCTCCAAAGCACGAGTCCATCACCACCACGCAAAACGTGTTCCCACACACGCAAACTCGCGCCGTTGGCACTGCCACTTTCGGCTTCTTCCAAGAAGATCGTTGCCCAGGAGCGCTGCGGGTCGGCGAGTTCGGTAAACAGCAACTCGCGCGCGTTGTCGACGGAGTAGACCTCGACGAAATCCAGAAAGCGGAGGGCTCGTTCGATCGCCACCCCTCCGAAGGCTGTTTGTCCGCCCAAACCTAGCAAGCCGACCGGAGTGCTTGGACTTAGCTTTCGCGAGTGTTCAGCGAGCTGTTCCAAAAGCTCAAGCACAACCGACTGATGAAATCTTCGACGTGCAAGCCACGGACCTAGCGACCGATAATTCTCCGACGCTAGTTCCAGTCGGACCGTATCGGTCGAGACCATCTCCATCGGTTCGAGACCTTCGCGCTGGCACCAGGTCGTCCAAGCCGCTTTGCAAGTTGGCGACTCGCACACGTCGAGTGGGTCGCCCCAGGGCGTGAGAGAGACTTCGTCGCCCAGGGAAATGCCGATGCCGTGTTGTCCGCTGCGTGCGCTTAGATTGGCTTCGAGATTCGCGAACAATCGCTGGCGTGTTTCGATCTGGGTCAAGCAAGGCTGCCGCAAATTGAGTGTCTCGTCACGCGACTCAAACCACGACTGAAACCATGCTTGATAAGCTTCGGTTCTGCGAAGGTGAAGGTCGTTGCGACCGGGCGCGTGGCCAATGTAGAAGTCGACGTTGCTGTCGAGCGCCCACCCAGCTTCGTCATCGGCTTCGACATTGGTGCCGCCGAAGGGCGCGAGCAAGCGTTCGGGAAGTTCGCGGCCACGGAACTCTTGGCGCCAAACGAAGACTGGAAAGTCCTGTTGATTTACAAGAGCCGAGAGCGCAAGACTGAGGGTGAACAGGCGAGAGGGGATGTTCACGAGCTTGGCGCGAAGGAGGTCAACTAGAACGGCCACCAGACCGGGATGAGGAAGATCGATGCCGCTGCCAAAATGATGGTGAGCGGGGCTCCCACGCGCAGGAAATCCTTGTACTTGTAATCGCCGGGTCCCATCACCATCGCGTTGGCCTGGTGTGCCACCGGTGACATAAAGGCCAGGTTGGCGCCGACGATAACACCCAGCAAAAGCGGGCGATTGCTGACGTCGAATTCGGTAGCGAGCGAAATCGCAACCGGCGTCATAATGACGGCTGCGGTGACATGATTCATCACTTGCGTCATCAGAGTGGTCACGAGAATCAAGACACTAAGAATGACGACGGGATTGCTTGCGGTGGCTCCCAAACCGGCAATCCATTCTGCCAATGCGTGGCCCAGACCGTGGTGTTCAAAGGCGCGACCGAGCGCGAGCATCCCGCCGATCAAAATCAGTACGGACCAATCGATGGCGTTGCGAACTTCGTGAGCACGCAAACAGCCCGTCAGCAAAAGTCCAATCGTGCCAGTCAATGCAGCCATGGACAAATCCAGCCCCATCGAGCTGAGCAGCAGTACCAAGCCGAGCATGAGGCAAGTGATCAAGGCACCGCGCCCAAAGACGGGTGGATCCAGTTCGCTCAAGACCAACAAGTAGCGACTATCTCGCAACCGATCGACGTCCCGTTGATGTCCCTGGATCAATAGCGTGTCGCCTACCGAGAGAACCGTGTGTCCGATTTTCGCGGGAGTGACGTCACCGTGTTTCGAAATCGCCAATACGTTGATTCCGGTTTCATCCTGGAAGTTGGCTTCCACCAAGGTGCGTCCAATTAATGGAGAAGTGGCGGGAACCACAGTTTCGACCATCAGTACATCTGGCGAATCGAGGCGCATGCTTCCGGCATTGACGCTATCGCGTTGACGCAGGCCAAGATCGCTGCGCAGTCGCAGGATGGCATCGGGTTCGCCTTGAACCATCAAGACATCTTCGGTGCGAATGCGATTGTAGGGGCCGGGTGCGAGCATCGTCCCGCCACCTTCGGCGCGCACAATGCCGAGCACCGTGACATCGTACTTGTCGAAGAAGTGCGCATCGGCGAGCACTCGGTTGATCAGCGCGCTACTCGAATCAACGAGAACCTCGGTGACGAATTTGGGCACCTGGTAGTGCTCACTCAACGTCGTCGATGTTCGAGAACGCGGCAGCAATTGGCGACCCGGCCACACAAAGTAGAAGGCGGTAATCGCCAGCAAGATCAAACCTAAGTGAGCGAATTCGAAAAGCGCGAAGGGGACTTCGCCTTGATCGACTATGGCTCCGTTAACGGCGACGTTGGTCGACGTGCCAATAACTGTGACCATTCCGCCCGCCAGGCTTCCGAAGCACAGTGGCATGAGGAGTCGCGAGACGGCCAAACTGCTTTGCCTGGCAACGGAACCGAGCACGGGAATCAAGGTGGCGACGACTCCAGTATTGGAGAGGATCGTGGACATCAGCCCCGCAACCGTTGTGATTCGCAGCGTCAGTCCAGACTCACTGCTCTGGCTACGCATGATCAACTTTTGTGAGATGAATTCAGCGATACCCCAGCGAGAAGTGGCCTGGCCGAAAACGTACATGCAGGCGATGACGACGATCGCCTCCGACGAAAAACCAGCGAAGGCCTCAGTCGGCGTCAGGCAGCCTGTGACGGCCAGGACCCAAGCTACGAGGATCGCAATCAAGTCGTAACGGAGTGCATCCGTGACGAACAGGACGACGCTCGTAATGAGTACGGCGAGAACGATGAACTGCGGGTCGACCATAATGGTGGCTTATTCTAAACAGCCCGTTCTAGCAGTCCGTGGGACACATGCCTTGTCCCACTGGCTGCTAGCCCGGATTATTCATGAACCGCGAGGCAAAACGCCTCGAATTGGTTCCTGCTGGCACTTTGCGGATACTTGCCCCCGCAGACGACCTTGTAAG
>JBLINP010000374.1:0-3750 GCA_047639415.1 Planctomycetota bacterium | reverse complement strand
GCAGACGACCTTGTAAGGTCGTCGAGGACGCCAGTATCTGCAAAGTGCCAGCAGGAACCAATAGACCGGCAGTGCCGGTCGTTCGTGGTGTTTGGTCCGCGTGTTCATGAATAATTCGGGCTAGCTTCTCCAATAACTCAAGGATCGAGATTGGGACCCTGCAGTTGGCTCAAGGGACTTCCAGTCTTTAGAGCTGGCTGCCGACTTTCGGCGGCTCGCCGGGAGTGAACGACCGCGTCTTCGCCGTTGCCGTTTTCGACGACGGTGACGGAGAATGCCTCTTTGCAGCTGGACGGTTTACTTTTACCGGTGGGTTGTCCACCAACCTAATTTCGAAGTGGGACGGCTCAACTTGGAGCTCGCTCGGAACTGGGTTTGATTCAGATGCTAATGCCTTGGCTGTCTTTGATGATGGCAGCGGTGAGGCTCTTTACGTAGGCGGGACCTTTGTAAATGCCGGTGCTGTGAGCGCCAACCGCATTGCGAAATGGGACGGTTCAGTCTGGTCATCGCTCGGCAGCGGATTGAACAGCAATGTTTATTCCTTGGAAGAGCACGATGATGGTGCCGGAGCCGCTCTGTTTGTCGGAGGTCGATTCAAGACTATTTCCGAGTCAGGCGACAGTCACCTCGCCAAGTGGGGAGTCGCTGCCAGTCCTGCTTTGTCCAGCGACGATACGAGCATCTCGCTCGCAAGCGGTGGGCAACAATTGCTCGCTCTCGACGGCGGCGCAGCCCAAGTTGGCTGGGTCTACTTCGTATTTGGGTCCGTGACGGGCACGAACCCCGGCATCGATTTCGGTGGAGGCTTGGTGCTCCCGCTTAACTTCGATATCTACTTCGGGCTAACTCTAAATAAGCCAGGCCTGAGTGCATTCGGCAACTACAACGGAACGCTCGACAGTTTCGGGCAAGCGTCGGCGACATTCACGCTTCCCGTTTTGATGGATCCGTCTCTCGTTGGTGTAACGATTCACCACGCTTACCTCGCCGGTAGCGTGTTCGGGATACCCGAATTCGCTAGTAATGCGGTGTCCGTAGAACTCGTTCCATAGCTAAGGCACTGAGCTCGCTCGATCGCTGCTTGCGAAACGCGTGAATCGATCGGTCGTGCGTTGTTCCGGGCGGGAGTCTGCGCTGCGACGAATAGACTGACTGGGTTCAGTGTTGATCGCGTCGACCTCACTCGCTTATCGCTGCTCGGTATGAGCAAGCGATGAGCGGTATCGGGCCATGAAGTCGCGACGAGAACGCAAAGTTTTGATACTCGTCGGCTAGGCAAGAGCCCCAGCACTCTTGGCTGTCAATTCAGTTTACTTGCGCGTGTAGTCGATCGTCATCGACGACGTTTCACCCGCGCCCATATCCATGAACATTTCGAAGCTATGGCTATCCGGGCCGTGGAGCGTGAAGACCTCACGCATCGTCATTGTGCCGTACATCGGGTTGTCGGTTGAACCTGAAACCGTGAGTTGCTTCGTGCTCTCGTCGTAGGTGCCGGCGAGGGGATTGGTCATCGTCGTTCCGGAATTGTCGATCCAGATCAGTTGGTACTGCTGTGTCGTATTGTCAAAACCGATCAAGCCCATTCCGTGGTAGGGCTGACCCATGAACAAGCCTTGGTAGTCGCACTGCAGGTAGCGACCGCCCAAGATCATTTTGTTGGAAGAGGTTGAGTCCGTCTCGGTGGCGGGGGCGTCCGGCGACATTGACATCTTGGACTTTGCGTTCCACTCGCCGGCCATAGTTGCCAGCAGTTCGTGCTCGGGGCCGGGCGCGCCCATCTTCATCATCATCTCCATCATGGCCTCTTCGGTCATTTCCGGAGCTTCAGTCTCGGCATGCTCGGAAACGGCGTGCTCTGATGATTCCGGCGAGCCCGCTGGTACGTCGTTCGAGTGGCAACCGAAGCTAAGGGCCGTGCAGGCGAGAAGGGCGAGAAATGAGTTGATGCGCGTTTTCATGACTTAAGCTTTTTGCGGTGAGGAACAGGAAAACGGATCTGTCGTGATGCGCTTCGAGGGGAGCGGCCGCAGCGAAGTTACTCGCGGTCGCCGTGATCTTCAGAATTGTGTTCTTCGGTCGGCGCGACAGTCTCTTCACTCGGCACGACAACCTCGTCAGCCCGCGAGACAGTATCGTCAGTCGACGAGTCATCTCCGTCAACGATGCTCGAACTCGCATCGGTCTCACCCGGCTCAGGAAGCTTGGGCTCCCAGCCCTCGTGAGCGCCGGGATTGACTTCGCGATCCTTCTCAAAGGCTTGGTTGAGCAGTTCATCCATGCGATCGATCTTTTCAATCGAGTCGTCATAGAAAAACGTGATGCGAGGCGTATGCCGCGTGCGCAGAACCGATCCGACTTGGCGTTGAATGAAGCCGCTCGCTCCAGTCAACATGCGCGCGGTCGTTCGCTTTTCTGCTTCGTTGCCGAGCACGGAGTAGAAGATCTTGACCGACGCGAGATCGCTCGCGAGGTCCACCTTCGTGATCGTTATAAAAGAGCTCCGCGGGTCGTTGAGTTCAAACTCAATCGCATGGGCGGCGCGCTCTTTGATGCGCGATTCGAGTCGCGCGATTGTTCTCTCGTTGGCCATAGCTTTCGAATCACAGCCAGGGATGCGCAGTGGCTTCCGTGCCAGTGGCTCCCCGTCTGATCCAGATTCCGTTAGATTTCGAGTTCGCGACGAGACTCGACAATCTTGAAGGTCTCGATCACATCTTCGGGCTTAATGTCGTTGTAGTCCTTGATCAGGATGCCGCACTCAAAGCCCTCGCGGACCTTTTTGGCGTCTTCCTTCTCACGACGCAGACCGGAAAGAGATCCGGTGTGAACCACGGTTCCATCGCGCAGGATGCGACACTTGTTGTCGCGAGAAATCGTGCCATCGAGTACCGCACACCCGGCAATACTGCCGAAGCGCGAGGAGGGGAACACACGACGAATTTCTGCGTGACCTGTGATCTCTTCGCTGAACTCGGGAGACAGCGACGATTCCATCCGCTTGCGAACGTAGTCGAGCAGCTCGTAAATCACGTTGAAGTTGCGCACTTCGACGTGTTGACGCTCGGCCGCTTTACGCGCTTTCGTATTGGTGCCGACGTGGAAGGCCAAAACGGTTGCTCCCGATGTGGCAGCCAAATCGATGTCACTCTCGACGATTTCTCCAACGCCACTGAGGATGACATTGACTTTGACTTCGTCGTGGGTGAGGTCGGCCAACTGCTGCTTGAGCACTTCGACCGAACCCTGCATGTCGCCGCGCAGAACCAAGGTTACGGAGTCAATATCTTGCTCGGCAACGGCTTCGAGCACGTTGATGCTCGTGACTTGGCGACGCTCGGTCAATGCGACCATGCGGATCTTCGTACCACGTTCGTCGGCAACTTCCTTGGCTTTGTCGAGGCTATCGACCACGTGGAAGGTGTCGCCAACGTTGGGCAGCGTATTGAGGCCGGTGACCTCAACGGGCGTGCCCGGGCCGGCTGTCTTGATGATTTTGCCAAGGTCATTCGTGATCGAACGCACCTTGCCGTAGCCCTTGCCTGCGAGGAAGACGTCGCCCTTGCTGAGTGTGCCGTCCTGAATCAGGAGGTGAGCAATCTTGCCCTTGCCCTTTTGAGTTTGTGCCTCGAGTACGACTCCGCGGGCCGCGCCATCCAAGTGGCAGGTGAGTTCAAGTACTTCACTCTCAAGGAAGAGACGTTCGAGCAGTTCCTCGACGCCATCACCTTTGAGCGCGGAGACTTC
>JBLINP010000373.1:0-3753 GCA_047639415.1 Planctomycetota bacterium | reverse complement strand
GCAAGCGGAAAGACACAGGCTGGATAAATGCATTCGATTGGCGGTATTGGATGAGGTTCGAACAAGTAAGGTGCTTCCCAAACTACCAGATCCGTTCTAAACGCGCCGCCGCGAAACCCCTTAGCGCCTATCGGAATTTAGCTTTCGATAGTAAGCATCGATCCAGTCGCGATATTGAGCGGGAATCTCGCCATCACCCTCTGCGCGGAAGACTCGTTGCGCATGTCTTGGAAGGTCTCCCCAGTTCGCTGACTCAGATCGATTCAAGCTTTGTTCGGAAGGCTTCGTTGACGCGGGGGTTTCGACTGCTTTTACAACGGGCTTTGAAAGCATTGAATCTTGTTCAGATTCTTCAGGCTCTGAAACTTCTTTCGCATTGGCGTCGGGCAAAGTAGACGTGGATTCCTCTTCGGAAAATGATCCTCCACGCTTGAGGTCGAGAGCTTCACTCTCAAATTCATGCTCGCCGTATCCGGATTGTTCCTGCTTCGAACCACCTGAGTTCTTTGAACCGCGAACTCGCGGTATCAGACCAGGCGGTCATGAGGAAGCACAGTTGGAAGGGCAATCGCAAACCAAGGAGAGCACCGTGTCGATGTCACGCACGATGCTTCGCGAATGCTCAAGTGACTTGGAGAGTTCCGATGCGAGCGTCTTCGCGCCGGCCCAACCGGTTGCGGCATCCTGTAACTCTTCGCTCGTTGTGACCATGGTTTGATCGATGCGACTCATTAAGACCACCAACAACTCATGATGGCCGAGTTTCGACTCGTCAATCACGGGTTCATCCGCAATCACAAGTGGCTCTTGCGCGAGGGCAAGGCCAGCAAAGAGCGCCAAAATTATTAGCGAAGGACTTCTCATGATCGGAACGCGCTGACGCGTCGACATTTTCAGCCTAGAGGATGCCACCGCTCTGTCAACGTCACTTCCGTTGTGAACGAGCTTACTTACCGAAAGGGCCAGCTAGCCCGGATTATTCATGAACCGCGAGGCAAAACGCCTCGAATTGGTTCCTGCTGGCACTTTGCAGATACTTGCCCCCGCAGACGACCTTGTAAGGTCGTCGAGGACGCCAGTATCTGCAAAGTGCCAGCAGGAACCAATAGACCGGCAGTGCCGGTCGTTCGTGGTGTTTGGTCCGCGTGTTCATGAATAATTCGGGCTAGGCCCATTAGGGCTAGGCTGCATTCCCATTCCCGATCCTCTTTCGGCTGTGCGATGTCGGACACCGTACAAACCGTAAGAGGAATAGAAGAGCGCCGCACCGAGTCGACAAAGCACTGAAGTTTGATGACAAAGGCCTTTATAGCGTTAGTCGTCATCAACTCCGCGGTACTCACGCTCACCCGACTCGCCAGGAACTTTGCTGGTGAGCACTTGATACCGAACAAGCTCCGAAGACGTCATCCAATGAATGTCGTCCGCGGGCGCTGCCTCCAACGTGTACCAATAGAACTGGGCAGGAATGGAAACGCTGCGGTAGAAGTCCAAGTACTTCTGATGTTCGGGATCGTCGCGGGGAACGTCGGCTCCGTCGCCTTCAATTCCCGACCACGAGTGAACTCCGAACAGGGCATCCGGAGCGGCTGTTCGAACTTTGCCAGCGAGAAAGAAGTCCGTTCCACCGGAGGCGACTTCGCCACCCGACGGAACGTGTGTTGCGAGTCCCGCTCGATACACCATCATCGCCGCGCGTAAATTCGATTCATCATCCATGGAGCCCGGCACGTTTTCCATCACGATCGTGTCGACGTTCGGGTGCATGAGCAGAAGTTCGAGCACGCGACCGGGTGTCGATGCTCCGATGACGCCGGTCATCACGGCGACATTTCCTTCTACCGCAAACTGCGCCCCCTCCATCTCGAAACGGAACAGTTCGAGCAACTCTTCGCGCGTGACGAACCCGTCTTGATCGAGGTCCATCTCTCGGAAATCTTCTGTGTACTCGGTTCTTTGCGGTTCGGGTAGGTCGTTCAACTCGAACGAGCCGTCGCCGTCGTGGTCAACCTCGGAGAGAAAGTCGTCCACTTCACCTTCCAACATAAAGCTGCCATCGTCAGGTAGATCTGCTGCGAGCAACTCTTCCAACGTAAGCACACCGTCGCCGTTCTCATCGGCAGCGCTCGCGTAAGCACGGAGTTCACCGGGCATCTGATCGAGCATCAATCGCCCGTCACCATCGAAATCGAACTGCTCGAACACTTCGATTCGCTCTTCAACGTCGCCGCGCAATCGCTCTTCGAAGAAGGAGCGCCACTCCGACTGCGCGAGTACTCCATCCGAGTCCTGGTCAGCCTCTGCTCCGATCATCAACATCGCTTCGGCGGCTTCGAACGGATTCAGTTCGCCATTTCCATCGCGATCGAGCGCCGAAAAGACGTCGTCAAATCGAACCGGATCACCAAGCTGCCAACGGGCTTCGGAATCATCCGAAAAGTGCACACCGGCATCACCGGATGTCTTGGCATCCGCTGGCGTCCAATTCGTGTCGGGAAAAATAGTCGCGCACAACGCGTGCAACATCGGATCGCGCTCGGCTAGATAAGCGCGCGGATCGTCGGCGTCGGTTTCATAGGCGCGAAACCAGAACGCGACTCCCTCGGCCCAATACTCGTTGGGTTCGCTGCCGGCGTACTCATCTTCCCAAAGCCCGTTGGCCACCGCGTTTCGCCAAGCCACCGCTAAGTCAGCACTAAAAGTCCCCGCCGGTGCCAACAGCACCTCGTGAATTTCTTCTTCGCCGTATTTCTCTACGGCTTCGTCCAACCCCAGTCCGAGCTCGCTTTCAACGCGCTCTTCGTACCAACCCTCTTCATCCCGAGCGCCGCCCGTCTCTTGGAACTGAATCGCGGAGTGATAAATCCCGTGGCCAAGTTCGTGCACCAATGTGTGCGGTGAACCGACGCGAACTCCAATGTAGAACTCACCGATCGAACCACCCAAGCCTCCGGCTTGTTCAAGCTCATCATCGTCATCCGGATAGTCGGGCAAGTCGCCGAACTTTTCGTCTTCGGTGAGCAGGAGAATTCGAAAGCCGCTCTGCCTGTGAAGTTCGCGCAGGTCGTACGGCACACTGCGCGAGGTCATATGCTCATAGACCATGGCCGCGATGTAGAGGTATTCGTCGTCGACCCCGCTCGTCGCTTGAATCGAAACGCCGTGCAACTCAAGTTGCTTCGCGTAGGCCGACGCCTGCGACCCAGCGGGAATGCCCTGACCGTGGACTGGTCCGAATGAAAGTAAGGAAAGCGCCGGGACGAGAAACGTAACTGCCGCTAGCGCACGAAGGAGATTCATGATCTGCCTACCCGTGTTTGCAAAGCAAAAGCTCGCGTGGTTCGCACCACGTCGCGCGCAAGATCGGCGCGGCTCGAGTTTTACTCAAGTATCAGTCGGGCGGTTGCGATCCACAGCTCCGCGGCTCCGACGAACCCAAGTCTACTTCAATGTTTTCATGAGCCGTCGAGATTCGCCGCGATTTTCGATTCTGAAACAAACCGCGCGGAAGGCGTGTCTCCAGACGATCGCTGACAGACATGGCTACAAAAAAACTGCCCGCAACCTCGTGATGAGGCTGCGGGCAGTTTTGTGTTTCTAGCGGCTCAGCCTAGAGCGGTGCAGCGCACGCAACGAGGTGCGAGATGATGTCGGCAGACTCTTGCATGGTCTTGTCACCACAGACAAGCGTCGGAGCTTGGCCGTTAGAAGCTTTGGCTTCCAACTCGGACTTCGCGCTGGCGTCGTCAGTGA
>JBLINP010000372.1:0-3757 GCA_047639415.1 Planctomycetota bacterium | reverse complement strand
GTGATTAAAGTCGCCAGCTCAGGCTCGCGCCAATCGAGGCTGCGGGGTCCACAACGTCGTCCCCTTCACCAGCGCCGAGCGAGTGGGTCGTGCCGCTTGATTCGACGGTGAGCTCCCGACGAGTCAAGCCGCCAAAGAGCTCGGCCTTGAACGTGTCGTCACCGTAGACGAAACCCGCTCGCAAACTAATCGCGTCATCCACGGCGGCCGACGTATTTCCAGAAACCTCGGTTCGGTCCAGCAAGCGATACTGACGCACGTCTTGGCTGCCGATCACGTAGAGGTCAACCGAGTCCGTCCAGTTGTACTTAAGCCCAAAGCCGGGGTGACTGGACTCGATGAAGCCAAACTTAAGATCGTCTGCGATTTGCCATTCGAAAATGGGGAAGGGCAGGAACGTAGCGTCATTTTCCAATTGGGTGTAGGCGTATAGACCGATTCCCACTTTGACATTGTCGTTCCATTTCCAGAGCTTGCCCGTTACTAATTCGGCGTAGATCCCCTGCGAAACAGAGACGCCGGATTCACGACCTGAACTCAAGGCCGTATTGAGAATCCAACTTCCGTCTTTGTCCCACTTAGTGAAACTGGTGGAGAAGGTCGTCTGCTTGACGGATCGAAAGGGCGTGATGAGGCCGAGCGGCTGGACTCCGTCGAAGTCGTAGTTCGAGTCCTCTTCCATGATTCTGATGGAGTACTTCGAGTTCTTGGTGCTCGGCCATGCGTAATTGAAACTGAGGCGCGTGCGACTTAGTGACAGGTCCTCGCCATTTTTATTCAGATTGCCTTCACCAAAGGCGGTTACGCCTAGGTCGATGCTCCAAGTCGAGTTCGGCTCGCTGATCTTATAAAAGTCGTCGGAGTCTTCATCGACGCCATAGCCCGACGATTGCGCTTGGCCGACAGAGCCAATGGTGACGGCCATGAGGATCGAGCCGGTGATGCGGAGCGGTGAGAAGAGGGTCCGGGAGGTGTTCGGAGTGGCCATAGATGAGTTTCGGTGGGTGCACACGGAGCGGCCGCGACGGGCCGATCGGTATGGTGGGGCGTTTCGTGGTTAGGATCCTACCGTCGAGGGGCGACTTGAGGGAGCCGTCATCGAGGTCCGGTAAGCGCTTCCTTTAAATGTCGAGCGTTCTGAACCATGATTTCGAGGAAGTTGCTCGATCCAGCACCCGCAGCAGCGGGCGAGACTGTGAAGCATTCGAGCCCTCTATCCGCGAGCTGTCGAACGGTTTCAGGCAAAGGCGTGTCTTCCCAAATCATTACGCGAGCGGGGTGCTCGAACAGAATTTTGTCCAATTCGAGCCAGTTTTCGGTGCTGGGGAGCTGATCAGGCTCAAAATGGACCGATCGCAAGTTGAGCGACAGTTTTCGAGCGAGATAGTCATAGACCGGGTGAGAGGCGAGTAGCGGTCGGTCTAGGTCCAAATGGGCTAGGCTGAGGAATTCATCGTCGAGGGACTTCAGCTCGTCCGTTAGGTGGCGAAGTTGCTCGCTAAAAAAGTCCTGATTCGCAGGCGACAGGCGGATCAATGCGCTGGTGATCGCGGCGCTCTGCTCGATGGCCAGCGCGGGATCGAGCCATGTCGTGAAGGCCAAATGCCCGTGGCTGCTAGCTCCTTCGGGGCCGTGCGAGTGGAGGCTGACATCGGCGCGCTCGATCCAACGATCGCGGAACCCCTCGGTGGTGTCGATGGTTTGGGCCAGGGGCAGCGAGAGCGTTTGAATCCAAGGGGAATACGCGGGCCCGTTCAACAGAATCAGGTCGGCCTCTTGAAAGCGGCGAAGCATGTCGCGGTCCGGTTGCCACGTGGCCGGATCGATATCCACCGGTCCAGGATAATTTACGTCGGCAAATTCTCCGGCCAAACGCTCCGCCATAAACGCCAGCGGGTAATTCGTCGCAAGCACGATCGGTAGAGCGCGCTCAACCTCTGCGTTGACGACGGGGCCTTCGCTCGGACCGCAGGCGGTGACGGTGAGCGCAAGCGCGAGGCAGATGAAGGAACGGTTCACTTTGATCATCCACCCGGTGGCAATTCAAACGTACCTTGCCCGGCATCGATCAAACGCTTCTGCCGTGCAAGCTCATTCCAAACGTCGATTGGGTAGCGTTCGGGTGGTCGAATGCCGCAAATGCCCGACTCTTTTCCATCGCTCATTGGCCCAACACCGAGACCGGATTCGGCGTCGAGGATCGTGATCTTCAAACTTTTCCGATAGGCCTTCATCGCGCGCTTTAAGACGTCGCGATCGTGCAAGCACATCAAACGCGAGCCATCCATCCAACCGTTAAGGATCGCGCGGAGCTCCTCCAGCTCTTTGCATTCGATGGCCAGCAGTAGGTCCTCATCCTCCTCCTTGGCGGAACTCACGGCTGCCGCCGCTTCAGTCCAGGCACTCGTGCCTTCTGGATTTTCTTCCAGGCGTTCAATGACGTCCGCAAGAACCGTGGTCAACAATTCCATCTGGGGATCAAACATGGGCTCTAATCTAAAGGGTTAGGCGTTTTTGCCGTGGCACTTCTTGAACTTCTTGCCGCTGCCACAGGAACAGGGATCGTTTCGGCCGAGTTTCTCGGCTCCGTGGATAAACGGGGCGCTTTTTTTGCGCACTTGTTGATCACGATAAGCTCCAGAGCGAACGGCTTCGGCGAATCGAGGCAAGCTGGCTTCGAGAGCGCGCTTGATCTCGTAAATTTGAGTGACGACCTCGTTGAGTTCGAGGTATTCGAAGAAGGCCGTCAATACGATCGGCACGTTGTCGGCGACCGGAGAGCCCGGCTCGAAGCGGGTTGGGAGGACCTGCGCAACGAGTTGCTCGATTTCTTCACCCTGGAGGAAGCGCGGGGCTTTGCCGAATTCGTCGTAGCAAATGCCCAGAAGAGCTTCCGCGATCGTGCGCGTTTGCTCGCGCGATGGACCGATGAGTGAGCCGGCTTGTTCGGAATCCAAGAAGGCGGCTAGGTCGAGAGATGCGCGCTTGGGGCTCATGGCACGTAGTCTAGCCCGAATTATTCATGAACACGCGGACCAAACACCACGAACGACCGGCACTGCCGGTCTATTGGTTCCTGCTGGCACTTTGCAGATACTGGCGTCCTCGACGACCTTGCAAGGTCGTCTGCGGGGGCAAGTATCTGCAAAGTGCCAGCAGGAACCAATTCGAGGCGTTTTGCCTCGCGGTTCATGAATAATCCGGGCTCGCAATCTGCTGCGGCCGCGGGAGGACTCTGCAAGCCCGAGGTGGCCCAATGTCGAGTGAAGTGCGAAACTGTTCCTTCGATGACGCGATCAGAAGTTCTCGTATTGGGCGGCGGAATCAGCGGCGCAAGTTTCGCATTCCACGCCGCTGAAGCTGGACGAAGGGTGCTCCTCGTTGAGAAGGACGTCCGCGTAGGTGGCTGCCTCCAAAGCACTCGAACCGAGTCGGGCTACTGGTACGAGATGGGGGCGCACACCTGCTACAACTCGTACGGGGCTTTTTTGCAACTGATCGAGGATTCGGGGCAAGCGGACACTCTTTTGACGCGCGGAAAATCCGTTCTGCGTTTCCTCGATGGAAGCGATCCCGTGCCGGGCAAAAATCTCGGCTTGCTGCTGAAGCTGTTCAACAAGTTCGAGTTGTTGCGCGCCGTTCCGCGTTGGATTGCGGCCAAGCCGAAGGGGCTGTCGGTGCGCGATTATTATTCGCGACTAGTTGGGAACCGAAATTACGAGCGAGTGCTCGGGCCGATGCTCTCCGCGGTTCCATC
>JBLINP010000371.1:0-3759 GCA_047639415.1 Planctomycetota bacterium | reverse complement strand
GGGGCACGGTTTGGAATCGTCCGCGGACGGCGCAGGCCATTATTTACGCGCTATCATCGCGAAAGCTCACCGTTCGCAAATTTCAGGCCCTTAGAAAAGAGCCAGTGCTTGCACCTCGGCATCTAGGCGGTACCTTTTCTGACCTCCCGCGAGCGGCAGTAGCTCAGTGGTAGAGCGCAACCTTGCCAAGGTTGATGTCGAGGGTTCAAATCCCTTCTGCCGCTCCACTCTTTCTTCCGAGTCCTTTTGCGACTCGACGCCAAGCGTCAGTCGGCACCTAGATGTGTCCATGGCGCTTTTTTCGTGCCTACTCGGATCGACGTAAATCCGAGCGCCCCGCTCGGATGTTTCCCGAATCCGGTTTCACGTTTTCGAGCCGAGAGCTACTGATGCCGTGAGAATGATCTCACCAGTACTCAATCGTGAATCCATCATGCGAATTAGCGCTCTTCTGCCGCTCGGAGCCATTTTTCTGCTCCCTCTCTTCTCGCCCTTCCTCGGACCAGCCTCTTCGCGCAGTCCAGTTACGGGGAAGGTTCTGGAGCTCGAGTTCAAAGCAGCGGAGAACGGCGAGGACGCGCTGGTTCAACTGCTACCCAGCCAAACCGTGATGTGGCTGGAGGCACCGGGCTTCGGCGCGTTGCTCAAAGCGGGTGCGGGCTCCGACCTGATGCGTGCACTCGGCGCGAACGAATCCGTGAAAGCGCTTCTGCAACTCGCGGAACCTTCGCTCGAGGATTTGATTCGTCAGGGTACGGACATTCTCGATACGCCGTTGCTCGAACGACTGGCTTCCGTACTTGGAAAGGGTGGCTTGCTCGGGGTCTTTCCATACCGCGACAAGTTGTCCTGGCTTCTCGTCACGCACGGGGAAGAGGAGTCAGAAGTTCGCGAGAGTTTGAGACGCGCGCTTACTTTTGCCGGAAAGCAGGCTGGCTTCCCGCACGCGTTCAAGAACTCGCATGACACGATCGAAGGCGCCGACGTTTGGTACTTGGGGGACAAGCTCTGCATTGCGCAGCGCGGAGCGTTCATGTTGGCCTGCGAATCGTCCGCGCTTTTGCCACAACTTCTGAGTCGCGCTTCTGATGTACTTGGCGAGCGGAGCGCTCGTCTCGATCGAGGTGGGCAGTCCGTGTTGAGTCTGAGCCTCAACTTTGAAGCGGTGCGGCAGCTCGACACCGAAGTGCCGGGTTTCAAAGGACTCAAGCAGCTTCAACTTTGGCCCGACGTAGCGAGTCAACCCGCAATTCAATTCCTCTTCGGTCCGATGCTGGCGGCCTTGGGGCACAGCCAGACGATGAAGGCCGAGCTCTTTCTGGAAAGCACTAACCTCCGCCTTGCGCTACATGCAACCGGAATCGATTCAGAACCGATCGCGTCCTTGATGCCGTCGGCGGATGAGCAGACCGCATTGATTCCGCCCGCCCCGCGCGTGACCGATCACGCAGCCGAACTTCTCGTTTATCGCGATCTCGATGCGCTCTTTCGCCAGCGCGCCGACATCTTCCCGCCTGGCGTCTTGCCAGCTTTTGCCAAGGCCATCAGCGACCTAACGCCTTTCATTGGCGGACTCGACTTCACCGAAGAATTCCTTCCCGGTTTGAGCCCCTGGATACGCGTCGTGGTTCAGCCCGTGGAGTTTGACGAGGGCTTACGTCCTTCGCAGCCGTTGCCGGGCGCGTGTCTTCTTTTGGAAATGTCGAATGCCGAACGCATTGGCGGTTCCCTGGTCGCCGGTTTTCAGAGCGCGGTTTCCATCGTCAGCATTGAACGCGCTCAACAAGCCAAAACTCCGCTCTTGCTCGGTATCGAACTGGTTGACGGAGTCGCGATGAGTCGCGCCCACTACCTGGCGCCAGGCGAAGGTGAGGGCATCGACATGGAATACAATCTGGTGCCGGCCTGCGCGGTAGTGGGGAACACCTTTGTATTTGGAACCCACAAAGCATTGGTTGCGCAGGTTGTGCGTGGTTTGGTTGCTGGCGAGTTGAACTCCATCGGGGACCGTTCAGGTAGTGAGCACCTGACAATTCCCGGCGAACTGCTCGTGAGTGCACTGGTCAACAACCTGGATGCGCTCGTCATGAACAAAGTTCTGGAAGAGGGAGTCTCTCGAGCGGATGCCCAGTCGGAACTCGAAGTGGCGCTCGGTTTGTTGGAACTTTTGAAAGAGCTGCGTCTCGATATTGAGTCGCCGAAGACGGGCCGCGTCGAAATGGGATTTGTGCTCGAACTTTACGGGCAGGGCGAGTTGCCTTCGCGAGCCGAGCCGTGGCGCAAGGAAATCCGATGAGGGTTGTAATTGCGAAGAGCGCCTTGGCGGTTTGGCGGCCGACTGACAACAACCCTTGGGATCGTGCGGCGGCAGCGCATCTCTTGCGACGCGGTGGCTTCGGGCCCGAACCTTTAGACTTGGACCGTGCCGTAGACGAGGGGTTGGAGCGCACGCTCGAGCGACTGTCGGAAGAGCCTCTGGAACTCGAGGACAACCTGGACGGGATTTACTCACTCCTGGGGGTTGGCGATATCGAGCACCTCCAGGCCTGGTGGATGACTTTGATCATCGGTGGCGGAACGCCGTTGACGGAACGCACGACGTTGATGTGGCACAACCACTTCGCGACTTCGAATGACAAAGTTCAGGACGTTCGGTTAATGCACGCGCAGAATGGCCTCCTCCGCGAAGCGGGGCTGGGCGACTTCCGCGAGTTGTTGCGACGAATGGCGAAGGATCCCGCGATGTTGATCTGGTTGGACGGAAACGCGAATCGTCGCGGCAATCCCAATGAGAACTTCGCGCGTGAAGTGATGGAACTGTTTGCGCTCGGCATCGGTTCGTACAGCGAGTCCGACATACAAGAAGCCGCACGCGCTTTTACCGGTTGGGGTACCAACGGACGCAAATTTAAGTTCACGACGGATCACCATGATCGCGCGTCCAAGCAGATTTTTGGAAAGCGCGGCGATTTCGATGGAGAGCAAGCTATTGAGTTGGTGCTCGAGCATCCGGCATGTCCAACGCATGTCGCGCGGCGCTTGCTAGCAACCTTCGTGGCTCCGGGTCTTTCGCAGGAGATTGTCGACGAGTTTGCGGCGGTCTTGATTGACTGCAATTGGAAGATCGGTGCGTCGATTGACGTTTTACTGCGCTCCGAACTGTTCTTCGATCGCCGGTTTCGCCGTTGTCGCATCGCTGGCCCGGTTGAAATCATCGCGGCGACCAAGCGTGCTCTAGCGCTGAAGGTTTCCCCCAAGCGACTGGCGCTGACGTGCGATCGCGCCGGACAGAGCTTGTTTCGACCGCCTTCGGTCAAGGGTTGGGACGGTGGTCAGAACTGGATCAACGCCGGGACTTGGTTGGCGCGGCACAACGAATTGGCCTCGGCCGTAATTGAAAAGAATGGAAGCGCGCGTTTTGACCTATCCAGCACTTTCAAAGGTTCGCGATCTGGACTTGGTCCGGCCGAATTGGTTTTGGACGTGCTCTTCCCGGAGGGAACTTCGGAGGCTTATGCCGCGACTTTGCGACAAGTTGCCGAGGCCTCGAAATCCGAAAACGATGCGCTGGCTCAGGTTACTGCGTTAGTTCTTTCCTCTCCCGAGTACCACCTCGTCTAGCCCGAATTATCCATGAACACGCGGACCAAACACCACGAACGACCGGCACTGCCGGTCTATTGGTTCCTGCTGGCACTTTGCAGATACTGGCGTCCTCGACGACCTTACAAGGTCGTCTGCGGGGGCAAGTATCTGCAA
>JBLINP010000370.1:0-3811 GCA_047639415.1 Planctomycetota bacterium | reverse complement strand
TAGAAGAGGACTGCTGCATGCAGCAGTCCTCTTCTAGGGCGGAGGAAAGTGACTGACGCGGTATGTCGGACGGCGCGACTGCTCGTCATCTGCACGCACGAAAAAGGCCGCGTTCGCATTGCGCGAAAGCGGCCTTTCAATCATTAGGTCGGAAGCTTGCTAGCCGCGCTTGTGTCCACAGGTACCGCAGAAGGCGGCATCCGGACCAATCGAACTTCCGCATCCGGTGCAGAAGGCTGGTGCGGCTTCGGTGCTAGCGGGTTCCGCCTTCATCTCGACGCCGCAATGGCTGCAGAACTTGCCGGGCGGAACGCTCGTGCTGCAACCTCCACAGATCACTCCGGGAGTTGCGGGTGCGAGCACTTCGCCGCCGCGACGATCTTGGACGAGCATCTGCGCCATTCCGAAACCGACACCGAGTCCAGCGCCTGCCAAGACGCCACCGGCTCCGCCGCCTCCACCTTCTCCGCCGGCACCACCGCCACCCTGGGCCATGCCTTCACCTGCGCCCATCATCGCTTTGCCGGCTGCGAAGCGTTGGTAGCTATCGACTCCGCCCACCGCGTTGAGGTACGCGACGTCGGTGTACAAACCCTTGAGGTTGTCCGCGTCTTCGTCATCGATGTCGATCACAAAGTTACCGAGACGAACGATGTGAAGGCCGTAGTGGTCGACGTGTTCCGCAACTCCGATGATGACGTCTTTCTCGATCTCTTCGGTGTACGCACCCGAGGTTACATCGAGAAGCGGCCACTTCTTTTTGACGAGCAGCTCGGCTGTGCGATCGCGAATGACTTTGAGCACTTGCTCTTTCATCCACGAGCGAACGGTGTAGGACTCGGCGCGACCCATTCCGACTAATCCGGTGATCAATGTTTCGGGATCGGTGACTTTGAACGAGAACTGACCGTGGACCATCGTCTCGACCGGCACACCGCTCTTCGGATCTTGGACGTGACCGATGCGACCGCCGAACTTGATGCCGGTGTGTTCGCGCGTACTGACAAAGAAGACTTCCGAGATGAAGACCTTGCCGCCGGTGAACGAGTCGACCAGGTTCGATAAGAACGGCAAGTTGTCGGAGTCGAGCGTGTGACGGCCGGGCTTCAACGTCGCGACGACTTTGCCATCGCGAAAGAACACAGCAACTTCGTCGGCTTCGACGGTCAGCTGCGATTTCATCGGAATCGTCGGATCCGGATGCTTCCAGACGACTTGCGACTTCGCGTCATCCGGACGCGCGACCATCATTTCCTGAACGCCGTGCTTAAACCAATTAACTAAACCCATGATGCTCTCCCTGGCAATATCGAAAAAAGGGGCAGAAGTCGCCGCGCTACGCCCACGATTGTGGCTTCTTCAACATATCTCTACAACTGCGCGAAACGACGTTTCTAGTGCGTTGGACCGACGATGCGGCCCAGGTTTTGAGCTTCTAGTTCGGGCTCGACGTGGATTTCGGTGACGGAGCCCGGAATGACCTCGTCTAGGACCTCTTCGAGTTGGTCGCACAAATCGTGTGCATCGCGCACGCTCATCTCGCCGGGGACGACGAGGTGAAACTGAATGAAGGCGCGAGCGGCGGAACGTCGAGTCTTGAGATCGTGAATTTCTAGGGCGTTTTCGTTCAGGTGCTCTTCAAGCGCGGCGTGAATATCGTCGAGCTCGGCAGGCAACAAGCTTTCGTCCATCAAGCCGCCGATGGAATCGCGTACGACATGCCAACCGGTTCGGACCACGTTGACGGCGACGAAGGCGGCGAGCAGTGGATCGAGCATCCACCAGCCCGTTGTCCAAGCCAGGCCGACGCCGACCCAAACGCCGATGGAGGTGACGACATCGGCGCGAATGTGCTGGCCGTCGGCAAGGAGAGCGGGGGAGCGTAGCGCTCTTCCGCGACGCAGCAGATAGACGGCGAGCAGGGCGTTTGTGCCGCTCGCGATAAAGGAGATCACGAGTCCCGGACCGAGATCTGTCAGTGCCGTCGGGTTCTGAAACCTCTGCCAGGCCTCGAAAATGATCGCGGTTGCGGCAATCACGATCAGAATGCCCTCGAGGACCGCGGAGAAATACTCGGCTTTCGAATGTCCGTACGGGTGATTCTCGTCCGCCGGCTCCTGGGCAATCTTCAGGGCGATCAGCGCGGCACCAGCGGCCACGACGTTGACCACCGATTCCATGGCGTCGGAAAGCAGCGCGACAGAATCGGTCAAATGCCAGGCGGCGTACTTGAGCGCGAACACGGCTGCGCCCACGAAAAGGCTCAATCGGGCGGCGTCGGCCGCGCTTGGCGGCGTGCGTCCTGAGGAGGGCGTTTCGGGGGTGGCGCTGGCGGAAGACATAATTGGAGCAGATGAGGAAGCGGGAGGGCTTGGTCTCGAACCTCCTCGGCCGACTTAAGTTACTCTGATACGCGTTCTCGTCCACGTCGAGAATTCAACGAATCAGCTTCGACCCCCGAAGCCAGCAGTATTAGGTAGACGACTTTGAGCGACACAGTAATTGTTCCCGAGACGACCATGGAGTTCATTCTCCAAAGCATTCCCGCCGCCCAACGCGCTCTCTTCCAGCGCTATCACATCGGCGGATGCTCCTCTTGCGGATATCAACCCAGCGATTCCTTGGCCAAAGTTTGCAAGGACCACAACATTCTCGACGTCAAAGAGGTCATCACCTTTTTGCATCAAGCGCATGAGCTGGACATCAACATTCAGGTTGAGCCGTCCGTCGTGAAAACGTGGCTCGACGATTCACAAGACTTTTCGTTCTTGGACGTTCGCTCTGGTGAGGAATTGGAAGCTGGCGAGTTCAAGGCCGCCGAGCAAATGGACTACACCAATTCCGAGCGTTACATGAACTTGCCGAAGGATCGCAAGCTCGTCTTCGCTTGTCAGGAAGGCGCTCGCGCTCTAAACGTCGCGGCTTACTTTCAGGGACACGGCTTCACAAACGTGTTTTGCCTGAAGGGTGGCATCGAGGCGTGGGCGCAAACCGTGGGCGCAGAGAACTAGTAGCCGTTGTCGGTCCAGTCGCGAGTCGTGCCTTCAATGGTCAGACCACCACTTGGCGCGGCGACGGTGACGACGCGCGTTTCCTCCCCAAGTGAGAGAGTGATGCGCGTTGATGTCGAAGCGATGCCGCGAGGGCCAAAGCTAAGTTGGTCGCCTTCCGCGTACGTTACGGATTTAACCCGTACGTCTTCGAAAACCGCGTTCACAGAGTAGCGGCGGTTGGCGATCAACGGGACCGAATCGCTTATGGCGCTGATAGCGTCGTCGATCCAATAACCTTCGCCGTCCGAGATAAAGTGAAGGCGCACCGGGCGCTCGAGGAACGCGGCTTGGTTTTGGCCCGATCGAATATCCGAGGCGAGTAGTTCGGCGGCATTGTCGAGTGTGATTTTTGCGCGGCCGAAGAAGATCGGAATCGCAATCGTGGCGATCAATGTGATCAGCGCCAACGACACGCATAGCTCGACGAGCGTGAATGCGGAACGGCCGCTCTTGGCGACATTATTTGCAGCTAGATCGCTCAAGGGCGGGATCGGCTAGGTTGATAGCCGAGACTCATGATTTCGGACGGCCGAGCATCCCAGCTGTAGCCGCTCGCCCAGCTTCGATCGAGGTTGGGCGAAAATTCTTCTCTGACAGGGGTTCATTGAAGTGAATGCCCCCCTGATCAGTCGTGATTAAAGTCGCCAGCTCAGGCTCGCGCCAATCGAGGCTGCGGGGTCCACAACGTCGTCCCCTTCACCAGCGCCGAGCGAGTGGGTCGTGCCGCTTGATTCGACGGTGAGCTCCCGACGAGTCAA
>JBLINP010000369.1:0-3909 GCA_047639415.1 Planctomycetota bacterium | reverse complement strand
AATTGGGAGTGGTCAAGACGATTCGTGGAAGGAGCGGCGGAGTTATTCTCGCGCTTCCGCCGGAGGAAATAGTCCTCGGCCGAGTCATACGAGGTACGGAACCGTGCTTCCGAATGGTCGAACCGCCGAAATCCGAATCGGAAGTTGAGGACGTATCCACCACATCTGGTTTGGCTACGATTCTCGGCGGAGCTCTCAATAGTTTTTTTGAGCAGCTCGACAAGTTCACCCTGGCCGATCTGCTCGGAAACGTCGATTTGGTTCGCATATCGGCCGATGAACCGATCGTGCTCCCCACCCCTATTCCGTCCAGTCCTCAACTGTAATCGCCCAGCGCTCGTGGTCCTGCCACGCGCCTGCGATTTTGAGATAGCGCGGAGATAGACCCTCGAGGCGAAAGCCGGCACGCTTCACCAACGCTTTTGACGGCGCGTTCGTCGGGATGATATTCGCTTCGATGCGATGCAATTCCAGTCGCTCGAATGCGTGCTTCATGATGAATTGTAAGCCTTCCGTCATGTAACCCTTGCCTTCGAAGGGCGAGCCGATCCAGTATCCGAGGAAGGCGCAATGGAAAGCGCCGCGAACGATTTGGTTGAGGGCGGCGAGTATCGCTCCATCGGTTCGGCGGCAAAGGAAGGTGCAGCTGCTCGTCTAGGTCGAACTGCGCTCGAGCAAGTCATGGAACACCTCGTCCGCATACGGGTCCGTTCCATCGGGAGCGAGCGGCTTCCAGGGGCGGTGAAATTCCTCGCTCGTTCGCAAAAGCTCGAGATACTCCCGGCGATCGCCCGCCATCGGAAAGCGCAAGAAGGTCCGCCGACCGCGGTTTAGAGCCCGGCTCAGACCTCGAACCGGTCGCTTTGTCTGCTTTCGAGTTGCCACAGGCGAAGTACACGGTCAACGGCCGCGCCAGTCAACACGACGGACGTTATGATCCGCGCTCTAGTCCGCCCCTTAAACTCTCCAGTATTTCCACACGAGCATGGTTCAACTCGGCTTTGTCATTGACCACTCGCGATGCATCGGCTGCCACGCCTGCACCGTCGCCTGCAAGTCAGAAAATGACGTCCCGCTCGGGGACTTCCGCACTTGGGTGAAATACACCGAAGCCGGCGAATTTCCCGACGTCCGCAGATCCTTCACTGTGCTTCGCTGCAATCAGTGCACCGATGCTCCGTGCATGACGATTTGTCCGACCAGCGCGTTGCACAAGCGGCCCGATGGAATCGTCGACGTCGAGAAGGACGCCTGCATCGGCTGCAAGAGTTGCATGCAAGCATGTCCTTACGACGCGTTGTACATCGACAAACGCAGTGGAACGGCGAACAAATGTCACTTCTGCGCTCACCGAACGGAACGTGGGCTCGCGCCCGCTTGCGCCGTTGTGTGCCCGACCGAAGCATTGATTCCCGGCGACTTCGACGACCCCGACTCGGTCGTTTCGAAGATGAAATCAAGTGGGCAGCTCACCGCTCGCAAGACGGAGCTCAACACCAAGCCGAATGTTTGGTATCGAGACGTCAGCGATCACGGTATCGATCCGCTCACGACGAACGCGGCAGGTGGTTACCTGTGGGCCAATCAAAAGCCGGGCGACCCGCTCGAAGCCGAGCGATTCCTTGCGAAGGCCGAGGAGAAGGCCGAAGCGCGTACCGTCTACAACGTCGACCACGCTCCGCTTTGGGGTCCGAAAGTCAGCGCTTACCTCTTCACCAAGTCGTTGGCCGCCGGCGCCTTCTTGGCGGGCGCGATCACCGCTGTGCAAGCAGACTTCAACTTCACGGGCACGGCCACGTGGCTCGTACCCATGTTCGCGATGCTGTTCCTGCTGGCCACATTGCTGCTCTTGGTTGTCGACCTCAAACAACCCAAGCGCTTCTTCATGATCCTGACTCGTCCGAACTGGAAATCGTGGGTCGCGAAAGGCGCGATCGTTCTGACGGCCTACGCCGTCTTGCTAACTGCATGGATTGGGATCGGCCTATTCGACATCGCCATAGGCGAAACTCTCGGAGCAGTCCTAATTGGCGCAACTGCGATCACGGCGGCATTGACCGCCTGTTACACCGCTTGGCTCTTTGGACAAGCAACCGGTCGAGTCCTCTGGCTTAAAAAAGGCTTTGCACTCCACTTGATCATTCAAGCAATCGTCGCGGGAAGCGCGGGCCTGTTACTGCTCTCGACCTTCCTCGACCTCGACACTCCGACTCTAGTCAATGCACTGCGAGTCGGTTTGATCGGCCACTTCGCAATGATGCTCGCGGAGAAAAATTTGTCGCCAACTGGCCGTGAAAAGGAATACCACCGCGTCGTATCCCTTATTTCCCATGGCCCCTTCGCCAAACGCCACCTGATGCTCGGAATCATTTTGGGCGTCGGCATTCCGTTGGCTCTCTCCGGCGCCACCTCTCCGATCGCCCTCGGAGTTGCAGCCATTTGCGCGATGATTGGACTTTACTCCGAGGAAGACATCTTGGTCCGCGCCGGCCAAGCCTTGCCCATTAGCTAGGTACGAACCCGCGCCCCAACCAAGCAGAACACAAAAGTCATGAGCAACACGAAACCCCTTCAAGCACCGCGCAAGTCACCCTGGGAACTCGAAGTCGGCCCGCCGCCGGATCAGTGGGATGACTGGGTGGAGTTTGACGGCCACGCTTGGCCTGAACGCGTTGAAAAGCACTACCGCATCATTCCGACGATTTGCTTCAACTGCGAATCCGGTTGTGGCTTGCTCGCTTTCGTCGACAAGGAAACCAGCAAAATCCACAAGTTCGAAGGCAACCCGGTTCACCCCGGAAGCCGTGGACGCACCTGTGCCAAGGGCCCCGCGACGATCAACCAGGTCAACGATCCCGATCGAATTCTGACGCCCATGAAACGCGTCGGAAAGCGCGGAACTAGCCAGTTCCAGCCCGCTACCTGGGAAGAGGCGATCAAGGATATCGGTGGTCGCATGCGTAAAGCGATCGACGAAGATCGCCACAACGAAATCATGTATCACGTCGGGCGTCCCGGCGATGATCACTTCGTTGCGCGCATGCTGACGGCTTGGGGAGTGGACGGCCACAACAGTCACACCAACGTTTGCAGCGCCGGCGCTCGAACAGGTTTCGCTCTGTGGTGCGGTTTCGACCGTCCTTCACCGGATTACTCGACGGCCAAGTTTGCGTTACTCATCTCGGCGCACCTCGAAACGGGTCACTACTTCAACCCGCACGCGCAGCGCATCATCGAAGCGCGCGAGCGCGGCATGAAGGTCGCCGTCCTCGACACACGCCTTTCGAACACCTCCACGCACGCCGACCATTGGCTCTCGCCGTGGCCCGGTAGTGAAGCGGCCTTGCTTCTCGGCATCGCACACAACCTACTGACGACGAATCGCATCAATCGCGAGTTCGTCGAGCGTTGGGTCAACTGGGAAGAGTATTTGGTAGCGCGCGATGCCGATGGTTCCGGAACCTTCGACCGCTTCCTGGAAGTGTTGACCGAGCAGTACGCCGAGTTCACGCCCGAGTACATCGCCGAAGAGTGTCAAGTCGACGCCAGCTTCGTCGGCATTCTGGCGGATGAAATTGCAGCGGCTGGAACTCAATTCACGTCGCACGTTTGGCGCAGTGCTGCCGCTGGCAACTACGGTGGTTGGCAGGTCGCGCGTTCGCTCATGTTCCTGCACGTCTTGACCGGCAGTTGGGGAACGCCCGGTGGACTCAATCCGAATGCCTGGGACAAGTTTGTGCCCAAGCCGACGGAGAACCCGCCGCACATCAACAAGTGGAACACGATGATCTGGCCCAAGCAGTTCCCGCTCGCCCACTACGAGATGAGCTTTCTGCTGCCGCACCTGCAACGCGATCAACTCAAGAAGATCGACACGTACTTCACGCGCGTCTACAACCCGGTTTGGAC
>JBLINP010000368.1:0-3934 GCA_047639415.1 Planctomycetota bacterium | reverse complement strand
CAACCCCCGCCGTTTAAGTCATTCTTGGATCGCCGCAATAACCCTGCACTTCCATCCATCAATCTTGCTTCCACTAAAGGTCCACCCGACCCAAATGAAGTCGCCCCCACTCGCAGCATCAACGGCCAGGTCAACCTCCAGGAAATCGCTGCCCGCGCCACCGGCTTGGTCTACGACCCAGACATTCTGTGCGATCGTTGGGGAGCAGAAGATTGCGAGGAGAGCCAGGCTCTTCGTGAACTGAGATATTGTTCGCATCGCACACCAGGGGGGAATTGCGGGGAGGACGCGCGAGGTTGTGACGAGAATCAAAGCGATGCTTGACTCTTGATCATGCTTGCGGTGGTTCTTTGTGGGAGGACTCAATTCCATCGATGATCTTTGGGTGCTAAATGAGAGAGAGGGGGCTTCGCGATGGGGAATTCGTTCGTTTTTCGATCGCTAGATACAGATCGGTTCAGAGGGATTAAGCGGGTCTTCCGATCTCAAGACTTCGGGGGCCAGCGAAGTTGAGTAAGGTCTGGGCATGACCACTTTCACGAATTACGACCCTGCTACGGGCGAAGCAATCGCCGAGATTTCGATTACCCCGTCTGCGGAGTTAGGGCGCCTCGTGTCGCTTGCGCGTGAAGCTCAACCCGCCTGGGCTCAATTGTCTTTAGATGCGCGCGGTGAGATGTTGCGCGCCGGTGCGGCCGCGCTCGGTGAGCGAACTGAAGAACTCGCCAATGCGGTTACGCGAGAAATGGGCAAGTGCATTGCCGACGCTCGTCGTGAAGCGAGCTCTTGGGTCACGCACACGGCTGAGGTGATCGAAGAAGTCGCCGAGGCGATCGCTCCGCAAGATTTGCCCGGAGCAAGCACGGTCACGACTCTCGAACGCCATCCGCTCGGCGTCGTCGCGGCGATTACACCGTGGAACTTTCCGGTCGGCATGCCACTGTCTATTTTGATTCCTGCGCTGGCCACCGGAAACACCGTGGTCTTCAAGCCCAGTGAATTGGTACCTGAAACCGGTGCGATCATCGCCGAGTGCTTCGCGAGCGCTTTGCCGGATGGCGTTTTGAATTTGGTTCAAGGCGATGGTGAAGTTGGAGCAGCTTTGGTGGCCAGCGACGTCGACATGATTGGATTTGTCGGCAGTCTCGCCACGGGTCAGAAAATCATGAAAGCGGCCGGTGACGGTCTAAAACGTTTGATACTCGAATTGGGTGGTAAGGATCCCTTGATCGTGTTCGACGACGCCGACCTCGAAGATGCGGCCGAGTGCGCTGTTCGACATTCGCTTCGCAATACGGGACAAGTCTGTTGCAGTGTTGAGCGGGTGTACGTCGCCGAATCCATCGCCGAAGAGTTCGAGCGTTTGGTGGTTTCCAAGGCCTCCGACTGGAATCACGGTAGCGGGTTTGACGAGGGATCGAAGATGGGCCCGATGGTCAGTGCAGAACAACGCGGTAAGGTCGCGAAGCAAGTCGATCAAGCAGTGGCTGCCGGCGCGCGCCTCCTACTTGGTGGAAAAGCAGATCCGAACGCTGGCTACTTCTATCCCGCCACAGTTTTGGGTTCCGTCGAACAATCGGCGGATATCACTCGCGAGGAAACCTTCGGACCTGTGGTTGCCTTGACGACCTTTGACAACAGTGAAGCGCAAGCCGTTCAATTCGCCAATGACACGGCCTACGGTTTGGGCGCGAGCGTCTACACCAAGGACCTCGAAAAAGGCATGCGCGTCGCTCGCCAAGTTCAATCGGGCCAAGTCGGCGTCAACCAATACTTGGGCGGTGCCAAAGGCTCGCCCTGGGTCGGTGCTCGTCAATCCGGCTTCGGCTTTCTAGGGGGCATCGAAGGTCACCGACAGTTCACGGTGCCCAAGACGATTTCCTATCCCAAAGCGAAGTAAGAAAAAGACGTATGCGTCGTTCGAAGAGGAACGATGCTTATGGCACCCGAACGGCGCTCTAGTTGCCCGTGACGTCCAAGGTCAACATGGCATAGGCGGTCGCGAGCACGGGATTGCCTTCCCACCATCGCGGACTGTTTTCGTTGATCCACGAACCGTCTTGACGTTGCATCGCGGTGAGGCGGCCGGTCAGATCTGCACGCCAGTCGTACTTCGTTCCTGCGGTGTCGGTGACCTGCGCTTCGCCGTAGAGCGTGAGTGCGCGCGCCATTGTGAAGTAGTAGTAGAAGAGGCCTTGATAGGCGCTGGTCGGATCGCTCGAGGCTTCGAAGCCGGGATTGATGTCGAGCGTGTAGTTTGAAGAGAGCCACTTCCAGGCCGCTTCGACGCGCGGATCTTCACGCGGCAATCCCGCGAAGAGATAACCCTTGAGCAGCGCGTAGGTCATCGAACCGTACGAGCGCGGAATTTTGGTTCCGTCGGCCAAGGTCATGAAGCCCGCCTTCGAATCGCCAGGCGCGTAGGTGCCACCGCCGTCGTTTCCGCTCAAGATCTTAGCCACGCCCTCGGTGAGCGAGATGTCGTTGGACTCCGAACGGTTCTGGGATCGTTCGAGGAAGCGTAGTGCTTTGACGAAGGTCGGGTCTCCGACTTTCAAACCAGACGCGGACAGCGCTTCAAGTGCCATCTGCAAGTTGGACAGGTCCGGCCGCTCATCGCCGCCATAACCCACACCGCCATAGAAGTGGTGGGCCGGGTTGTAGCCTTCGCCTTCATCGGCCTGCAGCTTTTGCAAGAAGTTACGAGCTGCTAAAAGCGCGGGCTCATCCTTCGCACGTCCAGCCTTGGCGAAAGCCAAGATGCTGGCGGACGTGACGTAGTTGGCTAATTGTCCGTCGTGAATGGAACCGTCATCCTTCTGCAGCGAGTTCAACCAATCGAGTCCGCCTTCGATAGCAGCACGATGCGCTTCGCTGTGGGGCTTAGGCACGGCGAGCAAGGCACTCATTACCATGGCAGTGATTCCGGCATCCTCGCGTCCCATTGCGCCCCAACGCGCATTCTCGGTAGCGGAAACTAAGAAGTCTGCGCCGCGCACCAGCGCTTTGATGACTTGCTGACGGTTGGCGGCAGAGAGGGGAGGAAGCGGTTTGATTTCTGCCGGAGCTTGCTCGATCTCGCTTTCAAATGTTTTGAGCGAGTTGTAAATACCCGACAACTCAATGACGGATCGAGCGGTGAGCAAAACGCTCGGTCCCGGTTCGAGGAAGCCAGCCGACCAAGTTCCATCTTCCGATCGTTGATCGATAATTTGATTGGCGCGTAGGCGCGCAACGGTCATTGAATCGAACGACTGGGCGGCGTGTATGGAAGCGTAGGCGTCGCTGCGTGCTTGGCCCAAGTAGGCGGCTGCTTTGGCATGCATGGAGTCAGGAGCGGTCAACTCAAGGCTGGTGAGTGCCGCCACAACCGTTCCGGTGATGGCTTGGATGCCCGGTCGTTGAATTTGAGCATCCGGAAAAGCGCCGTCCGCTCGCTGCATCCCTGCAAGCAAGCTGAGCGCCTTTGCAATGAATGGGCCGTCAGCACTTCGATACGATCTCGGGGATATGGCGAAGGCTCGAAGCACCGTCGCCGTTTGCATCGCCGAGTCATCGCCGTAGCCACCCGTCTCGAGGTTTTGAGCGGAACGCAGCCAGCGCAAGGATCGATCGATCTCGTCTTTCAATTCCGACGCCGTGGGCGTCCCTGGATCAATGAGCTCCTCACGAGGGGCATGGCCGTGAGTCGATTCGTCACCGTCCTGTATCAGAAGTGAAAGGGAAGCCAGTGTGAGTGAGGCAATTAGCATGGGAATTTCCTACGGAGCACGTGATCTAGCAGCGTCGATCGTTCACGCGAGAGCGCGATTAACGCGGATACTAGTTGAGGGTTCAGTCCCGGTCGAGAAAAGGCGCCGAAACTAGGGGAGCGGAATGAGCTTCGTGCTCTTAGGCTGGATAGTCTGGCGATGAACGACTCGACCATGGAAAA
>JBLINP010000367.1:0-3949 GCA_047639415.1 Planctomycetota bacterium | reverse complement strand
CACATTGGACGTGCGGTTTTAGCCAACGAAACGATTGAGAACCTCTTGATCAATTCGGAGGAGTTGAGCTTCGGCAAGCCCACGACCAGTGGTCATCGAGGTAAGGCGGATGTCGCTCTGCTCGATGCGAGTGATGAACAACTTGAGGGCATCAGTCAGCGCGGCGAGTTGAGCTTGTCGCTCGAGGAAATGCGCGAGATTCAAGCGCACTACGCAGCCAAGCAGCGCGAGCCAACCGCTTGCGAACTCGAGACGCTTGCGCAAACTTGGAGCGAGCATTGCAAGCACAAGACCTTTGCGGGTCGCGTTCATTTCACCGGCGCGGACGGCAAGGTTGACGAGTACGAAAACTTGCTCAAAGAAACCGTTGGCGCGGCGACGACCGAACTCGCGCGTCCCTTCTGCGTCAGCGTGTTCGTCGACAACGCGGGCATCGTCACTTTCGAGGGCGACATGAACGTGGCCATCAAAGTCGAAACGCACAATCACCCCAGCGCCATCGATCCTTACGGTGGAGCGGGAACTGGAATAGGTGGTGTCATTCGCGACATCTTGGGCGTTGGACTCGGCGCTCGCCCGATTGCCAACACCGACTGCTTTTTCGTCGGACCGCAGGACTTGCCCGCCGACGAATGCCCAAAAGGCACGCTGCATCCCAAACGCATCCTCAAAGGCGTTGTTGCGGGCGTTCGCGATTACGGCAACCGCATGGGCATTCCGACGGTGAATGGCGGCGTTTGGTTCGACGAGGCCTATACGTCGAATCCATTGGTTTACGCCGGAACGGTCGGATTGATTCCCAACAAGTTCGCGTTCAAAAAGAACAACCCGGGCGACTTGATCGTCAGCGTTGGCGGACGTACGGGGCGTGACGGCATTCACGGTGCGACCTTCTCGTCGGCGGAACTCACCGAAGACTCAGAAACGCTGAGTGCATCGGCGGTTCAAATCGGTGATCCGATTACCGAGAAGCGCGTACTAGATTGCCTGCTCGCCGCACGCGACCGCGGGCTCTACGGCGGTTTGACCGATTGCGGCGCAGGTGGTTATTCCTCCGCGGTTGGCGAAATGGCTGAAGAGTGCGGCGCGGAAGTCGAACTCGACAAGGTCCCGCTCAAGTATCCCGGTTTGGCCTCCCACGAGATCTGGATCAGCGAAGCGCAGGAGCGAATGGTCATGGCCGTTCCGCCCCAGCACGAAGCCGAGCTGACCGAGCTGTTCGAAGCCGAAGGTGTCGAGGTTTCCGTAATTGGAAAGTTCACCGACACGGGCAAACTATTGATCAAAGATCGCGGCGAAGAAGTGGCGGAACTCGACATGAAGTTCCTGCACGACGGATGCCCGCGACCCGTGCGCACCGCGGTGTGGAATCCGGAAGTGCTACCCGATCCGGGATGTCCGCGACCGGACGACTTTGGCGAAGCTTTGACCGACTTGCTCTCGATGCCCAACATCGCCAGCAAAGAATGGATCATTCGCCAATACGATCACGAAGTGCAGGGCATGTCGGTGATCAAGCCGCTCGTCGGCGAGGAAAGCGACGGTCCGGGCGATGCTGCCGTTTTGCAGCCGCTCCCTGAAAGTCGTCGCGGTCTGGTTATTTCGTGCGGGGCCAACCCCAGGTATGGATTGATCGATCCCTACGCGATGGCGCTCTCCGCAATCGACGAAGCGATGCGCAATGCCGTCGCCGTCGGCGGCGACCCCGATTTTACGGCGATCCTCGACAACTTCTCGTGGGGCAACTGCGAGAAGAGCGATCGACTTGGAAGCTTGGTACTGGCCGCCAAAGCTTGTTACGACGGCGCGATGGCTTATGGCACGCCTTTTATTAGCGGCAAGGACAGCCTGAATAATGAGTACCGCGTGGATGGCGTTTCTAAGCCTATTCCACCGACGCTTTTGATCACGGCTCTTTCGCAGATGCCTGACATCGCGCACGCACAAACGATGGATGCGAAAACTGCGGGCAACGCGCTCTTCTTAGTCGGCGAGACCAAGTCGGAGTTGGGTGGCTCTCACTACCACGTCTTGAACGGCCTCGAAGGCGGACGAGTTCCACAGCCGGTGCTGGCGACCGCGCCCAATTGGTTGCGTGTTTTGTTCCGCGCACATCGCAGCGGCCTCGTCAGTGCTTGCCACGATCTCTCCGAAGGCGGCCTTGCGGTCGCTGTCGCCGAAATGGGCTTCGCTGGCAATCGCGGAATCGAAGTGGACCTTGCGAAACTCGAAGTGGTCGGCGATCAGCCGGCGGACTCCGACACCGATGCACTCTTGCTCTTCTCCGAGAGCGCGACGCGTCTACTCGTCGAAGTCACTCCAGAGTGTGAAGCGGACTTCAGAACGGTGCTCGACGGAGTGCCGCTCACCGCAATTGGCAAGATCACGGACAGCAACCGTCTCGTTGTTCGTGGCGTACAAGGCGAGACCTTGATCGACCTTCCGAATCAAACCCTACGTGCGGCGCATGCCGGCAATGGAGGCAACGCGTGAGTGCCGTTCGAGCTTTAGTATTGCGGACCGCTGGAACCAATTGCGAAGCGGAAACCGCGCGCGCATTTGAATTAGCGGGCGCCCGCCCCGACACCCTTCACCTCCACGGACTTCTGGCCGAACCCGCGCGTCTCGATGACTACGGGATTTTGGTATTCCCGGGTGGATTCAGTTACGGCGACGACGTTTCCGCCGGCCGCATCTGGGCCAACGAACTACGTCATGCCTTATCCGAGAACCTGGCCGCCTTCGTCGCACGCGGCGGTTTGGTCTTGGGGGTTTGCAACGGCTTTCAAGTGCTCGTTGAAACCGGGCTGCTAGACGGATCCTTCAGTGGAGCCAAAGAGCGCGATATCGCGCTCTATGGCAACCAGTCAGGAAAGTACGAATGTCGTTGGGTCTCCTTGCAGTCCCAAAAGTCAGCCTGCGCTTGGTTGGTCGAAGACGAACTGTGGCCCTGTCCCGTCGCTCACGCCGAGGGACGTTTCGTCGTCAAGAACGAAGCAGTTCTCGCCAACTTGTATAAGAACGGACAGGTCGCGCTGCGCTACGTGACAGCCTCTGGCGGCGAAGCTAGCTACCCCGATTGCCCCAACGGCGCGGTCGACCAAATCGCCGGCATCTGCGATCCCACCGGCCGAGTGTTGGGCTTGATGCCGCATCCGGAACGGAACCTCACACCTTGGAACCACCCGCGCTGGACACGCATGGGCGAACGTTCCGAAGGCGAGGGATTGTTGTTCTACACCCGCATGGTGGAAGTCGCTCAGGCCGCACTCAGCGGCCCTACAACGACGGAAACCGCGAACGCCCGCTAAAGGCTATTTCCACCTTCTGCACCCCACGCTCGTTGACGCGAGGCTTTGAAATTGCGAATCATTGAACTCATCGCCCATCACTCGAGCTGCCCCTCACCCAAAAACCGACTCCCAACCCAGCACCATGCGTAAACTCAACTTCCTCGTCCTCTTCGCCCTTCCGTTCTTCTCGAGTTGCATCGTATTGGGTGGAGCAAGCGCCGGTGCGCTCGTCGCGGCCGAAGTGCTGGCCGACACGCCGCACATCGCGCACATGCGGACCGATGTCGAAATCATCTGGCCCGCTACGGTCGAGAACTTGACCGAAATGGGCGCGACAGACATCTCGATCCAAAACTACCCGCGCATCATCGAAGCTAAAATTTATGAAGGTGAGGTGTACATCAAGGTCGAGGCCTACGACATCGACCACACCGTCATCAAACTCCAGTTCCGCAAAAACCGGTTCATCGACAATTCGGCTGCGCAGCACGTACTCTCCGAATTGATCACGCGATTCAATTTCGGGGATAACTAGCCCGAATTATTCATGAACACGCGGACCAAACACCACGAACGACCGGCACTGCCGGTCTATTGGTTCCTGCTGGCACTTTGCAGATACTGGCGTCCTCGACGACCTTACAAGGTCGTCTGCG
>JBLINP010000366.1:0-3985 GCA_047639415.1 Planctomycetota bacterium | reverse complement strand
AAAGGTCGATCGGCCCGACTCGGAACTCGTCTCCGCTGAAGTCTCGTTCAAGAGTGCGGCGCGAATAATGGGTAACCCATTTCCCTCGTGTGAGACCGACGCACGATTTCTAGGGTCGCTGACATCGACACCCGGTCCAGTGCAGGCCATCGCCACCGCGAAGAGACCCAAGGTCGCGAATAAAGTCAGTCGCGAACGGCGGGTGGGCGTTTCGACTCGATCGGCAAGCAAGCGTTCGACGCGTTGAACCAGCGCCGAACGATTCGAATCTGCGGGAAGGACCATCGGCGTTCCGGTCCAAGCGGGAACTCGCGCTTTGTCACAAGTCCAGATGGCGACCTGCCTCAAGCCTCGAGCGAGTGCCACGCCACTTCCGGCCCATACCGCTGCGTGATCGTCACAGAGTAGCTCCGCTTCCGTTTCCAACCTGCGCGCCGTCAAACGCAAGAGCGGTTGGAAGAAGAACAGTCTCGAAAGCACGGCGAGTACCAGTTGCCATTCGGGGTCACGGCGAACGGTGTGAGCCAATTCATGGGCGAGGACCGCTTGCTGCTCTGTCTCCGATAGCTCGTCGACCACGCGAGCGGGGACATAGAGCGTGCCTCCAGCCAACGCGATTGGCGAACTCAGCTCGCTTGAAAACAGAAGTTCGGGACGTCGGTTGGTTTTCGATTTCGAAACCAGATTGTTCAGCAACCCGAGCGTCGCGCGATCGGGCTCTCCACAGTCTGCTGCCAACTGTTCGAGACAGCGCCGACGAGCACGCAATAGATGAACGATTCCAATTGTCGCGCCGAGTGCCCAAATCGCGAGGAGCCACGTTTCAATGGAGACTTGCTCCAGCCAGGGAGAGAGCGGGCGCAACGCAGCGGGCATCGAAATGATCGAATCGGTGCTGAAGTTCAACGGAGATGGCGTGCTTGTTCCCGAGGTGAGCAGTCCGAATTGAGATTGAGAGCCGACTTCAGAGCCTGGTAGTCGCTCGACGTTCCAGCCGAGTTTCTCGAACTCCATAGCCGGATTAGGCCAAGCCGGGCTTACGACCCACTTGTTGGCAGATTGAGGGCCGCCTTCTTATTCGAAAGGGCTAAGACAGTGCTCGGCGCAACCACGCCCGCGCAATCGTCCAATCGGCGCTCACCGTTCGCGCGGAGACCTTCAGGTTCTCAGCAATCTCCGGAATCGAGAGCCCTCCAAAGAAGCGCAATTCGACGATTCTGGCTTGGCGAGGGTCGAGCTCGGCTAACTGCAACAGCGCTTCGTCGAGCACGAGAACGTCGAACTGATTCAAGCCATCCGTCTTATGTTCTTCGGGCGCGGCCACCCGAACCCAGCCCTCGCCACGCTTCTGAGACTTCTTTTGGCGGACACGATCGACCAAAGCATTTCGAATCATGGTCGAAGCGAGAGCGCGAAACTCGATTGGGTCGCTAGGAGTCGTCACGTTCGAATTCAGGAGCTTCAAAAAGCACTCGTGAACCAATTCGGCGGGCAAAATCACCGTATGGCGATGACTTTTGAGCGCACCTTCGGCTAACTGACACAGACTCGCGTAAAGCGTGTCGGTGAATGAAAGCTGGGGCGTATTTTCGGGCTGCTGAGTCATAAAGCCTTCAAAACGATACTCGCACAGGTCAAAAACCGATACCTCACCCAAGGGCGACATTGAGGGATTCTCCGCTTTGCGATTGTTGGCACCGCTCTAGAAAGAGTGGCGTTACAGTGACAACGTATTTCGCGGGCGGGCCGCACCAATAAGTGATGAATGTTTTCGAATTCAGCGGCGAGGAGCATGCGACGGAACTCCCGAGTTCAGTGAGCCGCACAGCGATCCCAATGACGAGCGTGGAGGCGGTGCTCGAATCAGGCGCGTTGGTCATCGACTTGCGTAGTCCGTCCGAATTCGCCCTGGATCATCTTCCTAACGCGATTTCGATACCGCTGTTCGGCGACGATGAGCGCGCTCTAGTCGGCACTTTGTACAAGCAGCAGTCGCCCGAGGAGGCTTTCAGCGAAGCGCGGGAAATCGCGCGCGGCCGCATCCGATCGATGGTTTTGGAAATCTCAGAATCATCCAATTGGCAGCCGCCTGACGACGATTTCGAATCTCGATTAACCAAGATGACCGAAGGCGGCGTCATCTTGCTCGAAGGTGAGCTGTTCGGTGAGTCGCTCGATTCAATCACAAAGGATCATGTCGTTTTGCACTGTTGGCGCGGTGGATTGCGCTCTCGCAGCGTCGTGGCCTTCTTAAACGCTCTGGGCTTAGACAAAGCCGTATTGCTCGAAGGTGGTTACAAGCAATACCGCCGCGTGGTCCTCTCCCAACTGAAGCAGGCCACTTTTCCACGAGCGTTTGTATTGCGCGGATTGACAGGCGTCGGCAAGAGTTTGGTTTTGCGCGAACTCGAGCAACTGCGGCCAGGTTGGGCGATCGATCTCGAATTGCTCGCCGGCCATCGCAGTTCCATTCTCGGAATGGTTGGGCTCGAACCATGCAATCAAAAGACCTTCGATTCGCGGTTGGCTTCTCAACTGCGAATTGGATTGAGCGAGGTCGTCGTTTACGAGGGGGAGAGTCGCAAAGTCGGGGACACCATTTTGCCTGCGAGTTTGTGGGCTTCACTGTCGAGCGGAACCGATATCGAAGTGACGGCGCCGATCGATTATCGCGTCGATGTTTTGATCGATGACTATCTCGATGCGCCGGAAAACCGGACGGAGTTGCGCAAGCAGTTGCCGTTCATCGAAAACCGGCTCGGCAAAAACAAATGGACGGGCGTTCTGGTTGATTTACTCGACAACGGCGGTGAGCGCGAGTTGGTCGAGCTACTGCTCGAACATTATTACGACCCGCTCTATTCGCATTCGCACAAACAACACACTTTCGGGCAGTCGATCGATTCGACGGACCCGCGGCGAGCAGCCGAATCCATCATCGAGTGGATAGAATCCGAATTGGGAAGGTCAGCACCATGAGTCGAGCAGTGATTCAGTCTGTGCAGCCCGTCTGGCCGTCTAAAAACGTTTCGACGTCGATAGAGTTTTACGTCGAGCGGCTTGGCTTTACTCACGCCTTCTAAGATTCGCCGTCGAACCCTCGCTACGCGGGCGTTCGGCGCGGAAACATCGAGCTACATTTTCAATGGCACGATGCTGCGGAGTGAGAGCGAACGGAAAGACCGTCACTGCGCTTCGTCGTGCCGGAAATCGGAGCACTCTTTGGCGAGTACAAAGCCGCTCGAGTTTTTCATCACGCGACTACGCTGCGCTCGACCGGTTGGGGGACGCGTGAGTTTGCTTTTTTCGACCCCGACAATAACGGGCTGACTTTCTACGCGGATTCGACCGCGTAACCGTTTAGAACAAAGCCGGGCAGCGGCGGGACGTTTCCGTCCGCCGCCGCCCGGTACTTATTTGTTGCTTGGCGAGCGAAGAGTGTTCGCCGCCGAACTGTCGAGTTACTGCTTGCCGCTAATTTGTGTGGCCGACACGCCGATGATGCGCGACAGAACGCCGAAGAAGGAAGTCCAGTCGCTGGGCGAACTTTGAACGCTCGTGATCGTTGCGCCTTCGGGCACCAACTCCCAAGCGGCTTCTTGATCATCGCCGGGAATTTGAAAACCGAGCAGGTTGAAGGTTTCAGCGTGCACCGTGAAGTTGTCGCCGGTGGTGCGGGTGCCGACGCAAGAGGTCAGACAGAATAGTAGGGCGAGTGAGCAGAGCTTTTTCATGATTCGATTAGGGAGCAAAGACGAGGGCAATGGCTCGCCGTTTAATATTTGAATTGTGACTAGGCGAAACTCGACGACCGAGTTTCAGCGGTTTATAGGGCAAGGCCCTTCGATTCGTCACGAGCTTTCACCGCGAACGTTAGAGCTCGCAACTGTGACGAACTAACGAGTTGATGCGAATGTATTTTCGAAATTTTGGCGCCGAGTTTACAGGCAACGCGACGCTTACCGGTAGATCGTCATACGGTGTC
>JBLINP010000365.1:0-4028 GCA_047639415.1 Planctomycetota bacterium | reverse complement strand
ACAGACGGACGGTCGAATTTGCGGATTGGCTCGAATTGAACGCCACCGAATTACGGCTGTGATTGGCGAGCAATCACAAAGCACGCGCTTGGTCGAGCCCGAGCTCATGAGCGAACTTCCGTTTGAGATCGATCGCGACGGCCTTCACACGGTTCACTTTTCAAACGTCGACAACGGCGTGCTGCTCCTGATCGACGGAGAAGTCGCACTAACCGCTCCTTACGAAGAGAATCGCGCTCTTGAGGGCGTTTCGATCGCTCCCGGTCGAACCATCGGCAGCTCCGTGACCTTGACCGCCGAAGACTCTCATCTGTTTTTAAAATCCCTCATCGTTTCACGCGACATGAGTTGGACCCCGAGCGGCGGCTATGGCGTCGATCGACCTATCACACTCGGTCCGGGCGAATACTTCCTGCTGGGAGACAACTCGACGCAGAGTCTCGATGGCCGCACGTGGGGCGCCACGCCCGCTTCGGAGTTACTGGGAAGGCCGGTCAAAGTGATATGGCCCATGGAAAGGCAACGTTCCTTGATCGACGACCTTTGGCTGCGGGCTGCTAAGCTCCGATAGCCACAACTGGGATGGTTGTCAGGGTTTTCAAAACAAGCGGAACCTCGAGCGAACCTTCCGGTTATAGCTGTTAGTAGCCATGGAATACGCACAAGAAGACCCAGGAGCGCGATTGATGCTGGCCTGGCAGGGCGGCGATGAGGCCGCTTTCGACGAATTGGTGGAAACCTATTCCGGTCGAGTTTGGGCGTTGTGTACCCGCTTTTTGGGAAATGTGGCCGGCCGCGAAGACCTGGTCCAGGACGTATTTATGCGGGTCGTTCGAGCGCGAGATCGATATCAGGCCACGGCCAGTTTCGCCACGTGGATCTATCGCATCGCGTTCAACCTGTGCGTCAACCACCGCGAGCGCACGCGCGCGACGCTTTCGCTCGATGCACCCATTACCGAGGGCGGATCCGAGGGCCTTGATCACTTGAACATCGAAGACGGAACGACTGTCGATCCGTCGGAGAGTTTAGAGACCATGGATGTCGTCGATGCGGTGCGCAGTGCAATTGCGGCTTTGCCAGAAAACCAGCGCATGGCTCTGATTTTGGCGAAGTACGAGGACATGCCGTTTGCGGAAATTGCCGAGGTAATGAAATCCTCGGACAAGGCGATCAAGTCGTTGGTCCATCGCGCGCGGGAAACGCTGCGCGAGCGATTGGCGCCGTTCTTTGAGGAGGAAGTGCGATGAGTGGCTGTTTTGAATTTAGAGACAATCTCGAGCGCGTGTTGTGCGGCTTGCCCGATCCCGAAAAGTTGATCCCGTTGTCGTGGGATGCGCACCTCTTGGGTTGCGAAGATTGCCGCGAGTTGTTGCAGGCCGAGCAAGCGCTCGAATTGGTTTTGGCTTCATTACCGCAACCGAAACTTCCGCCCGATTTGAATTCACGCGTGATCGAACGACTGCGACGTGAGCGCGAAGGCGCTCATAACCATGCGTTCGATTTGGACGCGGTCTTGGAAGGTGCGCCGGATCCCGTGATGCCCGCGAATCTGTCCGAGCGCATTTTACGGGGCGTAGAATCTGCGCGAAACGAACAACTCGCCAGTAGCCAAAAGGCCGATGACCAGTTGGATGCGTTGCTCAACTTGGTTTCTAGTCCAAAAGCGCCGACCAACTTGTCCGCATCCGTGCTCGATGCAGTGGATGCAGAAAGATGGGCTGGCGCGGAGAACGGCAATCGCGTCTCGAGCTTTCAACTGCTGAAAGGCGCTCGAGTTTGGGTGCCAGTAGCCGCTGCGGTTCTGGTCGCAATTCTCTGGTTTACGAACTCTATCGGTGAATTGAAGGATATTCCGCGAGTTGAAGAGTTGAACCACACCCAAGTTGCTTCCGCGACCGAGCTCAACGACGAAATGATCGATGCGTTCGAAGTGCTCGAGAATTGGGAGCACCTCAACGGCGATGATTTGGACCTGCTTTTGGCCTCGATCGATGAACTCGACGAGTTGTTGATCGAGACGAGCGAATGGGAGCTCGTCGAAACGACAGATGCCGGCGATAGCGAGGACTCGGAAGGTTAGTCATGCAGAGCCGACTCCTATTCCTCATCACTCTGGTTTGCATTTCGATGCTCGGAAGCGAACTTCGCGCTCAGCGCGGCCCTGATCGCAGTAGCCATATTCGCGAACGTTGGGACAGCATGAGCGAGAGTGAGCGTGCGCTGTTCAAGGAGCGTATGGAAAGCCTGCGCAAGATGAGTGCGGAAGAGCGACAGGCGCTGAAGGATCGTGCCGATCAACTTGAAGAGCGCAGGGCGGACGAGTTCGAGCGGCTTGATCAAGAGGCCAAGCGTCGGCTCGCGACTTTGGACCCCGAGCGACGCGATCAACTACTGCGGGAATACTTCAGCGACTGTGAGCGGGTGCGAGGCGTTCGCTTGCGCGAACAACTGCCGCCCGATTTCCTGGAGCGGATGGAAGGTGGCCACCCAGACGAGCGACGTTCGATGATGCGCAAGTTCCACAAGGAGATGCGCGGGCAAGCTTCGGATCGCATGCTGCACCACTTGCGGCACGAGATGGACGCGCCTCCCGAAGTGCTCGAGCAAGTCGCCGATTTGCCGAAGCACGCTCGCCGGCAAGCCATGCTGGAGTTCAAACGCGATCACATTCGCAGCCGCGTCGCCGTTGAAGGTCCGCCACCGGGAGTTTCACAGGATGAATGGGCTGCTCTCGACCAATTGCCGCTCGATGAGTTCTTCCGCAGCTTCGGCTTGCGGCGGGATGAGGAACGTCGCCGTGGAAAAGGTGGTCCGAAGCGAATGGGACCAGATGGTGGACCGGATCCGCGAGGGCCGGAGGGTGGTCGCGGACGATTCGGCCGTGGACCGCACGGACCGAGGCCGGAATTTGGACCACCGCGCGAAGACGGCGAGGACGCAAAGGCGGTCTCGCCGGAACTGCGAGAGTTGTCGCGGTTGGCTCATCCCGATTTCGAAGACCTGCTGGAGAGCATGCAGCTCCCGAATCACGAACGCCGCGCCGCAGTGTCAGCACTGGTGCGCACGCGAAGCTTGGAGTTCTTGGACGCGAATGACGTGATCGAGGCTGTAGAGCTCGAACGGCTTCGAGCTCTACAGCCGATAGATTTTGTCCACGAAATACGCAGGTTCTTGGGGCGTTCACGAGGACATCAGTGGACTCCTTCCGAGCGCGGTAACGGCGACAAGCCTCGCAGGCGAAGACGTCACTAGCCCGAATTATTCATGAACACGCGGACCAAACACCACGAACGACCGGCACTGCCGGTCTATTGGTTCCTGCTGGCACTTTGCAGATACTGGCGTCCTCAACGACCTTACAAGGTCGTCTGCGGGGGCAAGTATCCGCAAAGTGCCAGCAGGAACCAATTCGAGGCGTTTTGCCTCGCGGTTCATGAATAATCCGGGCTAGTCGTTCGCGAGGTAAGGCTCGCGGATGCCTACTCCGACGAAGCTGACGCTCATCGTGCGAACCACTTTGGCTAAGCGTTAGGAAACGCTCAATTATCGATCAATCGCGCTGATCTGAAACCGGTACGTGCGTGTCCCGAGTACTGCAGTTGCTCGTCACGCCTCGCACTTCTTGAGACTTTAACATTGGAGTTCCAGGTTCCTCCACGTCGAACGCGCTCGGAGCCTTCGGGCGTCAACCGCAGCCCATCACCATCGCGAAGCGGCCAGTCTCGACATGCTTCTTTGAAAACGTCGAGACACCACTCGTAAACGTTGCCGGTCATGTCATGGAGGCCGAAGGCATTGGGTGCGAAGCTGCCGACAGGAGCGTGTGCGCGCAGTTTTCGGGCGAGCCAGTCGGGGTTCTCACTACGCATATTTGACCGCGCCAGGACGCTTGAAGTTTCGTTCCCCGACCAATAGATCGACGTGGAACCAGCTCGCAATCCGTATTCCCATTGGGTCTCCGTAGGCAGCGTCAATCCCAACCGAATCAGTACAGTCATGCATTGATTCCAGTTCACGCTTTCGAC
>JBLINP010000364.1:0-4130 GCA_047639415.1 Planctomycetota bacterium | reverse complement strand
CCCCGCCGCTCAACCGCCAGTCAGATACGTGATGCCCGCAGGGATCAGAGCGAACAGCAATATCCCCGCTCCACACCCCGACTTTTTATCCGGTGCAGCCTCAGCAACAGGCGGCGCTGTCACTTGCGCGACTTCGTCTTCCGTCGCCACCTCGAAGGTGCATTCGCAACCCTTTTCCGGGTCGGCGAACTTGCAGAAGTCGCCCGACAACTCCCGGCGAACTTGGCCCAGGTCGAACACTCGTCCGTCGCGCTTAATGCAACGATCCGCGAGCCCTTCCACATCCGCCGTGTGCCAGCGAACGCCCTTTGCTCCGCCCTTTTCGATCTCGGCGATCACTTCCAATTGACGCTCGCGTTCGTCGACGACCGTCAGAACGTTGGTCGCTTCAATCTCAAAGGCGCAGATCTCAGCCTCTTTAGATTTGCAGAACTCTGTATCGAGCGTGTACTTGATCTCGTACACGTTGACCAAACGGTTGTCGCGACGCTTGCACTCGATGCAGGCCGTATCTGGACTTTTCAATCTCCAATAGAAGTGATGGAGCCCTTGCTCCTCCCCGTAGCGGTGGACTTCCGCCATGGTTTCCTTCTTAACACGAGTCAAAACGTCAATATTCGGCATTCTATGAGCTCCTAGGCCGGACGTTTATACCCCGCGCACGTCGGATCACATGCCCTCAAACTCGTACTAGTTTATGAAGTCAATCACGATCGTCCTTTTGATCGCCTTCCTGGCAAGCGCAATCGTCCACGCCGAAGGGCCCCTCTTCGCCTTTCAAGAAATCGATTCACCCGCTGGCCCCGGTAGTGGTGAACCGCGGCTCTACGTAGATCAGCGAGGATCGTTGTACCTATCCTGGGTCGAAGAATCCGAGGGCACCAGCAGTCTCTGGGTCGCGACTTTCGACGAGATGAGTCAAAGCTTCGCTCGCAAAGAGAAGATCGCTTCCGGCGAGAATTGGTTCGTCAACTGGGCAGATACTCCCGGTTTTTGTGTCTCGGATAGTGGAGCTCGACTTGCTTACTGGCTCCAAAAGACAGGAGCAGGCGCGTACGACTACGAAATCCGATTCAGCGTCTGGACCGTCGTTTCAGGGAAGTGGAGCGAACCGGCTCGTCTCCACGATGATGACGATTTGGGCGAGCATGGATTCGTTTCAGCCGCCCCCTTTGAAGACCGCTTCGCATTGACCTGGCTCAAAGTGTCGCCCTCGGAAAGTGGCTCGACGAACGCGTCGCTTCGCTACAGAGAGCTGCGACCCAGCGGCGCCCTACTTCCCGAGATCACGCTCGACGAGAGCGTTTGCACCTGCTGCTCCACCTCCATGATTCGAACCGATGACGGCGAGCTTTGGGCCACCTATCGCGATCGAAGCAAATCGGAGATCCGTGACATTTCCTTCGTCCGGTACTCGAAGTCGAGCTGGTCTCAACCCACCACCGTCTTTGATGATCGCTGGAAAATGCCCGGCTGTCCGGTAAACGGACCGGTGCTCGCCAGCCAACATTCAGAGCTAGCCGCGACGTGGTATACGGGGGCTGGGGAAGGCGGAGGTCGCGTCAACCTGGCCTTTCGAAACGGTGAGCGCTTCGGATTCCCGCTGCGAATCGATGACGGCCGACCGGAGGGGCGCCCCCATCTGGCGATGACTCCACATGGCCAGACTCTGGTCATTTGGCTCGAAGTGGGCGACGACGGAGCGGAATGGAGACTAAAGCGGGTCACCGGCAGCGGTATAGGAACCGGCTCTCCGGTCCGAAGCCTATCGCCCAGTTCCAAACTCGTTTCGGTGCCGCAGTCGCGCAGCTCGGGCTTCGCGCAAATCGCCCAAACCGGAAAACACACCGTATTCGCGTGGACCGAGCCCGGAACTCCTGCTCAAGTCCGGACCGCCGTTTTAAAACTTCGTGAATGAACGTACAGCTTTCGTGGCAAGCGGCTTGCCCGCCCAGCGCTCGTGCTTGTAGGATCCGCGCCGTTGGCAGCCCGTACTGGGAAGCCAGCTGGAGAGGTGGCAGAGCGGCTGAATGCGCTAGATTGCTAATCTGGTGTGCCCGTTAGGGTACCGCGAGTTCGAATCTCGCCCTCTCCGCCAACACCCAAGCGCACCTCGAGAACTCCGATGCGGCTCCAATCGCAACTCATCCGCCCATTTACGACGATCCTCGTCCTATTTGCGGCCGTGCTGTCGAGCGGTTGTCGTGCCCACCGAACGCTGGAGATTCGCACCAACCCGCCGGGTGCCGAAATCGTCCTCGACCAGGACTCGCTCGGACCGTCGCCCGCCAAGATCGAGTTCTATCACTACGGCGCTCGCAGAATCAGCGCCTCGCTGCCCAGCTACCACATCTTTTCGGAGCGCATTGAAATTCAGCCGCCGTGGTACGCGCGCTTCCCGCTCGACCTGTTCAGCGAGGTCTTCTTTCCGATCGGCTGGACCGATCATCACGTCATCACGATCGATTTGACCAAAGGGTCGGATCAAATCCAGGCACCCGACATTCGAAGCGTCCTCGAGCGCGCCGAAGTTTTGCGGAGAGCGGGACCCGATGGCGTCAAAGAGCTTCCGGAAGTTCGTGTCGTGTCCATCGGAAGTGGTGTCAGCTCCGATACCGAAGAGAGCGAATCCGAAATTCCGCAGCCGTGAGCTCACGACTTACTGAGGTGGCAGGGCGTTCGGTCCTCGTCATGGGGCTCGGCAGTTTTGGTGGTGGATTGGGAGCGGCCCGTTTTCTGGTCAATGCAGGAGCGCGCGTGACCGTCACCGACTTGCGTCAACCTGAGCAACTCACCGATGGGCTTAAAGGACTCGAAGGGCTCGATGTTCAACTTATTCTCGGTGAGCATCGCCTCTCCGATTTCGAAAACGCAGACATCGTGGTTGCGAACCCCGCTGTCGCGCCCGACAACGAATTCGTGCTCGCGGCGCGAAAATCCGGCGCTCTGATCCGTTCCGAAGTCGGACTCTTTCTCGAGCGCTGTTCGGCGCGAGTCGTCGCCATCACCGGCACACAAGGCAAGAGCTCTACCGCCTCCATGCTCGCTCAACTTCTCGAGCGTTCGGGCTTCAGCGTGCAGTTGGGTGGCAATATCGGTGGCTCTTTGTTGAACAATCTCGACTCGATGACCGCCGATGACATTTGTGTTCTCGAGCTCTCTTCGTATCAACTCGAAGCGCTCGCCGGCGCAGCTCGATCACAACAAGACAAACTAGCGGGTCGCGTCGAGGTCGTCGCGATCACCAACATCTTGTGCGATCACTTGGAGCGCCACGGAACCAGAGCGCTTTACCGGCAAGCCAAACTTCACATTCTCGAACTGCTCGATGAACAAGGGCAAGCCTTCATGCCGTCCGAACTCGCTGTCGAATTAGGCGCAAACCCCGCGCAGTGCAATTTCATTCGCGTGGGCTCTAGCGAAGAGTTGCACATTGCCTCTGGCGACTTTTACCTGGGTGCCACGCACCTCGGCTCGGTCAGCGATTTTCCCCTACCGGGCGCCTTCCAGCTCGATAACGCGCTCATCGCCCTGGGAGCCGCGAAACAGCTCGGCGCCGCTCCAGAACGCCTTCGTGAAGCCCTTGCAACCCTAAAAGGCCTCCCTCACCGACTGCAGGATCAGGGGCAAATCCGCGGCCATCGAATCTGGGACAATGGCGTTTCGACCACTCCGGATTCCACCGCTTCAGCACTGCACTCGATGAACGAGAGCTGCGTACTCTTGTGTGGCGGACGCTACAAAAGTTCGCTGCCGCTTGACGTGATGATCGATGCCGCTCGAGGTCGAGTCGAATGCGTGGTCACCTTCGGCGTTGACGCGACGACGCTTTCAGCAGCTTTTCAATCTGCGGACATACCGACGCGAATCACGACTACGCTCGCGGAAGCCGTCACCACGGCTTTTGAAGTTGCCGGTCCCACAGATGCCTTGCTCTTTTCGCCGGCTTGCGCAAGTTTTGATGCGTACAGCAACTTCCATGAGCGCGCGCTCGAATTCAACGAGCTCATTCAAAGCTCGAAGTAGGTTCCAACATGTCCCTCCAGCTCAATGCCGCAACGACCGAGCAGTTAGCCAAGCTCGCGCCTTATGCTCGGCACATTTTCGATCTCGCGGCCGAGCACGCCCTC
>JBLINP010000363.1:0-4172 GCA_047639415.1 Planctomycetota bacterium | reverse complement strand
GCTCCGTGCATCGGGGCGATAAGCCAAGGTCCCTCGCGCATTGCCGGATTCCAGTACCAGAGGCAATCTTCGTAAAGAGTTGCGCGTTTAGGTGGGGTTTTCGATCCCTGAAGTCTGCTCGAAAGGTTTGTCTCGAAAAGGTACGCAAGCAAGACTTGCAACGAAAGCGCGGGACTGGCCGAGGACGACATTGGGGATGATAAGAGCCAAAGCGAACGTAGAAAGTGTGCTTAGGATCGAGGTGTTGAGAGCACTTGTAATACGGGCAGAAACTGGGTGTAAACACGTTGAAATCTCCTTGGTGGGTGGGGCTCCAGGCCCTGGTCAAGAAGAAGACGATCGGAACTCGTTGTGGTAACGGATGCTCCGACGGTTCACATCTCTCGGATCAACATTTATCGAAGGCAGTTCAGAACTGCCTCATCTAGTTCTCTACTATTGGGCCTAATCCGGGATCACGTTGAATCCTTTTCGATCGGCCCAACAACATGAGCATTCTTCGAGCCGCCGCTTTTCCGATACTGACTCTTGCCTTCCTGTCGATTGCGATCACATCGTCCTGCGTCGCGCCGACCAGGTCGAGTTCGAATTCGAAGGCTTGGACTCCGGGCAAATCCCTTGCGCCGGCAGTCTCCAATTCGGTCGTTCGTGAAGCGACGCACGTCAATCGTAAAGGCGAAGAGATTGTGGTTGCTGGCGAGTTCATTCCCATCGGCGTTCCCGTTGTTTTGTGGACGGACCGCGATGGCTTCGACGCTTATCAAGACACGGCGACCCGCGCAAACTTTGCACCCGGGCGTCCGATCATGCAGAAGGGTTTAACCAAGGTCGACGCAACGGCGCGCGCGCTAGATTTCAATTCAGTGCGACAAGCGGTCGATCAATTCGTGCTTCACTACGACGTATCGGGAGTCAGTCGCTCATGCTTTAAAACGTTGGAAGCGCGAGGCTTGTCGGTGCACTTCATGCTCGACATCGACGGCACGCTTTATCAAACCCTCGACCTCGTGGAAACGGCATGGCATGCGCGCCAGGCGAACGGGCGATCGGTGGGGGTCGAAATCGCGAGCGTTGGCGCTTATCCGGCGGGCAATTCGGTGTTGGCACAGTGGTACGGAAGAGATCGCAATGGTGTGCGCATCACGTTGCCCAGCTCGAAGGGCGATGGGGGCGTGCGAACGCCAAACTTCATCGGTCGTCCGGCACGCGCTCGATTAATTCGGGGGTCGATCAACGACAATAACGTCGAGCAGTACGATTTCACGCCACAGCAGTACGAAACGTTGGCACATCTTGCCGCAGCGTTGGTGAAGACCTTTCCGCAACTTGATTTGAACTTCCCGCTCGACGTGGCCGGTCGTGTGCGTGCAGATGTATTGAGCGACGAGGAATTCGAAAGCTTTCAAGGTATTCTGGGGCACCAGCATGTCAGTTACGGAAAGATCGATCCTGGGCCGGCGTTCAATTGGAGCGCATTCGCGAGGCGCACGGCTGAGTTGATTCAAGCCCCGAATTTATAAGCCTCGGCTCGCCGAACGAATTCGATCAGCTGAGAGCGCGACGTAGTACGTCGTCGTTCGCCGTCAAGATTTCGCGAGCGGAGGATGCATCGACGCTGCGCTTTTCCATCACGATCGCCACTTTGATTCGATCTTTCGCGAGGCTTAGCAATTCGGTCGCACGTTCGCGATCGACTTCGGCTAACTCCATCACCAAGCGTTCGGCGCGATCACGTAATTTGACGTTGGTCACGCGCAAGTCGACCATCTGATTGCCATGCACTCGACCGACTCGTGCCATGGCAAGTGTCGTAATGGAATTGAGGACGAGCTTGGTGGCCGTGCCCGCTTTGAGTCGCGTGCTGCCCGCGAGGACTTCCGGACCTGTGACGACGCGAATGGAGAGGTCGGCTCGATCGGCGACTTCTTCAGCGGATACACAAGCAAAGAAGATTGTCGCGGCTCCGCGAGTTTTGGCTGCTTCGATGCCAGCGTGAACAAAGGGCGTCGTTCCGCCCGCCGTGATGCCCATCACTACATCGCGCGGACCGACGTCGCGTTTTGCGAGCTCGTCTCGAATGTTTTCGGTCCCGTCTTCCGCACCTTCGACGGCGTGAATAAAGGCATTCTCACCACCGGCGAGGATCGCTTGTACCTGGCTGGGATGCGTATGAAAGGTGGGAGGGCATTCGACCGCGTCGAGCATGCCGAGCCGCCCGCTGGTTCCGGCACCAATATAGATCAAGCGACCGCCCTGACTGAATTTGTCCGCGACGATGTCGATTGCATTGGCAATCGAAACGCGCGCCGCTTCGACCGCAGCGAAAACGGAGCGATCAGCCGATTGCATCACGTCGAGCATCTCCAAGCTCGACAGTGCGTCCAGTCCAGCCGAATCGGGATTGCTACGTTCGGTCGTCAGTTGTCCTCGGTCGTTGGCGGTGGTCATGTACGTCTGTTTACTCGTCGCTCGAATCGTTCAAATTGTGCTTATTCCGTTTCGCGCCTGGTTCCCACATGCGTCCTGCGCTCAAGGACAAGCCTCCATCGACCACCATGCATTCGCCGGTGATGTAATCCGATTCCTTTGCAAGTAGGTGCAGCGCATGTCGCGTCACTTCTTCACGCGTCGCGAAACGACCGGCCGGAATCTTTTCAATGATTCGGTCTTCGGTCTCTTGATCCGGCCATAAGTTTGCCCGTGCGCCGTCGGACTGAAATGGTCCCGGGGCTATCGAATTGACGCGTATTCCGAAACGAGCCCATTCTGCGGCGAGCGTTTTGGTCATCGCCCAAACACCCGCTTTGGCGCTGGCCGAATGCACGACGCCCGGCATGCCTGTCCAGGCGTACGTCGCGACGACGTTCAACATGCGTCCACCTTCGCCGCGCTTGATCATGTGCTTGCCAAAAGAGCGACTGCAATAAAATGTGCCGTCGAGAACGATGCCCAACACGGCGCGCCATGCTCGCGGCGACAGTTTTTCGGCCGGGCAAACAAAGTTGCCCGCTGCATTGTTGATCAGCACGTCGACTTGGCCGTGCCGCTCGACGATGCCTTTCGCTACTTCGTGAACTTCGTCGGATTCGCGCACGTCGAGCACGAGTGCTTCCGTGTTCCAGCCGCGCGCATTGCTTTCCTCTAAGAACGCAGCGTGGTGCTCGGTGCTGCGCGAAGCGATGATGACCGTCGCGCCTAACGCGGCCAGCGAACGACTGATCTCAAGGCCAAGTCCCGTTCCTCCGCCGGTAACGACGCAGACGTCGCCTTTGAACAAGTCAGGTCGAAAGAAACGGGCGGGTACCGGTAGCTCATTCTCCATCGCTGGAGTGTGCCAATTACGCGCGCCCCGGTCTCTTAGCGCCTAAAACTTCTCGCTGCTTAAACTGACCGGAACGAGCCCACTCTCCTCGAGTTCACGTCGCATCTCAAGTTGCAGCGCGTCGGGATCAAGGTCGGTGGGGGGCAGCTCGAATTCGTAAATCCAGGTCTCGCCCTTCGCCGATTGCCGGCTGCGAACGCGCAGGTCGAGTTCACGGCGCCGTGTAGCGATATCCGATAGCTTTTGAACCAGTGCGGGATCCAGCGAGCCGCGAACTTCCGCGACGAGTTTCGTGCGTTTCTCCTCAGGCTCGCGGATCACGTAGATCGGGGCAGCAGCCGTTGTCGCCACGGGCTCGGGCTCTTTCGAGCCCATGATTCCAGCGGCGCCGGTGATTGTGCTGAAGAGGAAGAAGGTGGCCAATCCGGTCAGGCCTAGGGCGCCGAGAAAGGCAAGTAGGGCGCCGAACAACACGGGCGCTACCCAGCGCGGGCGAGCGTCGGGTCCATCGTTCGCGGTCTGCTTCTGGTAGTTCTTATAGGCGTGAACGCCGAGGACGCCGACCAAGATCAGGCCGCCAACGAGCAAGAGCGCGAAGAAGGCCAGCAGTACGAGGCCGATGATTGTGGGGATGGAGGCGTCCATAGGGGTGGATCTCGCCGTGGGCGGGGGCGGCGAGAACGTGGTTTTATCGGCCAATGGGCCCCGTTCTCGTTAAAGCAATCTCGCGGAACTGGCCTTGGGACGCCTGGATTGGCCAAAAACCGGTATACGGAGTCAGACACCACTTCAGACCTTTGCCCTCACGTGGTACCGCACAAAGATTGCCGCGGCGGCAATCTTTGTGCGG
>JBLINP010000362.1:0-4220 GCA_047639415.1 Planctomycetota bacterium | reverse complement strand
AAAACGAGATTAGGGGGAGCTATAGCTCCCCCTAATCTCGTTTTGGGCGGTGGATTTTGTCCTGGCTCGGTATCGACGGGGCGCTGATCCGGTATCGTAGGACCCCTTATTCGAATCCTTCCGAATGACTCCCCACAGCGATACGACCTTGTCTTCTACGATCTTGCCGACTCCGCTCATCGCGGACTGTTCCAATCGTCCTGGCGACGATCCGATTTTCGCTCTCAACGCCGAAGCCAGCGCCCGGGCGCTGACCGGCGAAGACATCCTCAACGCGACGCTTGGCGCGCTGATCACAGCGGAGGGCAAACTCGCCACGCTGCCTTCGGTCGAAGAGGCCTATCGACGCATACCATTCGATCAAGCGTCGTGCTACGCGCCGATCTCGGGTTCGCCTCAATACCTCGACGCGATCATCCACGATTTGTTCGGCGACACTGAGTATGCGCAGCAAGCTGTGGGCGTAGCGACCCCAGGCGGAACCGGCGCGGTGCATCACTCGATCATCAACATGTTGGAGCCAGGTCAGAACCTCTTGACCAGTTCCTATTACTGGGGGCCCTACGCCATTCTTGCGAACCATACGCGACGCGGCGTGACGACGTTCAACATGTTCGACGAAGCGGGCAAGTTCGATGTCCAAGCGTACGATGACGAGTTGCAGAAGATCATGAAGTCGCAGGGCCGCGCGTTGATCATTTTCAACACACCTTGCCACAATCCAACCGGTTACACGCTCGATGACGACGAGTGGACGCAAATCGTCGAGGCGACGGAAAAGGCAACATCTTTGGGTCCCGTGAGCTTCTTGCTCGACTTTGCCTACGAGAAATTCGCGCCTCCGGGAGAACAGACTTGGACCAAGCACATCGGTCGTTTGTCCGCCACGGTGGGGGTCTTCATCGCGTGGACGGCGTCCAAGTCGTTCGCTCAGTACGGTGCACGCATCGGCGCTTTGATCGCCGTTCATCCCGACGATGATCAACGTCGTCGCATCGGGAACGCGCTTAGTTATTCCTGCCGCGGAACTTGGTCCAACTGCAACACGCACGGCATGCTCGCGGTCTCCACCGTCCTCAGTGATCCGGAGTTGTGCGCGGCGAGTGAACGCGAGCGTGAGAGCATGGTGGCCTTGCTCGACGATCGCGTCAAAGTCTTCAACGAATACGCGCGCCCGGCTGGTTTGGTGTACCCGCGTTACGAAGGCGGATTCTTCGTGACGGTGTTCACTCCGGATGCAGCAAAGACGGCTGAACGAATGCGTAAGGATGGAGTATTTGTCGTGCCTCTAAACGGCGCGGTACGAGTTGCCTTATGCGCGACTCCAAAGGCAAAAGTCCAGCGATTGGTCGAGTCGCTATCCACTGGCTTAGCCGCCGCACAATAACGAGCGATGCCGCCCATAGGTGGCCTTCAAGGTCGATGCTGGTTCACTTGAAAGCACGCACCGGTTAAGGCTTTTGCGGCCGATTCAGGTAGGATCCAGGCACGAGAAGAAGTTGCCTTCCGGCTCTTCTTTGAATCGATAAACCAAGTGATTCGACCTGCATGATTCGGACGACGTCATCGATACTGCTGATCTGCTTCCTGTTTCTATTTGGCTCGTTTAGTCAAGCGCAGGAGAACGCCGGCTACGTATCGCAAGTGATCGAGGCTCGCGAGCAACTCGTCGATGAACTCGAGGTGTTTGCGAAGTGGTGCACGAGTCGCAAGCTTTACGCTGCTGCCGATACGGCCAATCGGCAAATCATCGTGCTCGATCCCGATCATCCCGCGGCGAGAAAGTCGTTGCGCTATCGGTTGAGCAAAGGCGTTTGGATTCAGTCCGCTTCCTATCGCAAGCCGAGCGATCGCAACAAGGATGTCGTAGATGAGTTGGAAACGCGTCGTGAAGCTGTCGTCGGGGAGTACAGGCGGCGCATCTTCAAATTGAACACAAAGTTCGAGGACCAGATTAATGGGGAAGCGCGCGAACAGACGCTCTTGCATTTATTGCGCATGTTGCCCGAAGATGTCGAGGTTCGAGCTGCGCTAGGGGAGGTCCTGCTCGACGATCAATGGGTTCTCAAGGAAACCAAGACTGCGCTCAAACGACGCGAATTGATTCCGGGGCGCGCCAAGCTTTGCATTGATACCGCACCGGTGGGAGATGAGGCGAAACCGAGCGCGCTTGAAGAGAGTTTGAAACTCGGCTGGCGGGCCATCAAACGCACGCCGCATCTACGTGTTGCGGGGACGGGCACTCCGGAAGAGGTCGATCGGGTCTTGCGCACTACTTTGGGAGCCTCCGAGTTCTTCCGCACCTTGCTCGATACAGACACGCTGCCGATGTCGGGATTCACAATCTTTCTATTGGCGGGTACCGGCGAGAAGCGCCAGTTTCTCGACAATCACCCGCGCGTGTCGCCGTCGATTCGGGACTATCTCGATAGTTTGAAAGGTGCAGGAGTTCCGGGAACAGCGCAATCCGTGGAATGGTCGAACACGGAGATTGAACGTATGGATCGTTCGGTACGCGGAACGATTTCGAGCATGATGGACGAAGCTTTCGTGATCAATGTGAATCACGGCTGGGCGATTGAGGGGATTGGAATTTACCTCACGTACCAGTTGATCGGAACGCGGTTGACCTACTACACCCGCGACGGTCGTTACGTCGAGGATGCGGAGTCCGCCAAGGTTCAAAAGCGATTAAAGCGACGACTCTACACGACGGGTTCTTTGTGGATGGACGAGGCTCGAATCCACTTTGAAGAGCGGCGTCCGCCTAGACTCAACTTTTTGATGGGGCGCAAAGTCGATGCGCTGACGATGCAAGACCGATTGTGGTCTTACGTTTTCGCCGCTTATTTGATCGAGGGATGCCCGGATGAAGTGGCGCCTTTTCTGACGCTAATAGGTGAAGGCGTTCAGCCGCACGACGCCTGCCGCGCCGTGTTCAAGATCGAGCTCCCCAGTCTCGAACAGCGCGTAATTCGCTGGCTCCACGAAACACGATAGCCAGCTGAGGCTTGCTGGCGCTGGCGTTTGTCCGCTCTGGTGGTTATCACAGGTCCGCATGTCCGCCCACAATTCAAAGTTCGGAACGGCTCTCGTCACCGGCGCCTCCTCCGGAATCGGTCGAGCCTTTGCCCAGCGACTTGCCGCCGACGGCTTTGATTTGATTCTGGTTGCTCGAAGGGCAGAGCGTTTGGAGGAACTGTCACGCGAATTGCGTGAGTTGGGAGTCGCCGCCGAAGCCCTGGTGGCCGACCTAGCGAGCGATGAGGGTTTGAAGTTAGTGGAGCAACGTGTTTGCGGCGACCCACAGATATCCATGCTGGTCAATAACGCCGGCTTCGCCCACTTTGGCGCTCACCTCGACGAAACTGCGGACTTTGCCGAGGGAGGCTTGCGCGTGATGGTTCTCGCAACCGTTCGGTTGACGCGCGCGGTGCTTCCGAACTTCGTCAAGGCTGGTCGCGGAACAGTGATCAACGTGTCCTCGCGTGCGGCATTCGGCGCGAACGCGCGCTTGTCCACGTACAGTGCTGCAAAGGCCTACGTGAACCGATATACGCTGGGTATCGCGGAGGAGTTTGAGTCACAAGGACTGCGCTTCCTCGCCGTTTGTCCGGGCAACGTCGAAACCGAACTGTTCGAGCGAGCGGGAATCGATCCCGCGAGCATGCGCGGGTGTATGCAACCCGAGAATGTCGTCGAGGCGAGCATGGCCGCGCTCGAAAACGGTGAGCGTGTGTGCGTTCCAGGCGAACGTCGGCGCGATCGTATGATTCGGAGCTTGCTACCGTCCGGTTTGGCTAAGAAGTTGGCGAACTATTTGAATCGTATCGCAGGTAGTTGAGCGGAGCTCGGACAAGCTCAGCCTCAAACGCCCCAGCCGCCTGAGATCGTCAAGTTCGTGCCATTGACGTAGCGGGCTTCTTCCGAAACCAAGAACCGCGCGGCGCCAATGATGTCGCTCGTTTCACCGACGTAGCCGGCGGGAATGTGCTTCACCATCTTCTCCAGTTCTTCGATTGGTTCACTGTCCGAATCGATAAAGCCCGGTGAGATCGAGTTGACGGTCACGCCGTGGGGACCAAGAACTTTCGCGAGCGTCTGCGTCAAAATCAGTATGCCGGACTTCGCAATGTAGTGCGCAGTAATGAAAGGCTGCGCTCTCAATCGATCGGCGCCCGCCATGCTGAAGTTCACGATGCGTCCCCAGCCTTGCTCCT
>JBLINP010000361.1:0-4230 GCA_047639415.1 Planctomycetota bacterium | reverse complement strand
ATCGTCGACCTTAGTCGCATCGAAATTCTCGGCCAAGGCTGAGTCGGGACTTACCTAGCGCGTCCATGATTTTGCAATTATTTGCGAGCCTGCGCGGCAGGCTGAGGCGGATGTTTGGCGGCGCGCCTCTCTGCGATAACTGTCGCTATGACTATGGTTCGGTTTGCACCCGACCAGATCGTCCCAACGCCTATGTGTGTTCCGAGTACAAGCGCGGCTAGCAGGCCGCGCTCGCGACACAGCACTAGCCCTAATTATTCATGAACACGCGGACCAAACACCACGAACGACCGGCACTGCCGGTCTATTGGTTCCTGCTGGCACTTTGCAGATACTGGCGTCCTCAACGACCTTACAAGGTCGTCTGCGGGGGCAAGTATCCGCAAAGTGCCAGCAGGAACCAATTCGAGGCGTTTTGCCTCGCGGTTCATGAATAATCCGGGCTAGTTAAGTGCTAGCGAGCACGCGTTGCTGCAACTCATGAAAGTTGCCAGCGCTGATCGCGGTTCTGATGTCTTCCATCAAACGATGGAAGTACCGCAGGTTGTGAACGGTTAGCAGAATCGGACCGAGCATCTCGCCGGTGGTGGCTAGGTGTCGCAAGTAACCGCGACTGTGATTCAGACAGGTGGGGCAGTCGCAATCTTCGTCGAGCGGAGCGGTGTCGCGAATGAAGCGCGCGTTGCGCAAGTTGAGCCGACCGGTCGAGGTGAACGCTTGATGAGTTCTTCCATGTCGCGTCGGTGTCACGCAATCGAAGAGATCGATGCCCTGTGCAATGGCGTTGACGAAATCGGACGGAGTTCCGACGCCCATCAAGTAGCGCGGCTTGTCTTTCGGTAAGCGCGGCGCCGCGGCCGCGACTGCAGCGTTCACGACTTCACGATCTTCTCCAACGCTGACGCCACCGACCGCATAGCCGGGCAGATCGTGAGCGACGACGGTGTCGACGGCCGCGTGACGTAGGTCTTCGAAGCCTCCGCCTTGCACGATTCCGAATAACGCTTGTCCGCTCTCGACGCCCCCGCGTTCGCGCCAACTGCGGACGCAGCGTACGAGCCAATTGTGAGTGCGATTTGTCGCTTTTTCGACCACCGGCCGATCCAACGGGTCGGGCGGGCACTCATCGAAAGCCATGACGACATCCGCGCCCAATGCGTGCTGAATCTCCATCACGCGCTCGGGAGTAAAGCGCACTTTGGCGCCATCGATGACGGAGCGAAAAGTGACGCCATCGTCGTCTATTTTGGCCGTATCGCTCAAACTGAAGACTTGATAGCCGCCGGAATCGGTCAAGATTGGACCGTTCCAACCCATCAGTTGATGCAAGCCGCCAAGGTCGCGAACCACATCTTCGCCAGGCCGCAGGTGCAGGTGATAGGTATTGGCCAGCACCATTTCTGCACCCAGTTCACGCAGCTGTGCGGGTTGAATGCCCTTGACGGTGGCCTTGGTGCCAACCGGCATGAAGGCTGGCGTTTGAACGCTGCCGTGTGGCGTTTCGAAGACGCCATTGCGTGCGTGGGTTTGCGCACATTCGGTGGTCACAGAATAGTTGAACACGTATCGGTCCGACGGTATTGAATCGGGTAGCGGGAGCCGTGCGCGTATTAGCGACTGCTTCGCGAACTACTGGTGGATGGATGAGCGCGCGAAGATAGGCGCGAGAGACCGGCGAGGGGAAAGTACTTGCCAAGAATTTGTCGCGAGTTCCAACCTTGGTCGGCAAGTACTCGCGCGCCGGTTTGGCAAAAACCCACACCATGTCCGCGGCCACGACCTTGGAAACGTATTTGGCCGTCGATCGGCCGCCCAGGTGTTGGCGCGGTACCGGTAATCCAGGTGCTTTTCAAATTCGTATAGCCAAGCTTTTGACGCAGGCGCGTGGAATCGACGTTGCGCCCACCGCGGTCACCGACGACGCGCACTTCGAGCCAGCGACCGACGTCGTCGCGGCGAATCGGAAAGACGCGTTGGATTTGTGAACCAAGTCCTAAGTCCTGTGCGAGTGATCGAAGAGCATTTGAATCGGCCGTCCAATCCCAATGGACAGATGAGGTCGGGTCCGCATCTCGGCATCCCGGACATTCGACGGGTGCCATGCCGCCGGGGTCCGTTTCGGAAAACACGCTTTCAAACGAAGCGGTACGACCACCGCACGTGGCGTGAAACCGCGAATCGAGAACGCGACCGTTGACGACTAGAACGAGATCTCTGGTAGCTTTGACAGCTTGACGCAATCGTTTGTCAGCCTTCTGCGCGCCGGCACCCGAGCCCGGTTGATACTCACCGCCGTAGGCTTGATCGAGAATGCTATCGCTCAATACAACCCGCGCGGATTTTCCCGGGCGACCACGCAGTTGAGCTTGGGCATAACTACGGGCAGCAATTGCTTGGGCTTCGAGTAGCGCCGGAGGTGCAGACCAAATCGCTAGCTCTTTTGCGACGACGCCGCGCACGTAATCTTCCATGGGGACATGGTTGATGACGGAGATGCCGTTCGATGAATGCGGAAGGATCAGCATGCTGCCGCGATAGAGTTTTTCGCCGACGTGCAAACCGCGAGTGCCTTCGGGTTCAATCAATATCCAATCGCCTCTACGTCCGTCGGAGCACGTGACTTGATTGCCGCTGCGTTCGATTCGGAAGTCGACATTGCCTGTGACTACATGGATCGAGTTGGTGCGTTCAAAACCTTCGAGGCGAGCGGCGACGGAGCCCATCGGCGGCAGCGGCGCTACGGGAATCGCACGCTTGCGACCGCTTGTGGACCCCGGGGTGAAGCTGGCATCGACGACGCGATTTTGTGACGAATCGACTTGCGACCAAGCTGGCGGTCGACAGCCAGCAAGACCGATCACACCAAGTAGAAATAGCTGTGCGTGAAGTTTAGTCAACGAGTAGGTAGGAGGCGGTTTCATGGCAAACTCGACCGCATGGCAAATTCGACGTTTATGAGTTTTCGTTGAATCCAGCAATCGCTCGAACTCCAGTCTCGGTAACCATTCTTCCGCGAGCAGTCTTCTGGATGAAGCCTTTGCGAAGCAAGTGGGGTTCAAAGACTTCTTCGATGGTGTCTTCACTTTCACCAACGGAAGCAGCGATGGTTTTTAAACCCACCGCTTGACCTTGCGAGTGAGCGAGGCAAATCAGTATCTGGCGATCCATCTCTTCTAGTCCGTTCGCGTCGACGCCCAAGCGCTCGAGTGATTCGATACCGAGAGCTTCATCGATCGTCCTGGCTCCGTTGACTTGCGCCAGGTCGCGAGCTCGGCGAAGGAAACGGTTGGCTACGCGCGGAGTTCCGCGACTTCGGCTTGCAGTTAATAACGCGGCTTGTTCTGTAATCTCGACGTTGAGGATGCTCGCCGAACGCTGAAGGATGCTTACCAAGTCTTCGTTCGGATAAGGAGTCAAGCGTTCAAGCAAGCCAAAGCGACTGCGCATCGGTGCTGAAAGCAATCCCTCTCGCGTGGTGGCTCCAACTAACGTGAATGGTGCAATCTTGAGCGGAAGGATGCGGGCGTTTGGACCTTGATCTAAAGTGAAGTCGACCGAGAAATCTTCCATCGCAGAATAGAGGAACTCTTCGACAGAGATCGGTGTGCGATGGATCTCATCGACGAAGAAAATGTCACCAGGCTGCAACTGCGTGAGAATGCCAACGAGATCGCGCGGACGTTCGAGCGCTGGACCGCTGGTCGTGTGCAAGGTGACTTCGCTCTCGGTGGCGAGGATGCGAGCCAAGCTCGTCTTGCCTAGACCGGGCGGACCCGATAGCAACACATGGTCGAGCGCTTCGCCCCGTTCGCGAGCAGCCCGGATGGCGATGCGCAGGTTTTCTACCACTCTGGTTTGACCGACGAACTCGGCAAAACCGGTGGGGCGGAGCGTGTTCTCCAATTCTCGTTCAGTATTCCCAGCACCCGCAGAGGTTGCGGGCTGCTCGGTGTCCTGAAGGAATGCGTCTTTGTTGATGACCTGATCCGAAGCCGACATGGAGGAGAGCGTAGTATTCCAGGAGGCAAGTTTCGCTGTCGGTGTTGGCTTGGCGGATCGGAAGGGAGATCTTCGGGCGGGGGAGCGGACAAAGATTCCGACCCGAATGAGTCGGCGCATCGCGGAGATTCGGCGCCTCCAGAAGGCGGGCGGAATCTGGCTTCTGCTTGCAAGTCTCCAATGTGGAAGACTTTACGCGAGTCTACTTCCTCGAAATCGGCGACATTCGAG
>JBLINP010000360.1:0-4237 GCA_047639415.1 Planctomycetota bacterium | reverse complement strand
TCACATCCGCATCGTTGAAGAGCGGAAAGGCGACGATAACAAGGAATGCAAAAACGCCCGAGACCGCCAAAATGGCCCCGATTCCACCTGCGGAAATCAGGACCCTTGAGAAAGCGTCGGCGAAGCGAACCATCCGTGACGTCTTGCGAATGCGAGTACGCCCGGTAACTGAGGATTTAGCCATAGAGTGATTCGATCACGCCTGCGCCGTATTTACGGGCGGCCCGTAATTGTGATTCCAACCTTCTGTAGGTCCGTCCGAGCGAGTTCGAAACTGACTGGCAAGAAGCCATCCTTGACGACCACTTCTTGGCCTTCCCTGCTGTAGATCAGCTTCAGGAATTCTGCTCGAAGCGGATCGAGAGTCGAACCCGGCTCGTAATTCACGTAGATATGTAAGAAGCGAGCGAGCGGATATTTGGAAACCTGCTCGGGCTTCGGGTCAATCGCCTCGCCACCGGGTTCACGCGAAAGCGCGATTGCGACGACATCGGCCGTCTTATAGCCCATTCCGCTATAGCCGATCCCAAACCTGTCTCCAGCGACTCCCTGAACGACCGATGCACTGCCCGGCTGCTCCTTGACGGAGTCCTTGTAGTCACCTTTGAACAGAGCGTGCTTCTTGAAATAGCCGTAGGTGCCGGAAGCCGAGTTGCGACCGTAGAGACTGATGGGCTTGTTCGCCCATTCGCCGGTGAGCCCGATGTCACCCCAGGTTCGAACTTCCTTCGAGAACCCGCCTTTGCGCGTCTTCGAGAAGATCGCGTCCACTTGCTGAAGCGAGAGCCCCGTTTTCGCCACTGGGTTGTCGCGGTGAACGTAAACGGCCAGCATGTCGACACCGGCTCGAATCCCGACCGGCTTGTAACCGAAGCGCGACTCGAACTCGTCGATTTCCTTACTCTTCATCTCCCGGCTCATCGGGCCAAAATTTGAGGCCCCTTCACACAGCGCCGGCGGAGCTGTTGAAGAGCCCTTGCCTTCGATCTCCACTGAGACGTTCGGGTAGGACTCCGTGAACTTCTCAGCCCACAAAGTCATCAGATTATTCGTCGTATCGGAGCCGACGCTTTTGATATTCCCCGAGACGCCTTGCGTTGCGCGATAGGGAACCAAACGCTCATCTACCCGGACTTGCGCCGAAAGGTTGTTTGAGGAAGCGAGTGAACCGAACACCAGTGCGCAGATCACTGCGCCATTCTGAATCGTTTTCATTGTCTTTGTCTTCTTTTCGTTTCATCCATTGAACGAACGAATCTTCGGAAAGAATGACAAAGACGGCGCCAACTGAGCATCAAGCTTCCATCAATGCTCGCGGGGCCCGGAAGGCCCCGCTAGGGAGCAAGAACAGCGCTCGACGCCCTATTTAAATCCAGTGTTAAGAAATCTGGATCGATCAAGCGTCCGTTTGAACGGCCTTCATTTTCAAGGCTCGCTTCAAACGCTCATCGCAGCTCAAAAGCTACGGCTCCGGCGCGAAGGCAGGCACCAATTCGACGCGGAAAGTGCTGCCTACACCCAGTTGGCTTTTGAGTTCGATCCTTCCGTCCATCGCAACGACGAGATTCTTAACAATGGAGAGCCCGAGACCTGTGCCGCCCAAGTCTCGCGAGCGCGCTTTATCGACGCGATAGAACCGCTCGAAGACGCGATCCACATCGCCATCTGGGATCCCAATCCCTCGATCTCGAACCTCGATGAAAGCGCAGCCGGTGCTCCTTCCTATCTCGAGCTCAATAGGCGCTCCGTTGGGCGAGTACTTGATTGCGTTCTCCAACAAGTTTCCAACGATCTGAATCAAGCTCTCTCGATCTCCGCGTACATGGATCGCACGTTCGTTCCCTAAAACGCAAATCGTCTGTCCACGCTCGTTGGTCCCCACTCCTCGATCACGGATAACCTCGGAAATGATCGAACCAAGCTCCACGTCCACTTCCTCGAGCACAGTATTCGAAGATTCGATTCTCGCCAGACTCAGCAGATCGCTCACCAGGTGGATCAAACGGTGAACGTGAACTTCAACCTTTTCTAAAAAGCGAACGTTGTTTTTCTCTTCGTATACAGCTCCCGCCAGCAAGGTTTCGACGAAGCCTTGAATAGCAGTAAGCGGCGTTTTAAGTTCATGTGAGACGTTTGCGACAAAATCGGTTCGTACCACTTCCAATCGCCGCAACTCGGTGACGTCATGCAAAACTAAAGCGATACCTCGCGATGAATCCGTTCCGAACGTTGTCGCATGCGCATCGAGAATCAACTCCTCACTATCGCGGTGAATCGAAAGGGCTTTCCGCGCGGGTCCGTTCAACCGGCGCGCCTCCTGAATCAAATCGTCCAAACCCGAAACCCGCGTGATCTCCCACAAGCGACTGTCCGGTTGGACATCGTCCCCAAAGCCCAAAAACTTTCGCGCTCTTAGATTGCTGAATAGAAGTCGTTCTTCATCGTCAATCGCGACAACTCCCTCGACCATCCCAGCTAAAACCGCGCGCAGTCGATCTTGTTCAAGCGAACTATCTGCAAGTTGCCGGGTCAACTCTGTCGAGAGCGCATTGAGCGCTTCTCCCAACAATCCGATTTCGTCGCGCGGAAGATCATAAGTACGCGCGTCATAATCTCCCTGGCGAACCGCTTCCGCCATCTTCATCATCGAAGTGATCGGGCGAGTAATTCGACTGGCTGCATAGAGTCCGCAGAGACCCGCACCCAAAGCACCAAGCCCAGCACCAAATAGAATGATTCGATCGACTCTGCTGACCTGCTCGCGAATGTCATCCAGGGGCATGGCTGCACGAATGACTCCGACTTTCTCTCCCTGATCTTCTAGGCAATAAGCCACGTAAAGCATTTCGCGTCCAATCGTCGAACTCGCGCGTGACTGCTTGCCGAATCCCTCGGCCAAAGCTTCGCGAACCTCCCATCGCGAAGCGTGATTGTCCATCAGGCGCGCATCCGCGTGCGTATCCGCCACAACGCGACCGTCCAATTCGATCCAGGTCAGGCGAATCCGGGTGTCTAGCCCGATTTGGCCCAACTCCACATCGGGCCCTTCGACCAGCCCATTCATTATTCGATCGCGCGCGTAGGGAGCTAAAACCTGGCAGGTTCGTTGAAGGCTAGACTCCAACTCTTCGCGCAAGTCTGCGCCCAATTGATAGCGGACGAGCAGACCGACGAACAGCGCTCCGAGCAACACGATGACCGCGAAGGAGCTTGAAAGCTTCCAATAGAATGAAGAGCGACGTCCCGCGCTGAGCGGCAGGTCAGTTTCGACATTCAATCTCGGCATTTGTACCCGACTCCTCGGATGGTAACGATCAGGTGCCCGGAGTCACCCAACTTCTTACGAACAGCGCTGACGTGCACATCTACGTTGCGTTCCAAAATATAAGCGTCTCCACCTGTCAGGATGTCGACCAACTCCGTCCGAGAATAAACGCGACCCGGCTTGGAAAACAGAGTCCAGAGCAATCGAAACTCAGCGCGCGTCAGTTCTACCAACTCGCCGTTTACTCCGAGCTCATGCCGTTCTGCGTCCAGGACCACATTTTCTCGTTCTATTCTGGTCTTCGCCTTCTCGTCCGACGTTGTTCGCGACTCGCGCCGCAAATGGGCACGCACACGGGCGACCAACTGCCGCGGACTGAAAGGCTTCGTGACGTAGTCGTCGGCCCCAAGCTCCAAGCCAACCACTACATCCGTCTCTTCGGAGCGAGCCGTTAGCATAATCAGCGGCGTATTTTCGGTGGCCTTTGCTTCGCGCAAGTGGCGGCAGACTTCCAAGCCGTCCATACCGGGCATCATTACGTCTAGCAGAATCAGATCGGGCTCGTGCCGAAGCGCTTCCGCCAATCCCTTTTCGCCATCCATTGCGGTCAATACCACATAGCCTTCGCGCTCGAGCCAATACTGAATCAACTCGACGATATCTGGCTCGTCTTCAATGACGAGCACCGTTTCTCTAGACACAAGCTTCCTACCTTTCAATCCATCCAAACTCGTCACTCGCGGATCGTCATTCAATCCGTCGACACCACTATCCGGGGATTCCTTCGAATCAAGTATTCCCCTTCTCGGAGCGAAAAGAAGCCAATTCGATGAGCTTAATCGAAAATTATCAATTCAAAGGCGCGGCTCAACGGACAGCTGATGCCGCCTTACATTCGTAGGATCTAGCACGACGAATGCTGAAGAGGGCCGCCTCGTTACGTGGGGCAAGTCGCTGCGCAACTCGCATCCC
>JBLINP010000359.1:0-4251 GCA_047639415.1 Planctomycetota bacterium | reverse complement strand
GTGATGTCAGCGATCGCGTCCTTGATCAGAATTTTGCCCGACGCGAGAGCGGCGGTTTGCTCTTCATTGGCGGCAGCTTCACCCTTGGATGCTTTCGTGCGCTCCCACTGCTCCCAGGTGTAAGTCGCATCACCGAACTCGCGCTCGGCCAACTCGTAAGCCCAGTTGCGGAAGGCGCCCTCGGTGAACTTCATGATGTTGCCCTTGTGGACAATCGTGACGCTCTTGCGCTTTTGCGCGATGGCGTACTCGATAGCCGAGCGCATAATGCGTTCTGTGCCTTCGGTGGAAATCGGCTTGAGACCGATGCCCGCAGTTTCAGGGAAGCGGATCTTCTTGTACTCGTTCGGAAACTCTTGCTTGATGAAGTTCAAGAACTTCTTGTTGCCTTCGCTGCCCTTTTCGAACTCGATGCCCGCGTAAATGTCTTCCGTGTTCTCGCGGAAGATCACCATGTCAACATCCTGCGGGCGCTTGACCGGAGAGGGCACGCCTTCGAACCAACGCACGGGGCGTAAGCACACGTACAGGTCGAGGATTTGACGCAGCGCGACGTTGAGTGAGCGAATGCCGCCACCGATCGGTGTGGTTAGCGGACCTTTGATACCAACTAAGTATTTGCGGAAAGCGTCGAGCGTCTCGTCGGGCAACCAACTGCCAAACAAATCAAAGGCCTTTTGGCCGGCGTACACTTCCATCCAGCACAGCTTGCGTTCCCCGCCGTAAGCTTTTTCCACGGCCGCTTCGAGAATGCGATGCGTGGCCGCCCAAATGTCGCGTCCGGTGCCATCACCCTCGATATAGGGCAAAATCGGGTGATTGGGGACGTTGATCTTGCCGTCACTGGTCGTGATGGTTTCGCCGTCGGTGGGAGCGATAATTTCGGGCGCGGAAGTACTCATAGCCTGGATCTTTAGTCTGGTGGTTATTGGATGCGCACTGAGGATAGTGATTCCCCTCGTCCGCTCCACCCCGAACCCGCTAAAGATCCGTTTGGATCGACGCCTTTCAGAGACTTCCGTCGATTAGCTCGTCATTCTGGTCGCGATTTTGATGGCCAGTCGGTCGTCGGGATTTTCCGTCTCGGCGGCACTCGTTCGGAACGCGCGCTCCAATCTTCGGCAAGCAAGTCGCGCCACATCGAACTCCTCTTCACTCGCTCCGCACTCAGGGGAGGAAACCTGAGCGAGTACAGCGGCCATGATGTAAAGCGACGTGGCCATATCGGACAGGCGACGCAAATCCGGCTGGGCGTCCCGGGCACCTTTCCCTTCGCGTTCCGCGACTTCGGCGGCCTTTGTGCCGAGGATAGTCACAAGCTGTTCGAAGGTCTGGCCCTCGCTCTCGAATTCGGAACGAACCCCATCCAAATTCGGTGCCTGTTCGGATCGAGCGGATAGATCCTTGATCAAGGGCCGCAAGCCCTGTGTGCCCATCATCATTCGCAGCACTTGATTCGTGCCTTCGAAAATCATGTTGATGCGCGCGTCGCGCAGGATGCGTTCATAGGGGTACTCGCGCATGAAGCCCGTGCCGCCGGTAATTTGCAGCGCGTTGTTGCAGATCTCCCACAAACGTTCGGTTGCAAACATCTTGCAGCAAGTGGCTTCAAGCATCGTTTCGCCGCGCTCGAGGTCGATCATCCCCGCCGTCATTTTTGTACTGGCATCCATGGCGTAAATGTCGGCGTCCATCGCAGCCAACATTTCTTGAATCATTCCGAATTGAGCGATCGGACGCCCAAACTGTTCGCGTTCTTTGGCGTGCGCGACGGCCAACATTCGCGCTAGCTTCGCTTGGCCCAAGCAACAGGCCGAAAGTCCGTGTCGTCCCGAGTTGAGAACGTTGAGCGCAACTTTGAATCCTTCTCCTCGCTGACCGAGCAGTGCATTGGCGGGCAAGCTCACATCTTCGAAGCCCACCTCAGTTGTCGACGATCCGCACAATCCCATTTTGATTTCGGGCGCGCCAATGGACAGTCCGGGCAATTCGTTGGGAGTGCCAGCAACGATGAACGCCGAGATCGGGCGCTCCATCAAAGTCGCGTCGGGGTGTTCAGGATCGGTCGTGCGCGCGAACACCGTGAAGAAGTTGGCGATGCCGCCGTTGGTGATCCAAATCTTGCGCCCGTTGAGCTTCCACGTGCCGTCGGGTTGTTCGTCGGCAGTCGATCGAAGTGCACCCGCGTCAGAACCGGCGCACGCTTCGGTCAATGCGAAGGCAGCGATTCGTTCGCCGCTCGCGAGAGCGGGTAACCATTGCGCGCGTTGCTCTTCTGAACCGTATAGCAACAAACCCTTCATGCCGATTCCGAGGTGCGCCGCAAAGACGGTTACCACTGAAGCATCGCGATGAGAGATGGCTTCAAGCGCCGCGGTGTAGGCCAACTGTCCACACCCGGCCCCACCGAACTCTTCGGGAATGGTCAAGCCAAACAAACCCAGTTCAATCATTCCGTCGATGACCGATTGCGGAATCGTTTTGTCGGCGTCGATGGCTTCCGGATCCACAGAGCTAGCGGCCCAATCCGCGATCATCTCGGCTATCGATGTCGCGATTTCTTGTGCTTCCTCATCAGGATGCGGAAAGGGCATCACTGCTGAGGATTCAATGTGGCCGAGGAAGAGCGATCGGACGAAGCCGGAGGATTGGGGATTCATGGTCGAAGGAAGGTAAGTGAGTTACCCAGCATCTATCGACCGAATGGGGGAATTCTCGACCCACCAGCGCTAACTTTCTCGAATGCTGGCCAGCTTTAGAAAGCCTAGGAAAGCGATGACGCCGATGGCCAGGCAAGCGTGCCAGACCCAATCTGGGCCGATGTGCTGATAGATGCGCGTGCCGGCCCAGGGAGCCGCGACGGAGGTTAGTGAGAAGACCATCGAGTATGCAGCCAAATACTGACCTCGATTGCTGTCGTTCGATCGATTGGCGACCCAGGTTTGCATCATGGGTGCCGCGAGCATTTCGCCCAAAGTCCAGAGTAAGACGGTGCCGACTAGAGCGATCGCAGTCGTCGCATAGGGCGTTAATCCAAATCCCAGACCAACGAGTAAAGAGGCCAGTGCGACTACTTTGAGCGGGCTACGTTTCTCGATGGCGTGAACGAGAACCATCTCGAACAACACGATGATCATCGTGTTGACGGCGAACAATGCGCCGAAGGCTCGTTCCGACCAGCCGCGTTGTTCTAGCAGGTACAGTGGGAAGGTACTGCTCAGCTGGAAGAAGGTTAGAGCGTGTAGAAAGGTCAGAGCGAGGGCGGCGAGGTAGAGGCGGTCGCGCCAGAGTGAGTTGCTGCGCTTTTCGGCTTTGGTGGGGGCGGTGAACTTTCCACCGTGGCGAGGGAAGACAAAGACGAAGAGCAGGCCGGCGCTGATACAAGTCAGTGCATCGACGGGAAACAGCAAGCCGTAGTCGTAGGAAGCTAAAAGGCCTCCAAGTGTTGGGCCGATTGTGAGACCAAGGTTGAGCGAAAGTCTCAGTAGGCCAAAAGCGCGCGTTCGGTTTTGCGGCGTCGAATAGATGACGATGGCTACCGAGGTCGCCGGCCGCAGCGTCTCGCCAACAAGCCCGAGTAACGCGATGACAATCGAGATTGCGATGGGGCTTTGGACTTGCCCGAGAGCAAACAGAACCGTCCCAGTGGCGAGCAGGCTCGTGATGATGACGGGACGAAATCCGAATCGATCCGTCAGTCGGCCGCCGAGCCAGATGCCTGCGATGTTTCCGAGACCATACAGCGCCAGTAGGTTGCCAGCCTCCGACGCTTCGTAGCCGAGTTGCTTCGTGAGGTAGGGCGCCAGGAAGATGACGACCATCGTGCCGCTGCGATTGACGAGCGAAATGAGCGATAGGAACCAGATTTCGCGGGATAGGCCGCGAAAGGCCGCTCGGTAGTTTTCGACAATTCGGTTAAGCACGGCGCGAAGGATATCAATCAATGGCCGGGCTTACAGGTCAGCGCGGATGAGTTCGCACGGTTTCGCAACGTCACCAATCGGTCGACGTTGCTCTGTTCAATTGTCCGAACAGCAAAGGTCGGCGGCCGAGTTACTCGAGGTACTTGGCCGGTATCGGGTTGGCTTCGCTTTCGCGATCCCAATAAATCGTGATAACCCACCAGCGGTTCTCATCGCGCATAAGTTGGAAGCTATTGATTCCGCGATCGAACGGTTCGCCGCCGGGTTCGGCTACCGATTCGTAGGTGCTGAACACGTGCGCGATATGTCCAAACTGTTCGACTTTGCG
>JBLINP010000358.1:0-4325 GCA_047639415.1 Planctomycetota bacterium | reverse complement strand
AGTCATAGCCGGCATCGGCGATTGGGCGGGGGAGTAAACGAAGTGCGAACGCAAGTGCGCGCCACAGTCCGCCGAGCCTTTCGAGGATTGCGATGACGGCGCGCGTGCGAGTCAGTAAGTGTCCGTCGGCGGTCACGAGCGCGATGCTATCGGGCAAGCTCGCGCGTTGTTCGGGCGTGACGTGCGCTTCGAAGGCCGGACTACCTAGCGGTGCAAAGACAAAGCCATCGCCGTTTGTGTCTTCGGCCAAAATCATGCGAACGGTTCGATGACAGAGTCCGCACTCGCCGTCGTAAAAGACCCAAGCAGGCTTCGCTCCGCGCTTGGGTGCGAGCCAAGCGGGATCGAAGGCTGCGAGTGAAATGAGTAGCGACGTCACGGTTAAACTCGGAGAGTCGATCACGAGCATCAGCATCAGGTTGCATCCGAGCATGCCGAGCCATGGCAGTATCCGGAGGCGTCGGAAGAGCGCCAAAGGTGCGACTAAGAGCGCGTAACCCAAGTAACTCCAGGTCGCGATATTCCAAATAGCCCTGGGGAGTGTTGTTAGGAACTCTTCGACGAATCCCGTTCTTAGATTGGGATGATAGAGAAACCCCATGGTCGCTGATCCGTCTTGCCAGGTGGGTTCTCCTAGATTGCTCAGGGCAAACTTACCGCTGAAGAAAGCAATCGTTATCCACAAGGCGGCCCAAGCTTTCGTGTTCGGCTTCCAGTCGCCAGCGGGATCGATTCGGCCTTTGGCGGCAATCGATCCAAAGGGCGCTGGCGCTTGCACCGCGCACATGATCAGCAAGAATCCGAGGTAGAACAGTGATGGGCTGGAGATGTTTGGATCGCGAGTCAGCTCACTTGCTATGAAAATGAAAAGCAGGATTGCAACGGTGCGGACGTGCCAACCGACAGCTAGGGCCAGGGCTAAGATCAATCCGATGCCCACCGTAATCGCGAAGAAAACGTTGGAGTCGCTAAGGTGGTAAATCCCCGGATACCAGTTGAATAGCGGACCTTCGAACTGATCGGCGACTTCACTTGCGTTCGATGCTGGTGCTATTCGTTGAGGTACCCAGATCGCGAAGTGCAGAACGAGGTACAGACCCAAAAACGCACGGAGAATACTGAACTGCCCACCGGTCCATTGAGACCAGGCTGGTTGAACTTGTTGCTCAGAGTGCGCAGGTTTGGAGTTCATGTGATCTGTTGTTTCCTCATCATTTCACAACATCTCACGGGCTGAACTCGCGTAACAATCTGCGTTACGCCTTAAACCACGCGTAATCGCCCTTGTAGCCTTCTTCTTCAAACATCTCCAGCCACTCCGCGACGGTCTTGCTGGTCTTGGCCACGACGTTCCACTTCTCAAAGGCCACACGCTCAGCTTCGGTTTCGCTGCCGTTGACTTTGATGAAAGCATGCTTACGCGTCACGCGCATGATTTCGCGCAGGGAGCGACGCACGCCCGCTTCTTCCAAATTGTGCACCGTGGCAATAGAAACGACGAGATCGAAACTGTTGTCCGGATAGGGCAAGTTGTCACAACTGCCGAGTTGCAGGAAAGGTCGCACGCTCTCTAACGATTGCTCCATGCAATAGGACGAGATGTCGATGCCCGCAACTTGAATCCCGGGCAGCGCTTCGACCAGGTCATGCAACATGAAGCCCTTGGCGCAACCGACATCGAGAACTCTGCTCTCGTTCGTGAGTCCGTACTGTTCGATCAAACGCTTTACCACCGGAGTGAAGAAGCGCGGATGGTAGTGATAGCCACCCAAGCCCTGGCGTCGCGTGCCATCGAAGTACTCTTTCCCGAATTGCCGCAGCACTTCGCATTCTGCTTCGGACACAGCGGCACGTTCTTCAATGAGTGCAGTCCGATCCGATTTCGGATAGTCCTGCATGATGGCGACTTCGGGCATGGTGATGACTCTTTTGGTTGTGTTGCGGGTGCGGGTAGCTCCGGACGAGACACTATGCCGCTTTACTCGCCCGGGTTCAAAACGATCGGATGAGATGTTGCGCTAATGCGCTAGAGCAAACTTTAAATGAACGCTTTACAAGCGGAGCCAATTTACCGTTCGTCAGGTCAAGAGATTCCGTGCTTTCGTATGGATGGGAAGCTTCGTCCAGTCCCGGTGTTGCGCGTCCCAGAGGGAGGCTAGAATGCCCTGCCTCGGTCCAAGGAGTATTCAATGATCATTTTAAGCTCACTCGCTGTTCTTTGCCTTTCCGTTTCACCGTTATCGCCGCGCGTGACGCCGGTTGATTTGGATGACGACATTGCGAAGGTGATCGAAGATTACTTTGCGCTAGATGATCACACGATGGATGCGCGCAATCAGCGCAATGCGCTCATCAAAGAGATCGATCAATTGCTTGGCGGAACTCTGGATGAGAAAGCAGCGGAACGCTGGCGCACCGTCATCAAGGAGCAGTGGTTGGATGGTCGCATGCTCGAAAAGAAGAGGGGCAACCATTACTTCTGGGAGAAGGAGAAGCGGGGCTTTTACATCGTTGGGGGAGTGACGAAGAAGCCGCGCGGCTTGTTGATTGGTATGCACGGTGGAGGCGTGGGATCGGGAAGCGCGAGAGAGGCGTCGAGCTTCCTTAGCAATGCGGCCAAGAAGGCGAAGTTCGTCGCCATCTTCCCCGAGGTCTTGGAGAAAACGGAACACGGTTGGACGACTTCGGGCACGGAGGAATGGGTGATCGATTTAGTCGACGCGGCTTGCCGAACTTACAATGTGGACCCCAACCACATCGTCTTCGCCGGACATTCGATGGGCGGCTTCGGTTCCTGGATGTTGGGCGGGCACCACGCGGACCGAGTCGCCGCTTTAGGTCCGGCTGCAGGCGCTCCGACTCCCTATCTCGATGAAGAAGGGAATCCAGACGGGATCGTCGAAGGCGTGATTCCGAACCTGCGCAACATTCCCATTCGCATTTATCAGAGCGACGACGATCCGCAGGTGCCTCCCGCCGCAAACCGCGCTGCGGTGAAGCAGGTCGAAGAGGCCAAAGCGAAGTGGGGCGGTTACGAAGACTTCGAGTACATCGAAGTGAAGGGTAAGGGGCACGCTTACCCGAAGGGCGGCGGTAAGGACTGGTTGAAGCCGTTAGTCAAGTTCGAGCGCGATCCGCATCCGCTCAAAATCGTTTGGGAGCCGACTTTGCGCTGGAAACGCCAATTCCACTGGCTGTATTGGGAATCGGCGAATATGAGGCAAGTCGTCGAAGCGGAGATCATCAAAGGCGAGAACACGATTCGTTTGACGACGCTCGGTTCGACGCAAGGACTTTGGGTTCTTCTGCCGGAGAGTCAGATCGACATCGAGAAGGAAGTCATCGTCGAAGTCGGAGGAGCGGAAGTCTGGCGCGGGATTCCGGAGCGCAAGCTCTCAACGCTCCTCATGACCGGCGTTCGCGGTGACGATGATTTGAACTTCAGCGCGCGCGTGCCGGCCTGGAAGTAGCGGAGTCTCGCGTCGATGACGCTTCGACTCCTGCGCGTTAGAAATCGATCGTGAGGTCGAGGTCGGCGACGTGAAAGGCGTGTTCTAAGACCACAGCCTCTTCTTCGATTAGACGAGCGCGATAATGGCCCTGTGGAAGTTTGGAAGTGATCGGGAGGGTCCCGGTGAACTGACTCTCGCTGATCACAATTCCAAACTCGTCGAGCACTTGGAGCGTGGCTTTGGCGTAACGTTCGAATTGATCTTTGAACGTGACGCGCTTGGGCTGGTACAGAACGATTCTAATCTCATCGAGTGGCTCGGCGGAATCGATGACCGTATTTGCAGAGAGGCCTATTCCACTTGGTCCGACTGCCCAAAGCCGATGACGACCGGAGCTGATTGCGATAGAAAAACGACCATCTGTATCAGTCAACCAGCCAAGTGATCCTTGAGATCTAGCTACAAGGGTCCGAAACGTGGATTTCATGTGTTGTTGTGAGTCTGCCTCCAATGACTCGTAATGAATGATGGCCCCAGTAACTGGATCTCCAAGTTCGTCGACAACTGTGCCGATGAGTTTCTGGCTCCTCTGTAACGGAATGTCGCCAAGGTCGGTGTTCACTCCCGATTCGAGCTGAACGACACGCTTGAATGCTTCGTACCCATCAACTTCAGCGATCAATTCAACTTCTCCAGGTGCAAGCTTTCCGTACACGACTTCGCCATTTGTTCCAGGCCCTGACATAGCTATGTTGGAGCCGATCAACATGTTCAGTTTGTTGGAAAGCTCAGCGCCGGTCTCTGAATCAACCAGTCGATATCGGATGCTTGAGTAAAGTGATTCGATGTCCTCTTCTGACAGAACAAAATTTA
>JBLINP010000357.1:0-4326 GCA_047639415.1 Planctomycetota bacterium | reverse complement strand
TCTTTTCCCAGGGTGAGTCAAACGAGCAGGATCATTGTGAGCTCACGTGCCAAGTTCAATCGACTCGTCCCTTGCTCCTAAAGCCGTTTCTGGTGGACGCCATCCTTGCCAATCCAGAGTGCCGCGCAGCTTTCGCAGGAAACGGAATTCGCTCGTGCGATCAGCAACGGGTCCGCACGAAAGACCAACGATGGCTGAGGTGAACTGCAAACCCGCCTTGGCACCCTAATTCGGCAATTGAGCTCCTCCACGGTTTCCATCGCCGCCCTTCGATTCGTATCCTCACCCGCGTCATGACGGCACAAGCCTTCACCCCAGCCTCCCGAGTCCACGCAGACGCTCCGTTTCAGAACGCGATCATTGTCGCTAACCCCGTCGCGGGCAATGGGCATGGCGAGTCTGCCGCTCTCGAACTCGCCGAAGGTTTGCACAGCATGGGCGCTTCGACGCGCGTGCACCTGACACAAAAGCGTGGCGATGCCTTTCAGTGGTTGCGGTCCAGCCAACACGAGTGCGACTTAGTCGTTTCGATCGGTGGCGACGGAACCTTGCGCGAAGTGCTCGCAGGATTGGTCAATCCGGAAACGCCCGTTGGGATTTTGCCGCTCGGAACTGCGAACGCATTGGCTGCCGAGCTCCACCTACCGCGCGACGTTCATCACGCACTTGAAATCATTAGCAATGGACGAGTTGCCAAAATCGACGCGGCAACCGTGAATGGATCGCTTTCCATTCTCGTCACTAGCATCGGCTTCGACGCGATGACCGTGCGCGAATTGGAAGCTCGTCGAAACGGTCCAATCACCAAGCTGTCTTATTTCCCCGCAGCTATGCGTGCACTGCGCGGTTATCGATCACCCGAACTCGAAATTGAGCTCGATGGTGAGAAGCTAAAAGAGCACTACGGCATGGTGTTCGCGAGCAACGTCAATCACTACGGCGGCTTCATGCGCTTGGACCCGAGCGGCAAACTCGACGACGGCATGTTCGAGATCTTCCTGTTTCAAAAGACCAATCCAATTGGCCTGCTTTGGCACGTCATCCGCGGTTTGGTAGGTAAGTTGCCGAGTAAGAATTGCGAGATGCGACGCGCACGCAAACTACGCGTCAGCTCGAAAACGCCTGTTTCCTATCAAATCGACGGCGATTACGGCGGTGAAACGCCCGTTGAGTTGGCCTTGACCGGTCTGCAGTTCAAAATACTCATTCCATGACTACACGCCCCACTGTCGACGTTCGCGGCCTTCACCTAGGTGGCGGCAAGCCCTTCATCTTGGCCGGTCCCTGCGTTGTTGAATCACGCGACTTAGCTTTCGAAATTGCCAGCCGCCTACGCGACATCGCGAAAGCGCGCGACCTAGCCTTCGTTTTCAAAGCGAGCTTCGACAAAGCAAATCGATCGAGCATCAACGGCGCGCGCGGGATTGGACAACAGCAAGGCTTGGAAATCCTAGCCGCCATCCGCGAAGAGCTCGACGTTCGCGTCGTCACCGACGTGCACCTCCCTGAACAATGTGCGGCCGCGGCGGAAGCGGTCGACATGCTTCAGATCCCTGCCTTCCTGTGTCGCCAAACCGACCTGCTCGTCGCCGCGTGCGAAACGGGCTGCGCGGTCAACGTCAAGAAGGGCCAGTTCCTGGCGCCCTGGGACATGACCAACGTTGTCGAAAAATGCCGAGCAGCGGGCAGTGACAAAGTGCTCGTCACCGAACGCGGCAGCAGCTTTGGCTACGGTCGCTTGGTCGTCGACATGAACTCCTTCGCGCACCTCGCAAAAACCGGCGCCCCCGTCATCTTCGACGCTACGCACTCCGTGCAAGAGCCCGGCGGTCGCGGTGATCGCAGCGGCGGAGACCGAACGCTCGTCCCCGCGCTCGCGCGTGCAGCCGTCGCCACCGGCAACGTCGACGGTCTGTTCTTCGAAGTGCACCCCGATCCAGACAGCTCACCGTCGGACGGACCGAACATGTTGCGCATGGACCAGTTCGAAGAGATCCTCGACGGCGTGCTCGCCGTGTTCGATCTCGTGAATGGTTAAACGCGAGACCTCGTCGTACTTCTGACCCAAACAGCCGTTCGCCCCCGATGCATAGATCGCTTATTCAAGTCCTCTGCCTGTTCGCACTCGTATCGCCGTTACTCGGCCGAACATCAGAAGACCCGGCTCGTGACTTCGAGAAGCAACGAACCGCGGTCGAATCCCTGAGTCAGGACGGAAAGTGGAAAGCGGCACGTCTTAAACTACTCGCATTACTTCGCGAACATAAGGGCGCCGAATATGTTCGTCCCAGTTTGCCTGAGATACGCATTTCACTAAGACGAGCAGCCTTTTGGTCAAAGTTCAAACGACCCGATCCCAGCGATCTGATCTCGGGGAAGCTACTCACCCACAATCGAGGTACGGGCAAAATCAGGGTTGAGTACAACTCTTCGAACTTGGAAGATTTCGAGCAGGTTTCAAATTACCTGCTTCATCCGCTGCACTTTCGAAAAGACTACACCCTCGAAATTGAAGCTTCGCCCGAAGCGCTTTCAAGCATGGCATTCATGGTTGATTCTATTTTGAGTGATGCCTACCTAATTCAGCCCGGCAACAACGTTGTCGGTAACGCAACGTACTCCTTTCATCAATTGATACGCGTTACCGGCGAAGGGACCGAAATTCTGGAATCCGTTAAGCCGAAAGAACGCAAGCGCAAGAAAAAGGGAAAAGAGAAACCGGTAATACTCAAAATCAAAGTCGGTGCATCGAAGATCAACGTGTCCTACGACAATCGTTCTATTCTGACGGTAAAGAAAAACTCCGAGTCTCTCGGTCAGTTCGGCATCGTCGGTCAGCCGGTTTTTGAAAAACTCACAGTTACGGGTACGGCTCAGTTCGCTTGGATTGAAAACGTCATCGATCACTCCGTTCAGTCGGAACTCAGCGCCTTCGAAACGACCTATGAGGATCCAGAAGAACTAAATTCGTGGTCAGCGGCTGAATCTACGACCCGAATAACCGACCTAAAAGAACTCACGGAGCAGCTTCAGTTTCCAGATCTATTTACTGAGACCCAAGCGGCATCGATGCAGGAGGTCATGGGTTGGATTAATACGAACAGGCATGACGAAGCCAAGTCCCGTTTGGAGGCATCGGATGTCGCTGAATTCTCTCTAGCAACGCGTGCATTTCTGCAAATGCTCAATTGCCTTTACGCAGACCATTACGACCGCGCGATCGAACAAACCGACCTTCTAATTGGACTCAGCGGCGAAACGCCGGGCTATCACCAAATCGCAATCATGCTGCGCTTTCAAGCTGAACGTAATGAAGCTGCGATCGAGCAACTGAAAACGGTCATTGCGAGATTCCCCGACGAGTTCTGGCCCCACGTCGAATTGGCGCAACTGCTGCTATTGGAAAGTCGCTTCGAAGAAGCGCGTCAGCGTATCGACGCCGGTCTGCTTTTAGAGCCCGGTAATTCCGAATTGGCTGAATTGCGCATCCAGGTGGCCAAGGCGAGCCAAGGGCCGTCGTGGAAACGTGTCTATGATGTCAGTGGCAAGCACACGCATACCTTTTCAGATCTCAACGCAAAGATTGCTCGAGTCGTTTCACGAGCAGCTGAAGATGCGTACGCCCACTACGCTCAGGTTTTTGGAAAACCCGCTACCGACGACGACTTGCTCAAGCTCTATCTATTCTCGGGACAAAGTAGTTACTCCGCTTACATCGAGGGCGTCGAAGATGACAGCGCCGAGAATACCGCGGGAATTTACAGCCCACGCCTGAAGCAAATCTGTATCTGGAACCTCGCGTCTCCCGAAGAGCTTCTAAATGTCGTCAGGCACGAAACCATGCACGCATACATGGATCGCGCCCTCGGTATGAACCCGATTTGGTTGGGTGAAGGGCTAGCCGAGTATTTCGCCGCGGCGAAACCAGAAGGCAAGAAGTGGATAGCGGGCAGCCCGGCCGCCGAGCATCTAGCTCTGTTCAAGCAGGCTGGGTTGAAGAAAGTCACCGTCGAGCAACTCCTATATTTCGACAACGCCGACTTCATGTTGAATGCGTTTTACACCTACCCGATGGCCTGGGCCTTCGTTGATTTTCTATTGCATTCGTCCGATGCGAATCACGCCCTCTTCGATGAAATCTGGACTCTACTTGAAGGCACCATCGCTCCTGCAAACGCGACTCATCAAGTATTCGACAAAGTCGACCTCGATGCTCTAGCCCGGATTATTCATGAACCGCGAGGCAAAACGCCTCGAATTGGTTCCTGCTGGCACTTTGCAGATACTTGCCCCCGCAGACGACCTTGTAAGGTCGTCGAGGACGCC
>JBLINP010000356.1:0-4334 GCA_047639415.1 Planctomycetota bacterium | reverse complement strand
AGTTCCCATCACACCGCGAAAGTTGAGTTCGGAACGAACGGCGCGCGTCAGTGGAAAGTCATCGTCTTCCGCAAAGCCGAGGTCGCCAGACCAATAACTGGGATCGTTCTGCGTGTCGGCGCTGGCCATACTCGTGACCGCGTTCGCGGGCTCAGCGACAATGTTGAGTGCCGGTGCGGGCGCGAGTTGAGCGAACGGTTCGATCGATGAACTCGACGAAGCAGCCGGCACCGCACTCGTTGAACTGAGCTGTAACGGTGCGGAGAAAATGCCCACCGGAAAACCACCTCCACCGGGAGTTGTATCCGCTTCGGTTCCGTCGTCGAACAAACCGTCATCAGCGGGGGCCGGCCCATCGCCGGTGTCCGGCGGGACCTGAACGTCCGGGGGATCTGGTGGATCAGGGACAAACCCAGTCAGGTTTATGATGCCCTTTACGGGCACCAATAAATTCCTAACGCGATCCAAAATTGTGGCGTTATGGCGAATGAACTGCGGCGGCATCGATCCGAAACCCGCGGTGATTTCGTCATAGCAGATCCACTCTGTTGCGGCCCGATCACTGTCCAAACGGGTGATTTGAGCGAACTCGGGAATGCCGGGGTCGGGAACCACGAACAAATTGCTCCCCGCGCCTACGCCCTGTGCTGGTAACGAGAGAGGAACTACAAAGACGTGACTTTCAATCTGAAAGTTGGGGTCACCGCCGCTGACGTCCCAACCCATTACATATTTGACAATGAATGCTCGCGAGTCGTCTTTGCCCTGACTTAGCGGCCCCTGAGTGAACGAATTGAGCACGGAAGATCCCCGCCCACTCAGCATGAGTTGATTTCCACTTATTCCGCTGTAGCGAATGAGCTCAACGCCGCCGAGAAGCACCGTGTCTGAATCAGCCGTTCGATCCTCATAAGGCGCATTGCTGACGCTGATGCTGTACTCCCTCTGGACGACGAGCGCGAAGCCGCCAGTCGGGTTGAAGGCCGATAAAAAACTATCGTCACTACCCTCAACATTGTCTGCACGTCGTAAGAACAAAGACTTCGCATCGCTGCTCGGACCTCGCCATCCAGTCCCCACACTTACGGGGCCGAAAGGCCCTTGCACCATAATTCGATCTCCGAGCTGCTCGTCGCCACCACCCACTGCACTCACTTCCGCCACAGCGAAAGCTCCAATCCCGGCAGTAAACTTCGTCGATCCATTGGGAGCTTCCGAGCGCAAGGGCAAGCTGTACCCAAACAATTGCACTGCCGACTGATCGGGATGACTGCGATCTTTGCCGGCACCTTCATTCAATTGCGCCGAACCGTCGGCCAACCATCGTTCGCGCTCGCGCGCCGCACGTCCGCCCATACCAGCGGTCGTTCCGACCACATTCGGCGTCGCGAGTAGTTCGGTCTCACTCATGACTTCGGCTTCGATGATTTCGTCACCGATGCGAACGACGCAGCGCTCACCAAGCGCACCGAAACCGTCGGTAGACTCCACCTGAATGGTCGTTTGCGCTTCACCGAGTTGTGAAGTGAGTCGCGTCAATCCATTCGTCTCGCCGCGCTCCATTCCATCGACAAAAACGGTGACTTGATCCGGTCGACTGCCGCGCACGTCGATCGCGAGGTGCGTCCACGTGTCGAGCGGGAAGTGCTCGATCGGAACGCGCACCTCCGTCTGCTCGACAAGTTCGGAGTCGCCGTGATCTCCGGCCGGATCGATCACGCGCACCACCATGTCGGCAGCTTCTTCGATGACCGAAATGCGATCCGAATCCAGGTACTGACTGTCGCTCAAATCGAAGTAGAGCGCGCCCACGCTACGCCCCTTCGGCTTCATCCACATCGAGAAAGAGAAGGGTTGCAGCAGGTCACCCTGAGCACCACTAAAACGAACCTCTTCGTCGTAGGTCGTCGTGGCGAAAGCCCCTCCGCGGGTAAAGTCGAGTCCTTCTAGATCAGAAGACTCGTCGTCCAAGTGCTCGACGTTGCGATCGTGGTAATTGGTGGTTGGCTCGTCGTCGCTGCGCATCGACCAAAGTTGCGCCCAACCTTCGTCGTCGCGCGACGCGAAACTGCTCTGTAGCTCGCCTTCCAATTGATCTGGCTCGAGCGTTCCGACGTGCGCCGCAAAGCGCGAAGGCGGCGAGGAGCTCTGATCGCTACGCGAAGTCGCGTTCGGCCCCGTCGCCCAATGCGAGGCTTCGCGAGTCAAGCGCAACTCCTCGTCGAAATCTTCCTGACGAGCCCAGAGCTTCAACAGCTCCTTTTGCGGTACGACCACTTCCGTTTGCGAACGATCTAATGAAGCGCGCTCGACACCACTCTTGGCATTGATCGAACTGCGCAGGGACATTTCGAAAACGCCACGCGAGCTGAAGGCGAAGGGCATCGTCGAAAACTCGAGCTTGCGATCGTTTGCATTCAACCCATTGCGGTAGAGCGCCTCCGCGTCTTCGCTATCGATGAATCCGTTCGCGCCGGTGCTCGTCCAGACGTCCGAATCTCCGCCGCGCCCGGACTTGCGCTTGGCCGCACCGGCAGCGGGTAAGACCACGCGGCCTAAAAAGTCTTCGAAACCGGTGAAGGGCCGCGAATCGATGACGACCTCGACCAGTTGATCGGCTTCGCGATCGGTAATGCGCGCGTTTTGATACTGCAGCTTCAAGCCCAAGAACAGTGCGCGCAAAACCTCGGGGCTGGCGGTGTTCACGTTGACGGGTCGACGAGCGAGCGGGCGAACGACAGCGCCATAGGTCTCGTAGCTGCCTTTCAACATGCTCTGCAGAACTAGTTGATTTCCGCGGACAAAGCGCACCAGGGCCAACTCGGTGTAATGCTCGCTACTGATTTCAATCGTCGTTCCAGGATTGAAGTACGTCGCGTCATCCACTTTTAGAACGCAATCCTCGCCACCGAGAACAGAGTCGACCAAGCGAACGCCGCGTTGCCAGCGCCGGCCGGCACCCACCATTCCGAAGGGCGTCGAGCTTGCGGCGAGTTCGGCGAAAGCCGCCGGTTCCACGGCCATGCTCAGCGAGTCTTCAAAAGCGCTGGCTACCTGAGCGTGATCCGCCGGGATGCGGAATTTTCCATCGCTGGTTTGAATGCGCCATTCGGACAGTGCGACGGCAGCTAAGCCCAGCACCGGTGCTCCCGCGCCGTGCCCCTTCGGTTCCGAAAAATCGCAAGGCGGTTCCGCTTGCGCAGCTCCAGCCGTCGCGTCTTCCGAAAACAAATCGCGCGCTAGCTTTTCAAAGCTACTGCCTTCGCGAGCGAGGTAAGCCATGCGTTCGCCTTCGACCCACAGGAAACCTGATTCGGGAAAACCGCGAGTTGAAACCGTACCAAGGGACGAATCATCGGGGGCAATTGCTTGCGCTAGCCAAGTGTGTTGCCCAATCAAGTTGGCGATGACGCCCGGGGAAGCGCTGCCCAAGTCGATCATCCCAGAGAGATCGCGTGTCTCCAAATCCCACATCACGCCCCGTGAATTGTTGGCGTTGATGAAGTCTGGATCCAAAGCGTTGTCGACCATCAACTCGGCTTCGGAATCCCAATAGGGCGTGGAGTCCACGGCCGAATGCGTTGCATCGAGTCGCGCGCGTGCATGGCGTGCCGCATCGTCCAAGGCTAAGCGCGCAGCCGTGCGATCAAACACGCGCTGGCTTTCGCGATCCGCTCGTCCGATGCCGAGTAAGTAAGGAGTCGAGAGCACGAACAAAGCCATCAACACCAGGATCACCGCCATCATGGCGAAGCCGTCCTGAGACTTGTTTTTTGTTCGGCTCGGCCGCTTGCTGGACCTAATCATTCGATGGTCCCCCAGCGCCCGACACGCGCGGTTTGGCGCTTGCCGTCATCGTGAATGATCGTGAGTTCAATGGGCTTTGGATGCCGGAGACTGTCGAGATGCCCCGCAGCGTCGAACCAAATTTCTTCGGGTGTTGAGTTCGCATCGAACACGACTAGTTCGGGCAAGGGGCGCGGGTCACCGGCTTCCCAAGCGGACAAAACAAGCTCGTCTATGCGCCCCACAAAGGCCTTTTTGCCGCCTCCGAGCAGCAGCGGTGCCTGAATCGGCGCTACGCGCTCGCTGGCTTCAAGCTCGGAGACGAAAACGCCTTCGACCCAAATCATCAATCGCTGGCGATCGTATTCGATGCGCACGCGTGTGAACTGTCCCGGCAGAAGCAATGCGGGGTCGCTGTCGAGCACGACTCGCCCACTGCTCTCACCCTCGGCGTCAGCAGAAACAAACCAGGCGCGGATGGCGCCGGTGGAGAGCACGTACAAACCGAACACGTTCCCCACGCTAATCGCGTGCGCCGACGAGCCACC
>JBLINP010000355.1:0-4342 GCA_047639415.1 Planctomycetota bacterium | reverse complement strand
CGCGCCATGCAGCGCATGCTTGCAACTCGTGACCGGCTGCGACCAGATAGGTCACACCAACGAAGATCCTTCAAGCCAACGGCAAAGTGGGGCCCGAGAGGGCATCGCAGGGCTTAATGCCATTGGCCTGGCGCCAAACTCCAAGCACCTTCGCGATCAGTCGCTCTCCACTCGCAGCCTTAACCGTTGATGTGTACCGCACTCATTCTTTTGAGGTCGACTGATTCAAAAGCAATAGAGCATGGCTTGGTGCGCGATTATCGCTACGCGGTTAGCGTAGTCGGAGTTATCTTCGAAGAACATCGCTGATGTCGTCGAGCCGCTCCGGATCACGTACTTCAAACATCGCTCGGTAATTGGCAGCGGTCAGTTGTTCGTCGCCAGATGCGGACCGAACCTCGCTTGTTATCCAATCTCGATTGAACCGGCGCGTATGTTCATTCTGTACGCGCCGCATGGCTTTGGAGGGCTCCCCGATTGGACTACGCACGAGCAAATGAAAATGCGTTGTCATCATGCAGTAGGCATGCACCTCAATCCGATTCAAACGATTCTGTCGAGCAAGGCGCTCGAGGAAGAAGCGGATGTCGTCGCGTGTTTCAAATAGCGGGCGCTTCGCAATGCCCCGATTGATGACGTGATGCCAAGTGTCGGGCAAATCTCCTCTGGGTTGTCTAGCTATATGGGGTAGACGACGAGGATGGGGGCTGGTTTCGGTTTGTGCGGTACTAGTTGACGGTTAAGGTTGTGAGTCGAGCCTGACTCTGTATTAAGCTTCTGATAAAGTTCTCGCTTCGCGGTTTGAAGCAGGCTTTGAGATAACACAAAGGACGGCAGAGAAGATGGTTAAGAATTTCCCGTTGATGATTCCCGGCGCGAGCTCGAATTCGAAGCTGGTCGAGGTCACCGCACCGTTTGACAACAGTTTGATTGCAACGGTGCAGACGGCTGACGAGGCCGCGGCGGAGCAGGCGTTGGCGACGGCGCATGCCTTGTATGAGGATCGCGACAATTGGTTGCCCGCTCACGAGCGCAGTGCGATTTTGGAGCGTGCTGCGGAGATCATGGAGGAGCGCTCTGAGGAGTTGGCGATCGAGGCGGCGCGCGAAGGCGGCAAGCCGTTGATGGACTCCCGCGTTGAAGTCTCGCGCGCGATCGAAGGCGTGAAGCTTTGCGCCGAAGGAGCACGCACCGCTCACGGCACTGAGATTCCCATGACATCGGCTGCGTCCGCCAATCGCCTGGCTTTCACTCGCAAGGAACCGATTGGTCCGGTCATGGCAGTGAGCGCATTCAATCACCCGTTGAACCTGATCGTTCACCAAGTTGGGCCGGCTATCGCAACGGGCTGTCCGGCTTTGGTTAAGCCTGCTGCTGTCACACCGCTTTCATGCATGCGTTTCGTCGAAATTTTGCGCGAAGCGGGCTTGCCCGATGGCTGGTGCCAGCCGGTGCTTACGGCGAGTCATGCTGTCGCTGAAAGTATGATCTCCGATCCGCGCTTGGGCTTCTTTTCATTCATCGGCAGTGGCGCGGTGGGTTGGAAGATGCGCAGCAGTTTGGCACCCGGAACTCGTTGTGCACTCGAGCACGGCGGAGTTGCACCGGTCGTTGTAGCCGAAGACGCAGACATCGACGACATGCTGCCGGTACTCGCCAAAGGTGGCTTCTATCACGCCGGACAAGTTTGCGTTTCCGTTCAGCGCGTCTACGTCGCCGAGTCGATCGCTCGCAAAGTCGCGGATGGATTGACGAAGTTAGCAACTGCACTGAAGGTCGGCGATCCGACTTTGCCCGATACGCAAGTCGGTCCGTTGATCAAAGCTAAGGAAGTCGCGCGAGTTCACGAGTGGATTACCGAAGCTGTGGATGCGGGAGCCGAGCTCTTGTGCGGCGGCAAGAAGTTGTCCGATTCATGTTACGCACCGACCGTGCTCTTCAATCCGGGCGACGATCAGCGCATCTCCCAAGCCGAGGCCTTCGGTCCCGTCGTTTGCATCTACACCGTCAAATCGATTGATGAAGCCATCGAGCGCGCGAACTCCTTGCCCTTCTCATTCCAATCCTCGGTGTTCACGACAAATTTGAACACCGCTCTGCGCTGCTACAAGCGTCTCGATGCCAGCGCCGTGATGGTCAACGATCACACCGCTTTCCGCGTTGATTGGATGCCCTTTGCCGGGCTCAAAGTATCCGGTTATGGCGTCGGCGGAATCGAACACACTATGCACGACATGCAGATCGAAAAGATGGCGGTCATACGCTCATTGGAACTCTAAGCAATGATCTTTCTTTCGGCCGTTCTCGCTTGTTCATCACTAATTGCGCCAAGTCAGGAAACGATAGCTCCACAGCCTCGCCTTGTGGTTGTGATTGGAGTCGATCAAATGATTCCGGAGCAACTCGATCGACTTGCTCCATTCTTCACCGGTGGTTACGGCCGTTTTGTCCAGAGTGGTTTGAACTACCGAAGTGCGCAGTTAGAACACTCGAAAACCGAAACCGGACCGGGCTATGCAACGCTTGGAACGGGATGTCATCCGAAGACCAATGGCATCGTTGCCAATGCTTGGTTCAAGCCCGACGGCACCGGCTATACTTATTGCGTTGGCGACGCCGAATCCAAGCTTGTGGTTGGTAGTGATCTTCCGCCCTCGACAGGCTCTGGAGTTTCGCCGCGCAATCTACGTGTGCCCGCTCTCGGCGATTGGCTCAAAGGCAGTGACCCGGAATCGTTGGTTGTTTCATTAGCCGGCAAAGATCGAGCTGCGGTGGGCATGGGCGGCCGCCAGCCCGATTTGTGTTTGTGGTGGAACAAGAGCATGGCGGGTTTCGCTAGTTCGGATTGGTACGCGGAAGAGTTGCCTGGTTGGGTCGAGAATTGGAACGGAGAAGTTACGAGCCGAGTCTTGGACAGCGAGTGGGGCACTCTGGGGTGGAAGCTCAACCTGCCCGAGAATATTGAAAGTGCCGGAACCGCTCCTGACCGTCGGCAAGGCGAATCTTCGCGAGTCTCGATCAACCGCAACTTGATGGTCGGCCACAATGAAACTGAGCCGTCTCAACGTCGAGCGATTTTGGGAGCTGCGGCCTATCGCTCACCAATCGTTGATCAGTTGACGATCGAAATGGCGCGACGTTCCGTTGAAGAGCTCAAGTTGGGTGCGGACGAGCATCCCGATCTACTGATGTTGGGGCTTTCCGCCTGCGACGTGATCGGCCACGGTTTTGGACCCTACAGCACCGAAGTCACCGATCTGCTTCTACGCATCGACGTTGAACTGGGGCTGTTCTTTGATTACTTGGACGAGACGGTTGGCGTGGATCAATGGAGCGCCGTATTGACCGCCGATCACGGTGTCTTGATGTTGCCGGAAGAAGGACAGAAACGAGGCATTAACGCGACGCGCCTCGCTACGGCTTCGAGTGCGTTCGCCGCTGCTCATGAACATGTCCAAGCAGAATACGGACAAGACTTCATAGCCATGATCAGCGAGACCGGCATCCGCTTGGATTTGGCCGCTTTGGAAGCGGCGCAAGTCAATCCCGCTGAGGTCCGCGCGAGCCTGGCGGCAGTGATGTCAAAAGCAAGTTGGATGGAACGCACTTTCACCTTGGAAGAATTGGCCAGCGGAAATTCTTCGGAAGACGCCTTTTTGCGCTTGGCGCAAAATTGCTACGACGCCGAACGTTCACCCGACGTCGTTTTCCAACGTCGTCCATGGATTCTGTTTGGCCCCTCTTCCGGAACATCTCACGGTTCCCCGTACGGCTATGATCGTAGGGTTCCGTTGGTTTTTCTAGGTGCGGGCATTCAACCGGGACGGCGTTTCGATTCGGCCAGCACTGCGGATGTAGCGCCGACGGTATTGGTGCAACTGGGCATAAAAGTGCCGGCCGAAATGGACGGTCAAGCACTCGAACTGCGTTGAACTGGTACCGTAGTTAAGTTCATGCCAGCCATTCCCTCGCAGTCCGATAATTCAGATGAACGAGCCGAGGAGTTGCTCCTCGAGTTTCTTGGTTTTACGCACGACGACGTCGATTCCGAGTTCGTCGACTTCTGTGCGGACAATCCGGACGAGGCGCCCGAGCTTCGCCGGCTTTACAGCGCTTACAACAAGCTCGACGAGAATTTTGGCTTCTTCGGTGGCAGCACGGATTCCGGCGAATCGAATTACACCGAGGGTGCGCGCAAAGGCGATTCGATCGGCGACTTCCGTCTAATTGCCCACATTGCACGCGGCGGACAAGGCGAAGTTTGGGAGGCGAAGCAGTATTCGATGCAGCGCCGCGTCGCACTCAAGTTGGTCTTGCCCGGACGCATAAACGACAAGGCGCT
>JBLINP010000354.1:0-4366 GCA_047639415.1 Planctomycetota bacterium | reverse complement strand
AGGGTCGAGCCGTCACGGAATACGGCTCATCGCATCCTGGGGCTGAAGGAGGTCCCAAGGGTTTGGCTGTTCGCCAATTAAAGCGGTACGTGAGCTGGGTTTAGACCGTCGTGAGACAGGTCGGTCCCTATCCGGTGTGGGTGTAGGATGATTGCAGAGGTTTTCCCCTAGTGTCGCGTCAACTGTGTAGTGTCGGATAGAGGCGGCGTAGCTTGATCGGTGCATCTTCGGTCGTGAACTGCCAGTTGACGGTGGCGTTTTTCTTGTTTCGATATTGCGCCCAGGCTTTCGTCTCTCGCCTGACGACTTCGATATCGTCAATGCGCCGGTCCAGGCACTGGCCCGAGAGGACGCTCAACTCGATCTCGGCCACGTTGAGCCAGCTACCGTGCTTCGGCGTGTAGACGAATTCGAATCGATCCAAGAGGGCCTTGCCTTTTCGGGCGGAAACATTTCGTAGAGCGAACCCGGGGTGTGCGTGTTCAGATTGTCCATCACCAGCGTAATCCGATCGGCTTCCTGGTAGCACTCGGCAATCTGCTCGACGAATAAGGCCCAGTCTCTCTTGGTTCTCCGTTCGCAGACCTCGACCAGACGTTTGCCTGCCAGCGGCTCGCTGGCCAGAAAGATGCTGCACACACCGAGGCGTTTGTATTCGTAGTCGTAACGGGCCACCCGGCCAGGCGCCGCTTTGATGGGTATTCTGGTTTCACCGATGAGCTGTTTCGGTGTCTCGTCCATACATACCAGCGGAAAGCGCCGGTCTTAGGGCCGCTTATAGACGTCGAGAACCATCTCCATCCGGGCCACGAAGTGGCTGCTCTCGTGAGGCGGAATCACCCATCCTATGTTCCGCTAAGGCTTGAGTTCGTTTTTTTTAGAACGCGACGCACTGTTTCGTGCGAGACGCTGTCGATGTAATCGAGCGCAACAGCTTGGTCCGCTAAAAGACGCAACGACCACCTTGCAAAGCCCTCCGGTGGGTCACCGCAGGAGAGGGCGATCAAATGGGCTTCGAAATCGCCATCGGCCTTTTTCTTGTAGGTACGCTGTCCCTTGGTTCCGTTTAGCGTGAGGTCGAGGCCTTCCTCAACAAAGCGTTTCTTCAGCCGGTCGATCTTCCGCATCGAAATCTGAAGCACGCGAGCGATCTCCTCATGGGTCGAACGGTCCACCTGGAAAGGGCCCTGATCGCAGGCAAGCAAGATGAGTGCGTTGAGAATCTTCTGGGAGCGGTGGGAGCCTTTTGACGCCAGCGCGCCGAGCAACTCTCGTTCGACCTCAGTCAGCGTAACCGCGTATCTCTTCATCGCCAAACCTCATGGGTTGATTACGAAGATAAGATACAACGTGTCATACGACGCTACACGCGTGACATGACACTAGTACGAGAGGATTGGGGAGGACGAGCCTCTGGTGTACCAGTTATCACGCTAGTGGTATGGCTGGGTAGCTACGGTCGGAACGGATAAGCGCTGAATGCATCTAGGCGCGAAGCCTTCTCTAAGACGAGTCATCCCTATCAGTCCCCTCGAAGACTACCAGGTTGATAGGCTGCAAGTGTAAGCACGGCAATGTGTTCAACTGAGCAGTACTAAGCGGACGATTGACTTACCCTCTTCTTTTCACATGCCGGCGACTTCGGTCAGTCCGGTATGAGGGAAGAAGGTATTTCACTCAACGTACGCAACAATACAGGTTTCCCAATTCACCACTTTTAGTCTGGTGAGGCACTGGTCCATACCCGTTCCCATCCCGAATACGGTCGTAAAACGAGTACTGCCGATGATATTGCATTTGCGAGAAAGATAGGTATTGCCGGGTTTTTCCCTGACTCCGTATCTATTCTCCATGATGGAGCGGTCTTTTTTGTCCATCTCATGCTTGAAGCCGCAGGCACCGAAAATGAGGGGACCCCGACCCTCTCTCAAAGAGCCCCATGACCCAATCCATCTACGAAAAGATCGGAGGCGCTGCCAACGTCTCCAATGTCGTTACGGACTTTTACGAGCGCCTGCTCGCCGACAAGTCCGTAAGCGACTACTTCGCAGACGTTGATATTCCGGAGCTCATTTCGCATCAAACCAATTTCGTCTCGAGGGCTCTTGGCGGCCCAGAGATTTATGAAGGGCGCGACTTGTCTCAAGCACACGCGGGAAGAGGCATCACAAGTGCGATTTTCGCGACCGTCGTGCAGCACTTGAAAGACTCTCTTCTCGACGCAGGCGTGAGTGAGGAAGACACCAAAGTCGTCACTGAACTCGTCGCTTCGCTCGAGGGTCAGATCGTTGGGATACCGTCTTCCAAAGCGGGTTGAAAACCAATGGGATTCGCTAGCAACGTGAAGCCTCAAAACGGCGCAGGGGAAAAGCGAGCGAGGGCCACTTTTTGGTTCTTGCTCCTACTTGTGTTTGCGACGCTCTCGGGAGCGGCTTGGCAAACCTGGCGCGCTTCCGAGAAGCTTGTGCGCAGCGGCGCTTTGCAGCAAGCGGAGCAATACTCGGCCGCGCTCTCGTCGTTTCGGACGCTTTACACGTCGACGGTTGTTGGGAAGGCAAAAGAGTTTGGCATGAAGGTCACTCATGACCACGCCGATCGCAGCGATGCGCTTCCGCTGCCCGTAACGCTAACCAGCGACCTCGGCAGAATGATGGCGGAGGGCCAAAGTGATGTTTCGTTCCGGTTGTATAGCGACTATCCCTTTCCCTGGCGCGATGACGGCGGCCTTCAGGACGGTTTTGAGCAGCGCGCTCTCGATCAGTTGCGCTTGGATCCCGAGGCCCCGTACTACGAGTTCGAGGAGAGCGGGGTCTTGCGCTACGCGACTGCGGACCGCATGCGAGAGGCGTGTATCTCTTGTCACAACGCGCATCCGGACACGCCGAAGAATGACTGGAAGGTCGGGGATGTTCGCGGCGTACTGGCGACGTCTACGCCTCTGGCCACGATCGCTGCCGGCAACTCAACCCAAGCCGTTCTGACACCGACTTTTATCTGGTTGGGTTTGGCAGGCTTGTTCGCCCTGATCCTCTCCATCTGGAACGGTTCGCACCACAAGCGGGCGAACATTGCACTCGAGAAGGCATCGCGAGAGACGACACGAGTCGCGACTCAGAACCTGTTGATTGGCGCGGAGGCCACTTACGCGCGCAGGGAAGCCGATGTAGCGAACAACGCCAAAAGTGAGTTCTTGGCGAACATGAGCCACGAGATTCGAACGCCCATGAACGGCATGTTGAACATGACGGAGTTTCTCCTCGACGGAGAGCTGAACAAGGAGCAACGCGATTTTGCGACTACGATTAAGGACTCCGGGCAGCACCTCTTGCACATCGTGAATGACCTGCTCTTGTTCTCCAAAGTCCAAGCGGGTGAAGTCCAGCTAGAGGCGATCTACTTTGAGCCGCAAACGATGATCGATAACTTGATCATGCTGCTTCAACCGAGCGCGCGACTGCGTGGGACGGCCCTAACTTCTTTCATCGGGAAAGGAGTTCCGACGGCCCTTTCTGGCGATCCCGGACGGCTTCGTCAAGTGCTGACGAATCTGGTCTCCAACGCGATCAAGTTCACCGAGAATGGCGAGGTCGTGCTGAGTATTGATAAAGTTCATCGGGAAGGTTCCCAGATCAAGCTCGAGTTCAAGGTCTCCGACACGGGCGTTGGTATCCCGCTGGAGAGCCAGGATCGCATCTTCCAACCATTCGGCCAGGCCGACGCCTCGACGACGCGAAAATACGGCGGAACGGGACTGGGCCTTTCGATTTCAAAGCAACTGATCGAGCGCTTCGGCGGCACTTTAGAACTCAAAAGCGAGGTCGGCGAGGGAAGTACATTCAGTTTCTGCGTCGAATTCGAGGTGCTCGACTGTTCGAATCCTATCGGGGAACCGGTCGCTCCCGAAAAGGAGTCGCTCGCGGGTCTCCACATCATGGTTGTCGAGGACAACTTGGTGAATCAAAAAGTGGCCCAACGGATTTTGGAATCGGCGGGAGCAAGCGTAGAGATTGCCGAGAACGGACAGACGGCCGTCGACCTTTGGGACAGTGAGCGAGACACGATCGACATCGTGCTTATGGATTGCCAAATGCCCGTGATGGACGGGTACGAAGCGACGGGCATCATTCGAGATCGCGAGGGCAAAGTCCGGACGCGCATCATCGCCATGGCAGCCGGTGCGAGTGAAAGCGATCGCGACCGTTGCTTTCGGGCGGGCATGGATGAGTTCATCAGCAAGCCGGTTGACCGCAATGAACTCGTGAACATGCTGAAGCGGTGGCGTGACCCCCAAAACGAGTCCAGTCGATTTGAGAGTTAGGTGAGTTGAAGGGGTGAAGGCTCCGCAGCAAACGCGCCGCAAACTCCG
>JBLINP010000353.1:0-4371 GCA_047639415.1 Planctomycetota bacterium | reverse complement strand
GAAATTCGAGCCGACTACCTCGACAAGTCTGGCGCCAGTCATCAAATCCAATCGATGGATTGGTACGTCCGCAACCTCGCCAATGAACTCTTGTCCTGGCCGATCATCGTACTCGTCACGATCGGAATCGCTGCCGTGGCGATACGCCCGACGTGGATACGGGCCGCGATCACCTTCACTCTTCTTGCCAACGCAACTTTGATGAGTTTGAAGGGCGCCAAGTCCTTTCGACTGTGGTTGCCAATCTTGCCCTTGATTGCGTTGGCCGCTGGAGACGCCGTGCTCCTTTTGCGAACGGCGATCGATCGCAAAGGCAAGCCGCTGCTTCGTATCGTTCTGAACGTTATTGTCGCGGCCGGAATGATTTGGGGCTTGGGCCTAGCTCAGCAGCTTGAACTGAGAAGGTTCGGCAATTTTTGGAGTGGCATGGAGTTGATCAACAAACTTGCGCGCAAGCACAACACGTCGGTTACCGTCGCAAGTTCGTTCCACTGGGCCACCCTGTTCCGAGCTGAGTCCGGCGTGAAGCTCATCAAGCTGAGTCACGACCTGGGCAGTTGGCAAGGGCTAGACGAAGGCGCTCGCAAGCGAGTGCTCAACGAACTCGCGGGCATCGACTTCTTCATCACGCACAGGCAAGCGATCGAACAGGATCCAGGGCTGATGGAGGTGATCGGAACTCGCTATAGATTGCTCGATGTTTTCCTAGACCCCGGTAGCGCGAAATTACTCGGCCCCGTCCTGGTTTTCGGTGCGCCGCGCGAAGACTTACCGATAAAAGGTCGCGAGCTATTCCTTCATCGCAAAAATTTGGACCCAGCGGAACTCGCTCGGATTCAAAGCAGCATACAGCACCCGTCAAATCTCGTTTTCGAGAACGAGCATGAGGACTCCGAACCTTTCGCGGTCGCATTCCTCGGTTGGAACCTGGAGCCCATCCCGAGCCATCGTGAACTGGCTTGGGTGACCTATTACTGGTGGGCGCGCGAGGTCGATGGACGCGATTACCTCATCCATGACCGATTGACAGACAATCTCGGGCGCGAGCACTCGAACCATACGGATCGGGCCTACGGCGTGCTGCCGACCTCCGCTTGGGAGCCTCGTAGCCTGGTCCTCGAGAGCTATTTGATTCAAACCCCTCGCGAGACGCGCCAGTACGGCGGCCCCTACGCCCGCGGCGAGTTGATTCCGCTCGAATTGTATTTGTCCGTGGGTTTGGAGGACGACAGCGCCCCCGACGCCGGCGCATCATTGTTGCCCGTCTTCGATTCGGGCGGTCGACACATCGCCCCGCCCCATTCGATGAGCATGTTTCGCGAGCCCTTCCGTCCCATCGGTGGCGCCGGTTCCCGTTGGAACTCGACTGGCATGATTTACGCGGGTTCAGGTTGGCTGCCAGCCCACGAGGATCCCAAGTTTCCCGCCAAAGGCGAAAGACCGTAGACCACCTGTTTGAAGTCGGGTAAGTCTCCCTCATTCGGCTAGTTCCCCGGTCCCACGGGCTCTGACGCTCCCTGAACCTCCGATCTCGCCGAGTAGAGGCTCCCCGGCCTTGTGCTTGGGGGGTCCTTATTTATGCTCTCCAATCGCCCGTTTGGTTGGCCGATTGAGCCGATCCTCGCATCGACAGCCCAAGCGCAAGATCCACCGGCATTTTCCTCCGCCCTCTACAGATAAGCCATGCAGAAGCTGCTCCCCTTTCTTCTACCGCTATTCATGCTCGCCAGCTGCACCTCGACCGGCATTCACCAGCTGACTGAGGAACAACCGATGCGGATTTCCTACATCACCGCCAGGGGGAAGTTTGAACTCGCAAACCCCGCTCATACGGATCCGGTCAAGCTTTACTCGACCACCCGCTCAATGGCATCGCCCATGAAGGTGACCAAAGACGCCATCATGATCGACATCATTGAGTTCCTTGGTTCCAACGGCTATTCGGAACACGAGACGACCGGCGCCGTGCTCGATTCAGGCCTAGTAGGTTACTCGGTGGTTTTTGAAGTCGAATCCCAAACCGGTGTCAGCCACTGGGGGATCACTCGAGTCTCGACGGCGAACGAAATTTCCCAGATGAGCGAGTGTCGCGATTACTTCTTCAATATCTGGAATAACGTCGAAGCCTTTCAAACCGTAGACAACCAGAAGGGTGATTTCTCCTTCAAGAGCAACTGAGTCGACGGACGGAAGCAGCTCGGGGTTATCGAAAGACATGGAAGAAGTTGAAGCAGGCGCTCTCGTCATCGTTCCCGCTCGGTTAGCGTCCACGCGCTTGCCCGAGAAGGTTTTATTGCGCGAAACGGGGCGTTATCTGTTCGAGCACACCGTGCTCAACGTTCGACGTTGCCGACGAGTCGCGCGAGTCGTCCTGGCAACGGATTCAGAAGAGGTCCTACGCGCCGCCGAAGAGGTGGGCATCGAAGCCGTGATGACCTCGCCCGACCACCCCAGCGGAACCGACCGCATTCGGGAGGCGTTGGATTTATTGGTCGCAGCGGAGGGCGAGCAATGGCCCGTGATCCTCAACGTCCAGGCGGATGAGCCGGAACTCGACCCCGCGCATCTCGATCAGCTGGCGATTGCCTTTTCAGACTCCGACGTGGACTTGGCAACGCTCTGCACGCGCGCCACGCCCGAAGAAGAGCACGACCCCAGTTCCGTCAAGCTCGTGCGCGACAGCCTAGGCAATGCGCTCTACTTCACTCGAGCACTCATTCCCAATCGCGTGCACGCTCGCGAAGCCACGGAAAATCCGCCGACCTGGCGTCACCTGGGCGTCTACGCATTTCGCCCCGAGGCGTTGCGCACCTTCTGCGACCTGCCCGTCGGTGAATTGGAACGCTGCGAAAGCTTGGAGCAGCTGCGTTGGCTAGAGGCTGGGCGGCGCATCCGCGTCGTCTCCGTATCGGGAGCGCCCCCCGGCATTGATACGCCAGAGGATTACGCCGAGTTCGTGGAGAGAAACGGGAAGAGCTAGCGTTTCTTTGACGCGGTCCCTGGAACGAACCGCTCAACTCCGTACACTCGGGCCCCAGGACAGAAGGTGGCGTCCTGGATGGGATTTTTTGAGATCCCGTGCTCGCTAACCGCCCGATGTTTTTGCGAGCACAATCGACGGCAGTTCGATTTCGTTTGCATGCGATTTACGAGTGCGTCTCCGCTTTGCGGAAAGTGTCCATGATCCCATGCGGCAAAATCGCTTCCATGCGATGAGCGGATTGAGACCAGCAGCGTAACGAGCGTATCGAGACCAGTAACGCGACGAGCGTATCGAGACCAGTAACAAGTAATCATGACGAAACACATTTTTGTAACGGGCGGAGTGGTCAGCAGCCTCGGCAAGGGCCTGACCTCTGCAGCGATCGGCATGATTCTGGAGCAGCGTGGATTGAAGGTCTGCATTCAAAAGCTCGACCCCTACATCAACGTCGATCCGGGCACGATGAGTCCCTTTCAACACGGCGAGGTTTACGTCACCGATGACGGAACCGAAACGGATCTCGACCTCGGGCACTACGAACGCTTCACGCACACCGCTCTCAACAAGAACAGCAACTTCACGACTGGCAAGATTTATCAGTCGGTCATTCGTCGCGAGCGGCGCGGCGACTACCTCGGACGCACGGTGCAGGTGATTCCGCATATCACCGATGCGATCAAAGAAGCGATTCACGCAGGCGTTCAGAGCGATGACATCGACGTAGCGATTTCCGAGGTCGGCGGAACCGTTGGTGATATCGAGGGTCTGCCGTTCCTGGAGGCTATCAGGCAATTTCGTCTCGAAGCACCCGAAGGCGACGTACTCAACATCCACATCACGCTTCTGCCCTACCTCTCGGCCTCGGGAGAATTGAAGACCAAGCCGACTCAGCAGTCAGTCGGTAAGCTCCGCGAAATCGGCATCCAGCCGGACATTCTTGTGTGCCGCACAGAGAAGCCGATGACCGAGGATATGGCCAGCAAGATCAGCTTGTTCTGCAATGTCCGCCGCGAGGCTGTGATCGAAGAACGCGACGTAGCCTTCTCGATCTACGAGGTTCCGCGCGATTTGGTTCGAGCTGGACTCGATATCAACGTCTGCGAAAAGCTCGGCCTGCCCACCGACTTCCCCACCGACCTTTCGGATTGGGAAGTCATGCTGCAGAGTATCCGCAAGACCACGCGCTCGATTGAAATCGCCGTGGTCGGCAAGTACATCGAATTGCACGACGCCTACAAGTCGATCTACGAAGGCTTGTCGCACGCCGGCATCTCCAATCAGGTCAAAGTCAAACTTCGCAAGCTACGCGCGGAGGACATCCTCGAAGATGGCACTGCCGCACTTGAGGGTGCACATGGTTTGCTGGTTCCCGGTGGCTTCGGCGAGCG
>JBLINP010000352.1:0-4371 GCA_047639415.1 Planctomycetota bacterium | reverse complement strand
ACTTCCGCGGCGAGACTTTAGGAGTGCTCGCGATTTTTAGCCGCATTGATATCAAGCGCGAAGAGTTCGGTTGGATGCGAACTTTCGCCGACCATGCCGCTACCGCCATTGCAAATAGTCGCGTTTTTGAAGAGGTGAACGAACTTAGGCGCCAGCTTGAATTGGAGCGCGATTACCTGCGCGAAGAGATCAAGGTTGTACGCGCGTTTGGGAACATCGTTGGAGAGAGCTCGGCGCTCGCGCACGTGATGCAGCAGGTGCAGGTCGTCGCGCCGACGGAAGCGACGGTTCTGATCGAGGGCGAGTCCGGCACGGGGAAAGAGTTGATTGCATGCGCCTTGCATGAAGGCAGCGGACGCGTTGGACGGCCCATGGTTCGCGTCAATTGCGCCTCTATACCGGGCGATCTCTTCGAGAGCGAGTTTTTCGGTCACTTGAAGGGCTCGTTCACGGGGGCAACGCGCGATCGGGCGGGGCGCTTCCAAGTCGCGGATACCGGCACTTTGTTTTTGGATGAAGTCGGCGAGATACCGCTCGAGCAACAGGGCAAACTTTTGCGAGCGTTGCAGGAGGGCAAGTTCTCGCGCGTTGGCGAGGATGTCGAACGCACTGTTGATGTGCGCGTGATTTCGGCAACAAATCGCGATTTGGAAGCGGAAGTGCGCGCGGGGCGCTTTCGCGAAGATCTCTATTATCGACTAACCGTCTTCCCCATTCGCGTCCCGGCGTTGCGCGAGCGCAAAGAGGACATCCCATTACTAGCACAGCACTTCGTTGACGTTGGTTCGCGCGGTTCGAAATTGCGAATGTCGAAGCTGCGCCGTTCCGATTTGAATGCGCTGCTCGAGTACGAATGGCCTGGTAACATTCGCGAACTTCAAAACGTTATAGAGCGAGCATTGATCGGTGCGCGAGACGGAAAGCTCGCACTCGAAGTACCCACCAATACTCAGACGATGGAAAAGTCTGTTACACCCGAAGCGTCGGAAGAGCGAGTACTCACGTTTAGCGAATTGAAGCAATTGGAACGGGACAATCTGCTCGCCGCGCTCAATCAAACGCGCTGGAAAATTTCCGGGGAAAATGGGACGGCGAAGCTGCTTGGTGTCCACCCGGCAACGCTCACGTCGCGATTGAAATCCATGGGAATCGAACGACCCCGGACAGGGGAGGATCAGCCACGCTAGCGCGGCTCAGATGATTATTACAGAAACCGATCGCCTACGACTTCGCTGGGCCACTCGCGACGACGCGGCGTTCATTTTTAAATTGGTTACCGAACCGGCGTGGGGCGAACACATCGGCAAGTCCAAAGTCGCGACAATCGAACAGGCTGCCGGCTATATCGAACGAGCGTTGATAGCCATGTACGAGGAAGCAGGCTTTGGCTTGTACCTGGTGGAACTGAAGCAAACCGGCGAAGCGCTTGGCATTTGTGGATTGATTCGACGCGAAACTTTGGAAGACGTTGATCTCGGTTTTGCGCTTCTGGAGGAACACTGGGGAAAGGGCTATGCCTTTGAGGCCGGACGCGCGACGCTGGACGTTGCGCGCATGCAGTTTGATTTGAAGCGCGTGGTGGCGATCACGTCACTAACGAACCAGCCCTCGATAGCGCTGCTCGAAAAACTCGGTTTCAACTTCGAGAAGAAGATTCAATTCAATCCCGATGACGCCGAGTTGATGTTGTTTGGCGTCGAGCTTTAGCGCGCGGTCTCGCGATGTGCATTCCGTAATCGGTCAAACCGACTCGCCCTGACTCCACGGAATCACGAACGGCCGTTCTCCTTTGCCGCCTGGTCTAGGGAGTGAGCCGAAATGCAAATGGTGGCCGTAGACAGGCTCAAGCGTTTCGGCGGTGAGGACTTCGAGCGGACTTCCCTGTGCGACATTCTTCCCGGCTTGCATCAACAGAATGCTGGATGCGAACTGAGAGGCCAAGTTCAACTCGTGCGTGACGACCAAGACCGCGTGATCTTTGTCACTGAGATCCGCGAGCAAGTTGAAGATTTGCAATTGCTGATCGGGATCGAGCGAACCCGTTGGCTCGTCCACTAACAGATAACGCGCGCCTTGTGCCAGTGCGCGGGCGATGATGACGCGCTGTCGTTGCCCGCCTGAGATTTGCCAGAGGCCGCGTTCTTCGAGGTCCAGCACGCCCGTTCGTTCGAGGCACTCGCGTACGACTTCGCGATCGGAGCCAGAAGGCGCGCTCCACGAGCCGAAATGAACGTACCTTCCGCTTAGTACGAAGTCCGCCACGGTGACCTCGGGTACCAGCCCAAGATATTGGGGAACGACAGCAATGCGGCGGGCGCGATCGCGATCGGAGAGCTTTGCTACCGATGTACCGTCGAGTTGAACATCACCTTGATCGGGAATAAGCAATCCCGCCAGGAGTTTGAGCAGCGTAGTTTTGCCAGCACCATTGGGACCGAGCACGCACATCATTTCGCCGGGTGCTACGGAGACATCGATATCGGAAACGACGCGCTTATCCGCGCTGAAGCTGTAGCTGAGTCCACTGGCTTGGAGCTTGTTTACCATGCTCGAATCCTGTTGCGATTGCGCACCAAGAGGAACAGGAAGAACGGTCCACCAACCAAGGACATTAAAACTCCGGGCCTCAAGTAGTCGCGTCCGAGCACGGTCCGTTGCATGAGATCGCAACCGAGTAGGAATACCGGGCCGGCGAGCAGGCAGAGGAGTAAGAGCGTGCGATGCTTGCGTCCCGTGACTAATCGCAGGATGTGCGGGACGACGAGACCGATGAAGGCGATTTGCCCGGCAACGGCGACGGCGGAGGCTGAAGCCAGTGCTGCTGCCAAAAGTGAAATTAGTTTTACGCGACGCGTGTTGACGCCCAAGGCGCGCGCATCTTCTTCGCCAGTCGCGAGCAAATCCAATTCAGTCGAGACGAAGGGAATCGAGAGCGCTGCTAGGGCCAGGCCAGATAGGACTAGGACCACGTGATAACCGGTGCGATCATCAAGTGTGCCGAAGCTCCAAGTGATGATCGCACGCGCGACTTCGAAGTCGCGCAGGATTACCGATTGGATCGTGGCAAGAATGCCACCGATAATGGCATTGATCGCGATACCAATCAGCAGCAGTGATGGGATTGAAACGCGTCCGCCGCTAGTGGCGAGTTTCATAACGAGCATGCAGACCAGGGCCGCTCCAATGAATGCCGCGACGGTCACGAAGACGGGAGCGAAGCCAGCCATGCTTTGCAGCATGACCAGTGGACCGTAGCCGCCGAGAATTAGAATGGCCGCGGTCGCGCCTAGGCTCGCGCCCGAGGAGACTCCAATAATTGAAGGTGCGGCGAGGTCGTTGCGAAAAACGCCCTGAAGCAAAGCTCCCGAGAGTGCGAGGGCTGCGCCAACTCCTGTGGCGACGAGTGTGCGGAAAAATCGCATCTCGACGGTGATTTGCTCACCAAGCTCGAGCGGATTGCCGAGGTGCAATGTCGCCAAGACTCCCTGAGCCGTGGTGCTCATCGAGTAGACGCCCGTGCTGCCTCTGCACGTTGAGAGGAGAATCAAGACGACTAGGGCCACCAAGAGCAGCGCTCCAAAAAAAAGCGTGCGACCTGAACTGCCCGGAAGTTGAGCTTGGGTGGACTGGCTCATACTGACGCAAAAAGACGAAGAGCGAGACTTGGTACCGCGCGCTTCAGATTGTGGGGGAGTATCATGTTTTTGGACTTGGCCTGCACATTCGAGTTGGGACCAGCCTGCACTCGGCGCGCAAGGTACTCGACCCCGGACCGATCCTGCAACACAGTGGGCACCGAACAGCGCTGACTTGGCAGCTATGCGCCTGGGCTCTATTCTTCGGCGGTTCGATGGGGAATAGCTCCGTTCAATTGAGTCAGCGTGGAGATCTCGGAGTTATGAAAAATAGGCAGAAGCAGCAAAAGTGGATATCGAGCGGATGGGGAGTCGTGGTTCTCATCTTCCTGGTTATGACGACGAGCTGTGTCGAATCGGCGGAGGAGGAATCGGCTGAAGAGGCCGCTAGCACAGCGCAGATCTCGACGCATTCGCCCCAGACTGGTTTTCCGCTCTCTATCCTCTGCGCCGATGGTTATCAACTCGAGTTGGATCAGCCACCGAAACGCGTTATTCCGGCCAATGCGACCGCCTTAGATTTCGTGCTGTCCTTGATAGATGTCGATCGAATCGTTGCGATTTCCGAAATCTCGATTCCCTATGCAATTCATTCCGAAGAGTTTGAACAGTGGCCTATCGAAAAAACCTTCGGCAACTTCACCGTTGAAGAGATGGTGGCTTGCAAGCCCGATTTGATCATCGTCCACGAGTGGCAAAATGCTCAAACCGTCGCAATCCTGAGGGAGGCGGGCTT
>JBLINP010000351.1:0-4371 GCA_047639415.1 Planctomycetota bacterium | reverse complement strand
TTGTCGATCCGCATATGGGGCGCTTGCAAGCAATCGAAGCCGGTCGACTGAGTGCGCCCGATGGAATCCACGAGATTTGTCTGGTGGGAGTGACTGAATTAAACTCGCTCCTGCGACGAGCGTTAGAAGAAACGTCACTCACGGTTCGCCCGCTCATCTTTGCGCCCCTCGAATGCCAAGCCATGTTTGACGATTTGGGTGGCTTGGTTCCTTCCGCTTGGAGTTCGTGGTGCACGAGCCTCGATTCGGAAAAGCAATGGTTTGTCGTCGACGGTCCCGCCGATCAAGCGGAGCAAACGAAGCGCGTCATGGCTAGTTGGAATGGCAAGTACGCAGCGGAAGATATCAGCATCGGATTGGCGGATCCAAAAATTGCTCCGTTCTTGAAAAGTCGGCTAGCAGAAGAAGGCGTACGAGCTCGAGAAGCATCGGGCGTCGCGACTGCCGACACGGGGCCTGCAAGTTTGCTCTCCGCTGTTAGCCGTTTCTTGGGTGGGTCCTCCTTCGAGGACTTCGCTACCTTAGTTCGCCATCCGGATTTTGAAGCCACGCTTCGCCGAATGGATGAAACAGCAGAGGACGAGCCTGCACTGGAACCAGTCAGTTTGGTCGACAGCTATCACAACGAGCACTTGCCGCTCTTTTCGAATGGCGAATGGGCGGTTGATTCGGCTAACAAATATGATCGAGCGTTGGCCGCGAATATGGCGCGACTCTGGAAGGTGACGAAAGCCTTGCTGGGGGAACTCGACGACGGCAGCTCGCTTTCACTATCCGCAGCTATCGACGCCACCCGGTGCTTTTTGGCGCGCGTGTACGGTGCAAGTGATCTAGATCCGGATATCGAATCCGATCGCGTGTTGATTGCCTGCCTGTCTCAATTTGGAAAGGCCCTGGCCGAGTTGGAGACGCTACCGGAAGATTTGGCGCCCGAGTTTTCAACGCCGAATGGAAAGACGGACAATCAAGCGATTGCCGAAACGCTCGAGTTGTTAAATCGGATGGTTGCAGGCGAACAAATTCCACCAGCGGCCGCTGTGCGGGGCGAGGCCACGATTGAGTTGTTGGGTTGGTTGGAATTGGCCTTGGACGATGCGCCAGCCTTGATCGTGACTGGGTTCGAGCAGGGCAAAGTTCCCGAATCGATTCGCGGCGACGCTTTTTTGCCAAATCGATTACGTAGCAGCCTGGGTATCGGCGACAACGAAAAGCGCTTAGCCCGAGATCTCTATGCCACGGAGTTGTTGTTGCGTTCCCGCGAACAGATTGTCTTTATTTCTGGACGCCGCAATGCCCAGGGTGATCCCGAAGTTCCGAGCCGTATCGTCTTTCATTGTGAACCATCCGATGTGATTGGGCGCACGCAGAAATTTTTGAATGGCGCTACTGTGCTGCGAGTCGAAGATGAGTCGGATGACGTGGAGGGGTATGAGTTGCCGAAGGCACCGGTCGAGAAACCCATAACCAAAATGTCAGTGACGGCCTTTTCGCGGTTCTTGAATTCGCCGTACCAGTTCTACCTGGAATCGATTCTCAAGCTGAAGAGTAATGACGACCGAGCGCGAGAGCTTGAGCCCATGTCCTTTGGAATTATCGCGCACTCGATACTTCAGCGCTTTGGCGAACATCCCAAGCTACGCCATAGTCTGAATGCGGACGCTATCGCCGAGTTTTTGTCTTCAGAGCTAAAACGGTTCACGGCTGAGTGTTTCGGCAAGAGTCCGTTGCCTGCTGTTAGATTGCAAATGGAGCAACTCGATTATCGCTTGCGGCGTTTTGCAGTGAAGCAAGCAGAACGGGCCGCTCTGGGTTGGCGGATTCATGCTGTGGAGTGGACACCGAGTGCATGCGACTTGATGGTCGATGGCGAGCCGATTCAGCTGCGCGGTAAAATCGATCGCATTGACTTTCATCCACTCGAAAAGAAGTGGGCGATTTGGGATTACAAGACCGGCGAGACCTGCAAAACGCCTATTAGAGCTCACCGAGCGCAATCCGGAGAGTGGCGAGATTTGCAATTGCCGCTTTACTGCGTGCTCGCAGAAGAGTTTTTGAATGGCGCAGCGCCCGATGAAATCGGGTACATCTCGTTGGGTAGTGATCCGGACAAAATTGACTTTATGAAGCTGGTGGACTGGTCGCCGAATAGGTCAGAGAAGGTCGACTTTGCAGATGGTGTTGCAAGTGCCTTGAGTGTCGCAGCTGACGTTGTCAGGAAAATTCGAAGGCGCGAGTTTTTCGATGCCGATGGAATGAAGGACTACGATCCCATCTTCGCGGCGATTGGTGGACTCGGGTTGGTTTCGAAGGAAACCGGTGCGAGTACAGACACGGCAACATTGGGGGAATCCTCATGAATCCTGTACCTCACCAGTTGATTCTCGCTTCGGCTGGAACTGGCAAGACCTTTCGCCTCACGAATCAATTCTTAGGCCTCCTTTTCAGGGGCGTTGCTCCCGAACGAATTCTCGCAACGACGTTCACTCGCAAAGCCGCAGGTGAAATTCTCGATCGAGTCTTAGAGCGGTTGGTTAAAGGAGCCGATGACGAAGCGGAGTGCCAGGATCTTGCGGAAAAGTTGGATCTGCCAAACCTACAGCCGAGCGATTGTCTCGCGCTTCTGGCAAAGCTAACCAAGGACATCGATAGTTTTTGCGTTCGCACGATCGACGCCTTCTTTCTCGGCATGGTGCAGCTGTTCGCTCTCGATTTGGGACTTCCCCCTACGTGGAGTATTGCGGGAGCCCGGTTGGACAATCGGCTTCAATCGGATGCTCTTCAGGATGCACTTCGCGACAGCTCTCCGGATGAGTTACTAGAGCTTTTACGCGATCTCAATGAGGGCAGCGTTTCGCGCAGCGTCCATAAATCGATGCTCGAGCGCGCCTCCAAGCTGCGGCCCATTTATCTCGAAAGTTCGGAAGCCGCTTGGAATTGGTTAGTTCCGACGGCAGACGTGTCGGATGACGATTTCGATGCTGCTCTAGCTGCCTTTGCGACGACGCAGCTCCCCGTGACGAAGGCAGGTGGAATCAACAAGACCTTCCAAAAGGGGTGGCTGAAACTTGAGCTTGTTGCACGCGCTAGTAACTGGATGGAAGTTTTTAAATCCGGATTGTGCGCCAAGGTGATGGAGGGTTTGGATATGTACTCTCGAGTTGAGCTCACCGAGGAGTTCATGGAGGTTATTGAGCCGATCCTGCAACGCGCTAGTCATCGCTGGTTGGCGGACTTGGTGACTCGTAATAAAGCCACTTACGATTTGCTCGATCGGTTTGAAAGTGCTTACGAAGAGCGAAAGCTCAGTTACGGGGCATTCCAGTTCAATGATTTGCCTCTCGCTTTGGCGCCGAGGAACTCAGAGCAAAGTCCGCTGGACGAACGCGAACTCGACATGTGGTTTCGTATGGACGGCCGAGTGGATCACTTGCTCTTGGACGAATTTCAAGACACCTCTCCAATTCAATGGCGCATCCTGGAGCACATTGCATCCGAGATTGCTTCGGACGGAACGGGTGAGCGCAGCTTCTTCTGCGTGGGAGATGTAAAGCAGTCGATTTACGGGTTTCGGCAAGCCGAACCGCGTTTGTTAGCGAACTTGCACAACATGCTGCCAGGACTCGTGCCTGAACGGATGGACAAGAGCTATCGCTCGAGTCAGACCGTTCTGGAAATGGTCAATCTCGTTTTTGAAAAGATCGAAAACAACGGCGCCTTCAGGCACGATGAACTTGGCGCGTATCGCCTTGCTGGACGAGAATGGCAAGCCGGATTCGATACGCATCGGGCCAACAACCTTGAGATGCCGGGCGCCGCACTCTTGTTTGAAGCCCGTGCGAATACCGATGAGGAGGACGCTTACGAAGCGGTGTTGGACTTGACGGTTGAGCGAGTTGTTGCATTGACCGCCGAAGCTCCCCAGGCGGAAATTGGAATCCTTCTGCGCTTGCGTAAGTACATCCCAACGTTGATCCTGCGATTGAAACAGCACGGCATTTCCGCGAGTGGGGAAGGCGGGAATGAGCTCGTCGATTCAGCGGCGGTACTCGTGTATATCTCGTTGCTGCACTTGGCTGATCATCCAGACGACAGTGCAGCGGCCTTTCACGTCGCAAGTTCTAGGTTTGGAGCTTATGTCGGTTTGAAGCAAGGCGCAGATTTAGAAACACGACGTGAGTTTTCGCGCTTGATTCGATTGCGATTGACTAATGAGGGGTTGGGGCGAGTGACGGCTGATTTGGCGTTGCAAGTCGCCGCCGATGATTCGTGGTCCCATTGGGATCGGACGAGATTCACTCAGTTGTTGGGACAAGCCTTCTCCTTCGAATCCGAAATGGGGTTGCGCCCCTCTGATTTTGTCGATCACTTGCG
>JBLINP010000350.1:0-4392 GCA_047639415.1 Planctomycetota bacterium | reverse complement strand
AAAATCTGCTGCTCAAAATACGGATACGGTGTCTGACACCGTATCCGTATTTTGAGCAGCAGATTTTGCCCTGGCACAGTTTCGCCGTTTGGTGGCGGCAGATTGCCTGACTCCGTATAGAACTACTAGCTAAGCGTGCTCGTCAATCGCTCGACCAAATCCATCTTGGTCAAGAGTCCCGCGACCTGCTTTTCGTCGCGCATCACGATGCCGACGTTGCCTTCGTTGAATAGTTGGGTCAGTACGCTGGCGTCGTCGTTCACGTGCACCGTCTTCACGTTGCGGAACATGACTTCCATGACGGAACTCGCAAGGCTCGCATTGCCTTCGACGACTCGCGATAGCAAGTCGGACTCGGTGACGATGCCGACCAACGCGCCGTTGTCGATAATCGGGAGCTGGCTGACGCCGTGCTCTTTCATCTGCATGACAGCGTCGGCGAGCGTGTCGCTGCTCGTGGCTGAAATGACATCACGATGCGGAAGGCTGCGGAGAATGTCGCCGAGGCTTTCCATTTGCCAGCGCTTCTCGGTGAAGCCGTTTTCGCGCATCCAGGCATCGTCGAGGAACTTCGTCATGTAGTTGCGGACGGAGTCGGGCAAGATGACGACGATGCGTTTGCCGGGACCGACGCGCTTGGCCAACTCTTTGGCGGCCCACATCGCAGAACCGGAGCTACCGCCGCACAGCATGCCTTCTTGGCGAATCAAGCGACGCGCCATGAGGAAGGACTCGTGGTCTTCCGACTTGAACCACTCGTCGACGATGTCGCGATCGAGCACGTTGGGAATGAAGTCGTAGCCAATACCTTCGACTTTGTAGGATTGGATCGGAGAGGGGCCGGCGAGCAAAGAACCGACCGGGTCAACACCGATGATCTTTACGCCCGGGATCTCTTCTTTCAAACGACGCGCGATGCCTGAGATGGTTCCGCCGGTGCCCGCACTCGCTACGAGGTAGTCGAGCTTGCCGCCGGTTTGCTCGACAATCTCCACACCCGTGCCGTAGTAGTGCGCATCGGGGTTATCGGGGTTCGAGTATTGATCGAGGATGTGCGAATTCGGAATCGCTTTTTGTAGAGCGATTGCAACTCCGATGTGACTCTCTGGTGAGTCGAAGGATGCTTCGGTTGGGGTGCGAATGATTTCGGCGCCCAGCGCTTCCAAGACGACCTGCTTCTCGCGGCTCATCTTCTCGGGCATCGTGATGACCATGCGGTAACCCTTGACGGCGGCTGCGAGCGCCATGCCGATTCCCGTGTTGCCACTGGTCGGTTCGATCAGCGTATCTCCGGGCTTGATGCGTCCACTTTTTTCGGCCTCAAGGACCATGCGCTTGCCGATGCGATCCTTGACGGAACCGCCAGCGTTGAGGAACTCACACTTGGCAAAGATCTCGCACCCGGTTCGATTGCCGATGGTGTTCAAACGGACGAGCGGGGTGTTGCCGATCGCGTCGAGAATGGAATCGAATGTCTGAGCCACGGGGAATCTCCGAAGTTGGAAGTGAGGGTCGAGGGGCGGTGTTGCCAGGCAGCGCGCAGGGTGCGGCCGCGGGAATAGATTCTAAGGTTCAAAGCGGCGATGTCCCTAGCCCGAATTATTCATGAACACGCGGACCAAACACCACGAACGACCGGCAGTGCCTCGCGGTTCATGAATAATCCGGGCTAGCCTGGCTTCGCGGATGGCTGCGCTTTGCGTTCTAGCGACGAATCAGAATGAATAGATCGGTTGTCTCTGGTCGCGGGGCTCGCCTCGGATTGAGCAGGTGGATAGGCTCTATCCTGGGCGGCCTTCCGTCCTCGAACAACTGAGCCAATGGCCCAAGAAACCTTCACCGATAAGCTCTCGCCGGCACTCCAAAAGGAGTTACGCGCTCAATTGGACGCCGGTGATTTTGAGTTTCGAAGCGTGGATCATGCACACTTCAGCGCACGGGGCGAGGGTGTCGTCGCGACACTCTACAAATCGGGTAAAATCGTCGTTCAAGGCGGTTCTACGGCGTTATTCGTGGATCGCTACTTGGGCAGCGGCGGGAAAATGGTGACGTCGGGAACAAAAAAGGCCGCTAGTAACGAAGGCTCAGATGCAACTTCGTCAGCGGATCAGGCGACCGGTCCCGAGATCGGTGGCGACGAATCCGGCAAAGGCGATTACTTCGGGCCGCTGTGCGTCGCGGCGGTTCGATTGCTTCCTGGCGATGCAGCCAAACTGCGAGCGGCGGGCATCTGCGACAGCAAGAAGGTGACCGACAGCGTGATTTTGCGGCAGGCGCCAATTCTGCGCGAGAATTACGGTCACGCGCTGCGCGTGCTCGATCCACTCGAATACAACCGGCGACATACCGAGACGGGGAACGTGGCGATCCTGCTCTCCGATCTCTATCGCGAGTTGGTCCAGGAGCTTGGCTGCGAAGATGATCACGTCATCATCGATCAGTTCTCGAAGAACACAGGACGGTTGACCGGCGCGATGAAGGGATTGGGTGTGAGGTTGACTCAAATGCATCGGGCCGAAGTACACGCGTGTGTTGCGGCAGCGAGTTTCTTGGCGCGTGAGGCTTTCCTGATTCGATTGAAAACTCTCGGTGACGAAGTCGGCGTGGATTTGCCCAAGGGAGCGGGAGCCCCCGTTCCGATCGCAGGTCGCCAGTTCGTTGAAATCCACGGCGCCGATGCTTTGGGTAAGGTCGCCAAGTTGCACTTCAAAACGACGTTGAAAGTCGTTATTTAGAAGACAAATGAAAGCGCGAGCCGCAGCAACGACGGGCAGCGAAGCGGGCGCGCTCTCGATCTGTTCCGCAGCAGGCAATCGCTTTCAAATGTGGGACGGTTTCCTTTCGTCGCCGCCCATTGATTTGAGTTCGGCCGCCATCGATTATTGCAAGCGGGGCTCACTCGACGGCTTTCTTCAAGTTTTGCCAGTACCCGGTGATCACGCCGATTGTCAAATGGTGCTTTTCAACGCGGACGGTGGCCGCGCGGAAACCTGCGGCAATGGGCTTCGTCTCGTCGGCAAGTTGATGTTCGAAGCGGGGCGATTCGAAGCGATTTCAACGTTGCGAGTGCAAACCGACGTCGGTGTTGTCGAGGTCAAAGTCTTCCCCACCGATACCGATCAACTCGTGCGCCAGGCACGCGTACAATTCCCGCTCCCCCGCGAGCTGCGAGCGATCGAATTGGAAGTAGACGCACCCCCAATAGCTTCAAAGTCGGGTTTAGTGTCGATTTCGGCCACTTACGTCGACTTGGGCAATCCCCACTGTGTGATCTTCGGACCAGCCGAACACCTCGAAGACGTGACGATAGTCGGCAAAGCCTTAGAGCGTCATTCGGATTTTCCGCACCGCGCGAACATTGAATTCGCTCACGTCGAAGGCGACGCGGCGGACAGTTTGATTGTGCGGGTTTGGGAACGCGGCGTGGGAGAAACGCTGGCTTGCGGGAGCGGTGCAGTCGCCGTCGCGCTTGCCGCGGTACATCGAAAGCTCGTCAACTGGCCAGTGAGCATCAAAATGCGCGGCGGCGTTCTTCGCGTCGATCGCGGCGACGATTGTCTTTGGTTAGACGGACCAGTCGATTCCTAAGCGACGCTCAGCACGGCTTTGCCGATCAACGGCGGCTTGATCCTGCTCTTTGGATTGCTCCAAGTCTTTTCATTCGCGAAAAGCTCGGAGCCCAAGCCGCTCAAGTTCACGACGCGCGCCTTCTATAAAGTCGTGCGGCACCCGATCTATCTCTGTTGGATCATCGCAAGTTGGTGTACTCCGGTGATGACCGTCGATCATTTGGTTTATGTGCTCGGCATGACGACTTACATGCTCGTCGCTATCCCGCTCGAAGAGCGCGATTTGACCGCCATTCATCGCGATACCTATCGGAACTACAAGGAATCAGTTCCTTCCTTGCTCCCCCGATTGACTGGTTCGAAGACTGCAAGCAAGCCGGGAGTAGCGGCCTAGCCCGGATTATTCATGAACCGCGAGGCAAAACGCCTCGAATTGGTTCCTGCTGGCACTTTGCAGATACTTGCCCCCGCAGACGACCTTGTAAGGTCGTCGAGGACGCCAGTATCTGCAAAGTGCCAGCAGGAACCAATAGACCGGCAGTGCCGGTCGTTCGTGGTGTTCGCTAAGCTGGCTCGTTCGTGGGTTACTTCTCGCACATCATTCTGGCTCTGGCCGCAGTCATCGCCGCCGAGGCCGGTTTCGAGGCGGGCTGGGATCAGCCTTTCGCGTTGATTCTGCTGCTTCCGATTCCGCACCTCTTGGCGAAGTGGATTCGAAAGCAATCGCTGCTCGGCAAGTTTCGCGTGTTGGCAATCGGAACCAAAGTTCTCACTTATTCGCCAATTGCACTGCAAGTTGTAGCGGTATCGGTTTTCGGTTGGC
>JBLINP010000349.1:0-4428 GCA_047639415.1 Planctomycetota bacterium | reverse complement strand
AACGACCGGCACAGCCGGTCGTTCGTGGTGTTTGGTCCGCGTGTTCATGAATAATTCGGGCTAGAGGATGAACGAGCTACTCGCTCCATTCGGCGAACGCCGCAACTACTCGTCCAACATCCTCGTCGGAGAGACTCGGATAAATCGGCAAGCTAATTGCCGTATGCGCATGCTCGATAGCGTTTGCGAAGTCGCGCTCGGGATCGATTGACGCGGATGAGCGATCGCGGAACAGCGGTTGCAGCGGAACCGGGTAGTAGTGGAGCTGCGTTCCAATGCCACCATCGGATAGCCACTTCATTAAGTCGTCGCGCTTTTCCGCTTCGACGTGCACCACGTACAAATGCCAGGCATGACCCGCAGTGAGCATCGGCTTGCGACAACCCATCAGCTCGACATCGTACCGTCCGGCAATACGACGGCGAGCGGCAATGAACTCGGGCAGACGCGTGAGTTGACTGACCCCCAAAGCCGCTTGCATGTCGCTCAATCGATAATTGAAGCCGAGTTCTTCAACGTAAGCGAACCAAGGCGGCGAAACGGTGCTGTCCTTGAACGGAAGCTGCTCGCCACCGCGCTGCAGTCCATGCTCGCGTAACTTGCGAGCCCGTTCCGCGTGCGCTTTGTTTTCAAATAGCAGTGCCCCACCCTCGCCGGTGGTGATGAGCTTGACGGGATGGAAACTCAGCGTGACCGCATCCACGCCAGGTAGCTCGCCCAATTCGTAAGCGCGACCATCGAGTTTGGTCGTACCGCCTAAGGCATGGCTGGCATCGACGACGAGCCGAAAACCGAAACGACGTTTGAGTTCGAGCAAGCGCGCCATATCGCAAGCTTGACCTGCATAGTAAACGGCAACAACTGCCGCGACTGGAGCTCCCGATTCAAGTCGGCGCGCGAGCGCAGCCGTATCGAGGTTCCCGACATATTCGTCGACGTCGACGAATTCGACATCTGCATTGCACATCAACGCAGCCGTTGCGGAAGCCAGGAAAGTATTGGCCGTCGTCACAACCAGATCGTCCGCACCGACGTCGAGAGTTAGCAATGCCAAGTGCAACGCGGCTGTTCCATTGGAAACCGCGACGACATGATTTGCTTTCGTCGACTCCCCGATGGCAGCCTCAAAAGCGTCGATGTTCGGCCCCTGCGTGAGCCAATCACCTCGCAATACCGCCTCTACTGCCTCGATATCGACGGCTTCGATTGTTTGTCGACCGTAACCAATGCGCTGATCGGGACGTCGCCAGTCTGAACTATCCATCGGCGATTCCAATCTCACCCGCCGACAAGTCCCAACAACTCAGCGGGCGAAAGCCATTCCCCATTGGTGTCTGACGCATACTCAAATTCATGGGGCACGGGCCGGCCAGTTTCCCCGTCCTCCATCGTGTGCTCGTCACGCGACCACCAATCAAAGCTGGGGTGCACCGTGTAGTGATCCTTAAACTCGAGCGTCTGTCGCGATTCAGGTTGTGGCAACAACACTTCGTGCAGCTTCTCACCTGGACGAATCCCCGACTCCACAAGTTCACAATCGGGGCCCAAAGTTTGAGCGAGATCCATGATGCGCATGCTCTTGATCTTGGGGACGAAGAGTTCGCCGCCCTGCATGGTGCTTAGTCGTTCGATCACGAACCGGACGCCGCGATCCAAGGTCAACCAAAAGCGCGTCATCCGTTTGTCGGTGATCGGCAGGACCTTATCACCGCGAAGAACACACTTTTTAAAGTGCTCGACAACACTACCTCGCGAACCAATCACATTGCCGTAGCGGACGACGCTGAAACGCGTCCCCCTGCCTCCAGCCAAGTGATTTGCAGCTACAAAACACTTGTCCGAAGCCAACTTGGTCGCGCCGTAGAGGTTGATCGGATTGGCCGCCTTGTCGGTTGAAAGGGCGATCACTCGCTCGACATTGCAGTCAATCGCGGCACTGATCACATTTTCAGCCCCGCCGATGTTCGTACGTATGCACTCAAAAGGGTTGTACTCGGCAATCGGCACATGCTTGATTGCCGCTGCATGTACTACGGTGTCGATGCCGTACATCGCCCGCCGCAGTCGATCCACATCTCGAACGTCACCGATGAAGTAACGCAGCGAAGGATGATCTTCCGTGCGAAATTCCTGAGCCATCTCGTACTGCTTCATCTCGTCGCGCGAGAAGATCACCAGTCGTTTGGGCTCGTAGTTGGCCAGAACCTCGCGGACGAAGGCCTTGCCAAACGACCCGGTCCCGCCCGTAATTAGAATTGAACATCCTTGAAGCATGCACACCTAGTACCGAGCGCGTGGGTCATCCGTCAATGGGACACCCAGCAAGCTTTCGATCACAGCACGCCAGGACTGAGAAATTTTAAGATCTAGCGAAGATTGATTCGGGCTCGATTTGATTTCGAAATTCCGGCCGAATCCGCTCCGTTGCTCCATGCGGCGTGATTTCCGGGCAACAAAGCCTACTTATAAAGGAATCGCAACATTAGATTTCACGTCTCTTGACTGGACCGTTGCCGACTTCGACCCGAACCTGCTCAGGCAACATTCAATTACAAAATTTGCCAAATAAAGAACTGATGAAACATCACTGGTACTCCTCTCTTCTCGCGCTCGTCGTCCTTCCGGCAACGAGTTCAGCCACAACCCCGACGACACCGAAAGCAGCAGAGCTGCTCGCCAGCAACCTCTACGCTAGCGAGTTGGCACTCGGGAATTCGAATTCAGCCGCCACCACGGACGGCGAAGAAAACCCCTTGGAGTTTGACGTCTTCTGGAAAGACAGTCTGAACTTCCGCACCAAGAACAAAGAATTCAAGCTCAAGATCGGTGGACGAATCCATCACGACGCAGCTTGGTTTTCCGAAGACCTTGAGGAAAAATCCAGCGACTTTGACTTTGAGAACGGAACTGAGTTTCGCCGCACTCGCCTCTACTTCAGTGGTGCCGTCGGAAAGAACATCGACTTCAAGATCCAGATGGACTTTGCGGCAGACGCCACCGGAGCTGATTTCAAAGATGCCTACACGGACCTCAAGTGTGACAATGGAGTTGCCTTGCGAGTTGGACAGTTCAACGAGCCCTTCAGCTTGGGGGAACTGACTAGCAGCAACTACATGGCCTTCTTGGAGCGCGCAACGCCCACAGGCGTTGCGGCTGGACGCAATACCGGCGCCATGGTTCACGGAGATTGCTCCGACGAGAGCGTCACCTATGCCTTCGGAGTCTTCAAACCGGCAGATGACATTGGCACGGCCACCGGGTCAGGTATGTACAACTTCACCGGTCGCGTCACGGGACTCGTCGTTGATACGGACGACACGATCGTGCACGTAGGAATCGCCGCAAGCATGCGGAAGCTGAATGGCGCGGACTTCGATGATGATTCACGCGGGCCGGCACACCTCGCCCCCAAACTGCTCAACAACGATGGATTCGCGGCTGATGAGGCGATGGTCCTCGGTGCAGAAGTGGCTGTCATCCACGGTCCGTTGTGGGTCTCAGGCGAGTACATCATGAATGACATCGAGGCTATGGACGGCCTGCCCGATGCCACGCAAAGCGGCATGTACGTTCAAGGTGGCTACTTCTTCACCGGTGAGCAGCGAGGCTACAAGCGCTCCAGCGGAACCTTTTCAAGAGTCAAACCGATCAACCCCAAGGGTGGCAAAGACGGTGGCAACGGCGCCTGGGAAGTCGCCTTGCGCTACTCAATGTTGGAATTTGAAAACCTGCGCGACGGTGGAACCGAGTTCACGGACGAGCTCAACGACATCACGCTTGGCCTGAACTGGTACTGGAATAACAACTTCAGAATCATGTTCAACTACACCAACTTTGACCTTGACTCCGAATCTCGCACCGTCGACGCAGGCGGAAGTGGCTTCATGACTCGTTTGTCGCTCGCGATCTAAAACCGCGCGACTTAGACAGACAAAAGCCCGAGAAGGGGCGCTGACTCCACCGAGGAGCCAGCGCCCCTTCTTGCGTTGACGCCCTCGAGCATTTTGATTTGAGTCGATGGGTTGCCTTTGTAAGGGTTCGCCACTCCAATAGGGGCCGCAAACGTCCGCTTCCGCCGAACTCGAAAAAAAATGCAAGCACACTGGTCAGCCGCAGCTATCGCCTCGCTTCTCCTCTCGAGTCCCGCCCTAGCCGAACCGCCTGTGTGGAACCGAGTTGAGCCGCTTGCCTATCCCTACTTCAATCGCGCGCCCATTCGAGTTCTGGCGCAACCCTTCGCAGAGAAGTCGCCGAAGGCCAAGTTCGAATTTGACTGGGATTCGGGCCTGTACTTTCGCACTGCGAACAAGAACTTCGAGTTCAACATCGGCGCGACCTTACATGCCGATATCGCTCGATTTTCATCCGACCTCGACGAGAAGCCGCCCCTCCTCCCCCCAAAATTCGTCTTCGACGACGACACGGAAT
>JBLINP010000348.1:0-4460 GCA_047639415.1 Planctomycetota bacterium | reverse complement strand
GACCAGATCTATTTGGTTTCGGGCGATCCAATCGAAGACTGCACGATCGTCGCGGAGACGATGTCGGAGGTCACCTACAAGGACAGCAAGCGCAAAGAGCAGTCTGTTCCGGCTGCCGACGTGCTGAGCATCGATTATTCGAAGGTGCCGAACTTGGTTCAGCGCGCGGACACGGCGGTCAAGGAAGATGACTTGTCACTGGCTTACGAACTATTCTCCGAGTACCTCACCGGTCACTTGGAGGATCGTCCGGAGAAGCGCCAGCTCTGGGCGCCCGCTTACGCCGCCAATCAAATCATCGATCTGAATGAGATCACCGGCGACCCCAAAGGCACGGTGAAAGCCGCCAAGGTCTTGATCGACAAGTTCCCCGATTCGCGCTACGTCCCGGGTGCCTACATGACCATGGCGACGGCCATGGCTGAAATGCAGGACGAGGCCGGAGCCAAGTCGACCTTGGATAAGCTTGAGAACCTGATCGTGTCCAAGGATCTTTCCAAGCGGTGGAGTTTGGAATGTCGCTTGTTCAAAATTTTGGTGGATAGCGCTTTGCGTGGGGAACCGCGGCGCACTGCGTTGAGTGCGATCGAGACAGACGCTGGTGGTGAGTACCCCACCGTGCGCAATCGTGCGACCGTCGCGCTCGGCGAATCTCACCTCGTGGACGCAGGTCCCACGGGGAAAGGCGGAGAGGCGGCGCTCGCGAAGGCACGCGGTCTGTTCGAAGATGTGATCGCCGACCCCTCTGCTGACGAAGAAACCCTCGCGGGCGCTTACACCGGCCTGGGCGACTGCCAATTCCAGGTTGCGGCCGCTAGTCGCGAGGCGGAGGACATCAACGAGTCGCTGATGACCTTCTTGCGCGTGGTGGTGCTCTACCGCGACGAAGTGCGCTATGCCCCCAAAGCCATGTTCTACGCCGGGCGTTGTTTCAACCTGCTCGGCAGCGACGACGACAATGATCGCGCCAACAAGCTTTACAGCCGCGTGATTCGCAATCACGAGACTTCGACGTGGGCGGACCAAGCTCGCGATTTCCGCAAAAAGTAGAAAACTCCGTATTCGAGAACAGCGGGCGGCTGAATCCTTTGGGATTCGCCGCCCGCTTTCGTTGATGGGCCGTTCGTTCGGGGATGCGAAGCCCGTCTCGCCGAAGGTTTGTTCGGTCGCGTAGGCGAACTGGAGAACTCCCCATTTTCTCCGCTTCCTCGCAAGCGCGCTTCCTTCGACAAATTCGCCGACCAGCGACGATTCGCCCTTCGCGCGGTCTGCTCCCTGTGCGCAGCGACGAACGCCGCGCTTAGCCGATCGAAGGGGCGGGGAAAGTGATGGAAAGCAATGAAGTGGCGTGCGAGACGGACAACTGGTGTGGGTTGGAGGAGCAGCGGCAGAACTTGGAGCAATACCTGAGTGGGCGCTGTCGCGATATGAACGAGGTGGATGATGTGATTCAAGAGACGTTGATGAGGGCGGCGAGATTTCGAAAGAAGCTCGAACGGCCGGAGCGCCTGCGGTCGTGGATAGCCATCATCGCGAACAACGTCCTTATGGATCGAAAACGCAAGAGCACGCGCATTCACAAGCAGTCGATTGAAGATTACGTATTCGATCTCTTGCCCTCCAAAGACTCGCCCGACCCAGTGAGTTGTTCGGATGCCGACGTGCGCTTTGGCAACTGGCTGATGAAGCGCGATACGGTGCTCGATTGTTTGTCGGGTGAGTTGCGCGGGATGGAGCACGATGATCGCGAATTGCTCCTTAACTTCTACGGTCGCGAACAAGGTGGCTGCCGTGAAGTGGCCGCGGAGTATGGGGTGACTCCAAACGTCGTGAAGATGCGATTGTTTCGAGCACGCAATCGATTGTTAAAAGCGGTGTCGCGTCGATTCGCTCTCTCGAATCAATTGCCAACTCCGAAGACGTGTTGAGAGTTCGACGCTGTCAAGCGGTATGCATCGCAATTTGCGGAGTGGCGCTGGTCGCGTTCACAGCGCGTCTGGGCTCCGCGGCGTATTCGCGAGCAAGCGGCAGCCCTGGAGCTGTGAAGTGGCCAGGAGAGGCCCTGGAGGTTCTCGTCGGGCGATCAGGCGGGGAAGGCTTGATGGACGCCAGCGACGATCCTGGGCTTTCCACGAGCCAAGCGGAGGTGGCCTTTCGGGCTGGCGAAGTTTTGCGAGCCCGCGGTGAGGATGGTGCGGCGCGCGCTGCTTTTCGGCAGGCGTTTGAAGTGGGCAAAGGCACGGGCTTTCGAACCCGCGCCCAACTCGAACTCGGGCACCTTCAACGACGATCACAAGCGTGGTCGTCTGCTCTCGATCATTACTTTGAATTGTCGCACGACGAGAGCGCGCGTCGCGAACATCGCGATGCAGCGTTGTACTGGCAGGGAGTTGTATGGTGCGAGTTGCATGAGTTCGATGCTGCGCGGCGAACGTGGTTGTTGGTTGCGCGCCGTGCACAGCGAATGCTTGATCGAGTGCGCGCTTTCGATCGACTCGCTCGACTCGAACTCAATTGTGGGAATCAAACTGCCGCACGTGCCGTCTTGGCAGTGTGTGATGAAGCGTTGAACCCTATTGCGCTTGAGTTAACCACAATCGGAGCGTCTGTTCGCGGTGCGTTGGCGCGAATGTGGTCACGACGTGCGCTCGCAGCGTTTCGTTCCAATAAAAACTAATGCACAGCGCCTTACTGAGCTGCTATGCACGCGTTTCATAGCGTGTTGGAACGCGTAATGGTCGTGATGAATTCATTCGCGAGTGTCGCCGCGCATGAATTCAACTCAAGCGATTGAGACTGCAAGTCGAAATAAAACGTTCCCAATGTCAGATGCACTTCAATTTCTATAGAAGCATTTGCTTGACAGATATGGAGTGAGTTTGGCATTCGGGGGCTTGCAAGTTGTTCTTCGGAGGCAAGGTTTAGTCTTTCGACCAAGTGTTTTGGTCATGTCTTCGCGAGCAACTGCACGGACGGTTACTGTTACGACATCACGAGCGGTTCGCCTTCGGGCGAGCCGCTTCGTCTGTTTAAAGGCCGTATTTCGTACGCATTCAGGCGTACGCGCCGTTGTTGGAATGTGATGAAGCTCTCGTTGAAGTACGGACGGGGAGTGTTAGACCTTGCTGTGCCGAGTAAACATGTTGCTCGTCACCTAGCTTTCAACACGCAAACGGAGTTCGCAGGCGATGCAGCGTCGATGATCGAAAATGCGCTCGGTGAACTCGAATGCGATAATTTTTTTTCAAAGATTAAAGACCGCGTTGTGGGCCTACTTTTGGCGGATGCAACGCGTGAGCGAACCTTTGATGCGTTCTTGCCGGGCTTGGCGGGCAAACTTCACGATGCGGCGGGCTTGAAAGTCTTTTTATGTACCGGAACGCACGATCCAAAGGCCGCAGACAACGTGGCATTGGCGAATTTTGTTCAAGAGCGCTTCCGTGAACTCGGTATTCCCGCACAAGTGCACGTTCACGACGCACAAAGCCCAACACTTGAGGATGTGGGAGTGACATCGCGCGGTACTCACGTCGCAATAAACGCGGATGCGATGGCTTGCGATGTGTTTTTAGTGCTCGCCAACATGAAGGTGCACTACTTCGCTGGCTATTCGAACCCCGTGAAGTATTACGTGCCGGGGTTGGCCAGTTATGAGACTGCGCGTGGCAATCATGCGCACACGATGGATGAGCGGGCAACGTTTGGACGACATCCATGGCATCCCAATCCGGGCAGACGAAAAAACCCTTTGGCGGAGGACATGGTCGAAGGATTTCGCATGTTGATCGGTGATCGCGAGCATTTCGCAATCGCCGTGGTCGGATCCGTTGAGAGGCCCGCTTGGATCGGAGGCGGTCGGACGGAGGAAGTTGCGGGCAGGGCCATGGAAGTGGTGGATCGCGTTTCGGGGCTGGAAGTTAGGCCTAGCCGCTTTTTAGTGGTCTCGCCTGGCGGTCATCCTCACGACGAAAGCCTGTACACGTCCCAACGGGCCCTCGAATTGACGCGCGCCGCCGTGAACGATGGTGGGGAGGTGTTGTTCCTCTCCGAATGCGCGAATGGCATCGGAACGCAGGCTGCGCGACAGAATTTTTTTGAGCCGTTGCGGAAACCATTGACGGAAGTCTGTAAGCGCCCCGAGGGCGAGTACGTGCTGTACTCACACAAGGCCTATAAGTTTGGGCTCTACCTGTCGGGACTTGCAAAGGTCCACATGTGTAGTGCGCTCGATCCGAAGGACGTCGAAGCGATCCATATCGCTCCGACTACAAGCGCTCAAGCCGTCCTGGATGAATGGGTGAGTAAAGCGGGTCCCGATGATGCGATCACTTTCGTCGACGACGCCGCAAAGTTCGCGCTGTACGGCTCTGTCTAAATCGAACGCAGCTAGCCCGAATTATTCATGAACACGCGGACCAAACACCACGAACGACCGGCAGTGCCGGTCGTTCGTGGTGTTT
>JBLINP010000347.1:0-4474 GCA_047639415.1 Planctomycetota bacterium | reverse complement strand
GTACTGTCCTGGCGGCAGGAGTGGAAAGGTCGCAGCGTGCATCCACTTTCGAGGAGTGGGGAGAGCGTGGACGGCTGGAAAAAACGGAATGCTGTCGCGGCTTGAAGATGTGCGGCTATCAACACGGGTGCTAGGCAGTTCAAGGTGGTTCGAGGATCCTCCCGATCCCCTCAAGCATCGCTCGCCCGCTTTCATTTCGCGCATCCCCAGCCACTCTAACTCCGCCCCTAGCCTGTCCCTGAACGAACCTCCCGCTCAACCCACTAGGTCGGACACTCCTCGACGAAGGGCAACTTAAAGCCGCCTTCTACGTCGCCGTTCAATGCGAAGCTATTGTTCACATCGAGATACTCCACCACCTGGAGTCCGACGTTCATCCCAAACATCAGAGCAAAAGCCAAAGCCTGCAAGGCCGCGCTTCGCGACAACTCGTGAAAAGCAGTGTGGACGGATTCGGCGTTCGACCTCGGCAGTCGAGTGTTTCCGTTACGACAATCACGGTCAATTCGCCACCAGCAGCGCATCGCGTAAAGGCACAGTATAGAACTTCCGACGCCAACAATTTTGTGAGTCGATTGAGTCAGCCCTTCGGGCACTATCGCGAGCAACATTCCGCAAAATACGATCACCATAATCACGCGCAACATGTTGTGAACTTGTAGGCGATAGTAGCGATGAAGTAGAGCGTGCGACTGCACGCGCGTGAAACTCGTCGTCGCCGACACCGTGTCCGTAATATCTGCGCCGCGTCCGGGCAAGACGTCGCTTATTGCATCCAACAAATGGCAGATCGACGGGTGCTTCACCAAGATCCATTCGATCCAACCGCCGTTCCATCGATCGGAATCTAGGCGAGTCATATACGTCCCCGCCAAAAACGATGTGCGCCGAACGCGCAAGCCAGCAAATAAAGCCATCACCGCAATCGTCAGCAAAGCCAACAGTGATACAAACTGCATTCGATCCCCTTCAGAGAATTCGTTCGTCGCAAAACTCCCTATGAGTTGCAACCTTCCCTATGAGCAGTCAATTCGACTGGCTGAGCGAGCAGTCTTGAGAGTCTCGGAGCCCGGTACAGATATCGTACACAGCGGCCTGTTGGTCAGGCCGTAGAGCCGCCACAGGAGGATCCGGCACCCGCCGTGCATCCGAAGCAATGCCGTCCGGTAATTATTTCCCGCTTCGCCAGCAGCTCAAAATCGAACTCTTCGATGGATGCTGGAAGCCCCGCTTTCAGTTCCAAATCGAGCATCTGATTGAAATCACAGTCAAACAAACGGCCATCCCAACCGACGCTCAATGTATTGCGGCACATCACACCGCGCGCGGCTTCGGGATTGAACGCATCCACTAGGGTTTGCATGTAACCCGACAAGTTGTCCGTGCGTTCTAGCCATTCCAAATAGCGGCTAATCGGCATGTTGGTTATGGAAAACAGCGCGTCGAATTCAATGTCGTAGCGTGACTTCATCTCGCGCTTCCAATCGGCTTCCATCGAAGCCTGGCCCGCGGGCAAAAACGCGCCGACGGGATTCGTGACCAGCACCAAACGCAATCCCGAACCGGCGCGACCATAGCCAAGAGCATTCAATCGTTGTAGCGCTTCGATTGAGGCGTCAAAGACGCCGTCTCCCCGCTGCTTGTCGGTACTGAGCCCGCGGTAGTGCGGCAGTGAGCAAACGATTTCGACACCGTGGTCGGCGAGAAACGGGGGTAAGTCTTCGTAGCGCTTGGCGAGCAGAATCGTCAAATTGCAGCGATCGATCACGTGCCGCCCCAAACGACTGGACTCTTCGACCAGATAACGAAACTCGGGGCACATCTCTGGCGCTCCGCCCGTGATGTCCACGGTGGGAATGTCGGATTCCGCCAAAACGCGCATGCAGGACTCGGCCACGGCATGCGACATGTTCTCTTTGCGATCCGGTCCCGCATCGACGTGACAGTGCGCGCAGGTCTGGTTGCACACGCGCCCAAGGTTGAGCTGCAAGATATCGATGCCCGTTGCGTGCAGCGGAGAGAGGCCTGCGGTTCCCAACTGACGATCAAAGTCACTTGGCCCGCTCAGCTCAAGCCCGTTCAAAAGCTTGATTTGACTCACCGGATCCGCCAACGGATTGTTCTGTCGATTCAACGTCGGCAAAACGCGTAGCTGTTTCATCGCGGTGTTCGGATCTTCGTTCGTCAACCCGCTCACATCCCCAATCCGTCAGCAACTTCGCGCATCTGCATTCCGTGAACCAAAGCGGCACCACCTTTGATCGCCGAAGCCACGTGAACCACTTCCGTCAATTGCTCGACATCGTAGCCCTGCTTGAGCGCATCCTTCGTGTAAGCCTCAATGCAGTACGGACACTGGACCGCATGCGAAACTCCCAGGGCGATCAGGCTCTTCTCCCGACTTGAAAGCGCGCCATCCGCCATCACCGCTCCATACCAATCGAAGAACTTGCCTCCCAGATCCGGGGCGTGTTCAGAGATCGAATGAAATTGCGCGAGGTGTTCGGGTTTGTAATAGCCGGTCATGGGGTTCCTTCGGGGGCGAATAGCATCGCGCAAGCGAGCAGTTCACTTCAACGGATAGCAGGTCGATTTGTGACAAGCGGGAAGCTGGCGAGCCTGCATCTTATTGGGGACGGCATGAAACACGGCCAAATTGGAGAGCAAATGGGCAACCAATTCGAAATCGCACCGTCATGTAAGGGTGAAGACGGTACGAGTACATGGAGCATGCCTGGTGGGAACCGGCGCGGAACTGGTGACGGTTGAGGCTCGCTTTGTGGAAGCGCAAGAAGGCCGAACGGAGGTCATTTTATCGGGATTGCCGGATCCGGTCATTCGGGAGAGCCGCGGACGACTGACCTGCGCGCTAGCAGAGAACCGGCTACATATCCCGCCCGGTCGCCTGTACTTGAACTTGGTTCCTGCCGGTCGACGCAAAGCGGGCGAAATTCTCGACCTGCCGCTCGCCATCGGTGCCGCCGCCGCAGTTGGGCATCTGAATCCAAGATGTTTGGAGAACGTGCTCATGCTCGGCGAGATGGGCATCGATGGCACACTGCATGGTGGGCCCGGTGGCCTCGCCGCGGCTTCGCTCGCTCGCGAGCTTCAATACGACCGACTCATTGCTCCCGTGCTCTCCGCACGACAAGCAGCCTTTGTTCCCGGCATAAAGGTCTTCGCCTGCCGTAACTTGGCAGAAGTCGCAGGGCTCTTATCCGGCAACGGACAACCCAAAGCCCTGTCTCCTGGAATCGCCGGCAACTTGGCAGTATCCGATTCAACTCGCCTCGCATCGGTCCGCGGACAAGAGCTTGGACTCGAAGCCTTGAGCGTGGCGGCGGCAGGTGGGCATGCGTTGTTGTTCGTTGGACCACCCGGAACGGGCAAGAGTTTGCTCGCCCGTGCATTGATCGACATGTTGCCCCCCCTGCAGTTGGACGAGCGTATCGAATTGACGCGCGTCGATAGCGCCACGGGGAAGTGGTCGGCTGGACTGGCAAGCGAACGTCCCTTCCGTTCGCCACACCACACCACGAGTTACGCAGGACTTGTAGGAGGCGGCTCGCCTCCCAAGCCGGGCGAGATCACGCTCGCCCACCTCGGCGTTTTGTTTTTAGACGAGTTGCCCGAATTCAAACGCGAAGTTTTGGAGTGTTTGAGACAACCGTTGGAAGAAGGCAAGATCTCGATCGCCAGAGCCGGCGTTCAATTGGAACTGCCGGCGAAGTTTCAACTGGTCGCCGCCATGAACCCCTGCCCCTGTGGCTATCACGGACATCCACGGGTGCCCTGCCGTTGTTCCGAGCGGGAGATTTGGCGCTATCGCAATCGTCTTTCGGGGCCCTTCATGGATCGCATCGATCTGTGCGTCGAGTTGGGGCCGCCCGATCTAGAAACGCTTGTTCGTCGCGAAGCATCGGACCACACCAGTAAGGTAGATCAACGTCTTGAATTGGTTTCCCGAGCTCGAGCGAAAGCCTGGGAGCGTCTGCCTGGTGTTCGTACGGCCGATCTTGGAACGACGCAACTCGAGACGTTTTGCCCGCTGACCCCGCCGATCACGCGGCTGTTCGAACGCGCTTCGCGAAAGCACGAACTCTCAGCCCGTGCGATTCAAAGCCTGCGACGCATCGCTCGAACCCTGGCGGATCTCGAAGATTCTACGATGGTCGAGGAACAGCACTTTTTGCGCGCACTGGCTATGCGCGCTCCGCTCACCATCAGCTAACCGAAACCGCCATCGGCTCGATCAGTTTTCGGTGACGATGAGACGCGGTTTGATCCACCGCGTCGAAGCCGGGCTGACTTGATCGCCCAAATGTTCCTTGCTGCGTCGATCCATATCATCACGGAAGCTTTTATCGAAACTCGCTCGACTTGTGCGAACCGCCACTGCTCCGCCTAGTTGCAATCGAAACAGGAACAGTTCGTCATTCTGAAAAAAGTACTCGCCAGCCAGCGAACCGTCTTT
>JBLINP010000346.1:0-4592 GCA_047639415.1 Planctomycetota bacterium | reverse complement strand
ACTCGAACGACTTCATCGCTCAGGCTCTGCCCGTGGCAAAACCAGTAATCGTTTTCGCCGAGCGACTCGCCATGATCGGCGGTGAAGAGGATCAGCGAATTGTCAAACCAACCGAGGGAGCGAATTTCGTCCAGCAGTTTGCCCAATGCGCGATCAAAGGTTCGAATTTCTGCATCGTAGCGATCGAGGTAGAAAAACGGACGCGCTTCGCCATCGATGATCTGGTAGTCCGGAATCTGGCGCTTGCCAGAAGTGTTGGTTCCGAGCTTCACCGTCTGGGTTTCTTCCGCTGGAGCATCGGCCGCTTCGCGTTGAAGCAGGTCGAGATCCTGTGCACTGGGATCGTAAGGACCGTGTGGATCTTGGTAGTGAACCCACAGGAAGAAGTTGTCCTCTCCCAATCGCTTTCGGTCGCGCAACCATTTCGTTGCCGCCAATGTGGTGGAGTCACCGCGTCGTTCCGGAACGGCACGAACGCCTTCCATCTGATCCATTCGGTCGTCGTAGAAGCCGAAGCCTTGCGAAACTCCGGCGTCCGATCGACCGGGCTGACGGCGTAACACCCAATTGGAAACGATGGCGCCCGTGGCCAAGCCCGCTTCGCCCGCTAACTCCGCCAAGGTTACGAACCCGGGATGCATCAGCGTTTGATTGCCGCCCGAGACGCCGATTTCATCCGGAAGGCGTCCGGAAAGCAGGCTGCTCATGGCTGGAACCGTGCTGGCCGCCGAACTATAGGCGCGCTCGAAAAGTAGCGACTGATCGGCGAGGGCATCCAAATTGGGACTGACCGGCCGATCGTAGCCGTAAGCGCCCAAGCGATCGGCACGGAGCGTGTCGCAGGTCAACAGGAATAGCCGCTTCGACGGTGCTTGCGTGCTGGCGTCGTTGCACGCGACGATGAGGCTGCCGACGACAAATCCGAACCCGCTGAGCACGAGAATTGAGAATGGGGCGTTCATTTCGGACGATCCTAACCCGAGTGGCGATAAAACTCTTCGGCCTCCTCTTCCTTGAACCGCAGACCTAGGCTCGGGCCGGACAAATCGGCTAGACTTCCGAACCGCTCAGGATATTGAGTTCACGATTATCTCCCCGACCCTCGATCTAGCCCGTCCAGTGACGATCCCCGCCTCGAACTCCATGCATTCGCCCACGGCTCAAATTCGATGGAGATTGAAGTTGCTTATCGCGCTCTTCTCATTCGTGGCCTTGCCAGCCTGCAATTCGCTCGACGCGCACGTCTACAACCTGAACGAGCTTCATCACGATGATGGTCGAGTGAGTTACAGCGCTGCACTGATGGGCGATGGCGAATATTTGATGCGACGAGCCTTTGCCGCGGCGTCTCCTTTAGGAGAAGCCTTCGACTTCGCTGACAAAGACCAAGCGTTGGTCAACGATCCGTCCACGGAATGTTTGGAGTTGCTGCTCAACTTGGAGCGGTTTCCCACAGACGGTTTGCGCGTGCTCGCGCTGAAGACGGAGATGTACTCGTGGTTGGCGGTGGGTGACCCCTATATCCTGTCGCGCGAGCGTTGCGTGCTGGAGTTGGGAGCCATTGGGCGCACGCTCAATGTGACGCGACCTATATCCGCTCCAACTGAAGCGGAAGAGCCGACGGCGGAAGAACTCAGCGGCAAACTGGCCGACTTGATTGAAGCCTTTGCTGCACAACTCGACGGCGGCGAATCCGACGCGTTGGCTGAAGCTTGCACGGCGCTCGGCGACCTCAACATCGGGATCATGGCCGGGCGACGTATTCTAAGAACGGGTGCTGTGCTCTTGGATTCGAGTGGCAGCGGTGGCGACGACTTTGAACCAGTTCGTCAGTTGATTCGAGATGTGGCTTTTCGAATGACGTCCATCGCGCTTGGCACTGCGAGTAATGACCAAGAGCCCATCGTTCGCGCGGCTTCGATTCGAGCGTGGGTGGAAGCTTCGGGGAACCGTGCGGGTGAATTGCTATTAGCCGCCCTTCGAGATCAACATCCTTTGGTGATGCACCAGTTGATGCGCTCCATCGCGGAGCATGGTTTGCCCCAACCCGAACAGGACTTGGGGGCCGAGCAAGCGCTCGATTGGAACCGCACTTGGATCTCCAACTTGGTCATGGTTACGCGAACCCCTCTGAACGGCGATGTCTCAATCGCTGCTTGCCAGGCCTTGAACAAAGTGACGGACGCGGGCATTGACAGCCTTCGTTCCGAGGATTGGGTGTTTTGGTGGGAACAGCGTCAGGCGGCCGAAATCGGTGACGATCGCGTGCGCAGGGTTGAGCCTTGAGTGAGGAAGCTGCCGAAGGGCAAATTACGATCGTCAAAGGCGGGCGTAAAACTCTCAAAGACCGCCTGAAACCCCTGATTGGGATTGGACTTCTCGTTGTCGTCTTTTGGTTTTTGCCATTAGGTGGCCGACTGACTTGGACCTCATCGGACGGCTCGGAAGTCATCGTCCCCGGTGTTGTGGAAGGCGAATGGCGTGGCAACGACATCGCGTTTCAGCCAGATGACGACTGGGCCCCAGAAGAGCTCGTGCCTCCCGCCTTGGTGGGCTGGCAAGCGGGCGATGAAGCGGTACAAGTCACACGCGATACGACTAGCGACGGAACCGGTGGGCAGTACATCTGGACGCCATCCGTCATGCGCATCTTCCGTGATTTGGATTTGAGCTACATGGGGCTGACGCTCCTGTTGTTCTTTCTCGGAAACTGCATTGTTGTCACGCGTTGGTGGCTATTGCTCAAGGGCATCAAGTTGCGCTCGACTTGGTTCAACTGCTTTCGCCTGAACTTCCTCGGTCTGTTTTTCAATACGATCGTCCCCGGGTTGACCGGCGGCGACTTGGTTAAAACGATCATCGTGGTGCGTGAAAGCCCCGGACGTCGCACCGACGCCTTCGTTTCGGTCATTGTCGATCGACTCCTGGGTTTGATCGCGTTGGCCTCGATCGCAGTGGTCGTCGTTTTCTTGGTTCCAGGTTTTGAAGACCTGATGCTTTCGGTGGGGCTGTTTCTGATTGCGACCGTCGTCGGAGCGACGATCTATTTCAGTCAGACCCTGCGCAAGTTGGTCCGATTCGAAGCCCTGCTCGCCAAGTTGCCCATGGGCGACAAGATCAAATTGATCGACGATGCAGTCATGTTGTATTCCCAGCACAAGCCCACCATTGCGCTGGCTTTACTGCTCTCTCTGGGGAATCACTTCATCTACATCAACGGTGTCTTCTGCCTCGGTCTGGCGTGTGGAGTACCCATCACCGAAGTCAGTTGGGATCAGTACTTCGTCATTGTTCCGATCGCCAACATCATCACGGCGCTACCGACTTCACCCGGAGGATTGGGAGTCGGAGAAGCGCTCTATGTCTGGCTGTTTGGCATGATTGACGCCCGTGGATCGCTGGGAATCGCCGTTAGCCTGACTTTCCGCGTCTGCCAAATGCTGCTGGGCCTCCTCGGTGGTATCTTCCTACTCTTGCCCGGCGCGCGAGATGAAATCTATAACGCGCGCAATCAATAATCCGGGCCCACTGGCTCGGTTCACTTAAAAACCCCCCTGTATCTGCCATGTCACTGACCGTCATTGGATCGCTAGCGTTCGACAGCATTGAAACCCCCTTTGATAAGCGCGATGAAGCCTTTGGTGGCTCCGCGACGTTCTTCGCCGCCGCAGCCGCACGCTTTGGCAAGGTCGGCATGGTTGGAGTGGTCGGGACTGATTTGCCCGATAAGAACCTGGGCGACTTGCGCGATTTGGGTGTCGATTGCAGCGGCATCGAAGTCGCCGACGGCAAGACCTTTCGATGGGGCGGTCGTTACGGACCGGATTGGAATACGCGCACGACGCTCTTCACCGAGTTGAACACCTTCGAGCACTTTGATCCAAAAGTCCCGGCCGAATACAAAGACTCTGAGTTCGTCTTTCTAGCCAACGCGGCGCCGACCGTTCAAATGAAGGCGCTTGAACAATTCACCGCGCCCAAGTTTGTCGTGGCCGACACGATGAACCTTTGGATTGACATCATGCGCGACGACTTGGTTGCGCTCTTGAAGAAGATCGACGGCCTGGTGCTCAACGACGAAGAAGCCTGCATGCTGACTGGCGAGACGCACTTGCTTGCAGCCGCTCGTAAGGTTCTCGAGATGGGACCCAAGTACGTCGTTTTGAAAAAAGGCGAGCACGGCGCCTTCTTGATCGGCAAAGACGTTCATTTTTCAATTCCCGCCTATCCCGTCGATAAGGTCGTCGACCCGACTGGCGCTGGCGATTCCTTTGCAGGCGGATTCATGGGGCATATTGCGGCAGAGGGCAATTACGAGCCCGCCACCATGCGCAAAGCCATGGTCTACGGAACGGTCACGGCATCCTTCTGCGTGCAGGGGTTCACGATTGAGCCGCTGGCTGCCAACGATCGCGCCTCGATCGAAAACCGTTACAACGAAATGGTTGGCTTCATCACCCTCTAACCCGAATTATTCATGAACACGCGGACCAAACACCACGAACGACCGGCACTGCCGGTCTATTGGTTCCTGCTGGCACTTTGCAGGTACTGGCGTCCTCGACGACCTTACAAGGTCGTCTGCGGGGGCA
>JBLINP010000345.1:0-4596 GCA_047639415.1 Planctomycetota bacterium | reverse complement strand
ACGAGCTTTTCCTCTTCGAGAGAGAGCTTGACCTTGGTCGTTTCCTTGGCCGCCTCAAAGTCGGCGAGCAGGGCCACGGTTTGCTTTTTGGCCTTACGCAACTGCCGCTCCGCTTCGCGGAAGTCACCTTGCAAGGTCGTCCAGGTTTTGGGGTGCTCGTATTTTTCGAGCAGATAGAAAGCGCGATCAGCCTGTTCGAGCATGATCCCCGCGCGGGTATAGGCCAACTTGTCCGCTTCGAGTTCCGAGCGCTCTACGAAACCCTTCTCAGCTAATTTGCTGCTCCAGTTGAGACGATCTTTGGCTCGCTGACGCTCTTCTTCGCGGATCAGGACATCATCGCGATGTTGTTGAAGTTCCTGCCGCCGATTGCCGCCACTGAAGCCAGCGTCCTCGTCGCCCACTTCATCGCCGTCAACAAGTTCATCCGTACCGTCGATAGGATTGGGCTCTTCGCCTTCAATGTGCGCGCGTACTTCGTCAAACTCGAGACCCTCGAGCCCGGCAACATCGGCACCAATGAATCGTTCGAGGTCAAGCCTTGCGAACGCGACATCCTGCTCGGCCTTCGCAATCAGGCTCTCGTTCTCGATGCGTTGAATCTCTAAGCCTTCCCGCGCTTTGGTAGCCGCGGCGCGAGCAGTTTGCACCGAGATTTCCTGGGCAACCCGGTTGTCCACTTGGTCGGCCGTATCGATTTCGGCCAAGAGATCTCCGGGCTGAACCTGCGTACCTTCATCGATCAGGAAGAGCAAAGTCGCGCGGCCCTCGACCTCGCTTTTGATGCTGACACTGTTCTTCGCGGTCAGATTTCCGCGTTCGGTGACGGTAATTTCGAGCGGACCACGCCGCACCACAGCGCCGGCGATTTCGTTGCCCTCTTCCTCAACGAAAAGGAGGCCTTCGCGCTGAGCCCAGACTAGGGCTGCACCCGCCGCCACCAGCACAATCACGAAAGTCCACAGGGGGCTTCTCTTCTTTTTCTTATTCGCGGTCATTGCGCTTCCATGCTTCCCGTGGGTTCAGACGCAGGTTCAGACATGGTGTCGACCCGAATTCCTTCTTCTTCCACTCGCAAAAGTCCCATATCAAAAACGATATCGAGTTGTGCCAAAGTGTAGTCGATCAAAGCGCGAGTCTCGGCGTTGCGCGAGGAGACGAGCGAGCTTTGAGCTTCGAGCAAGTCTCGGGTACTGGCCCGACCGGCTTGGAGATTTAGGCTTGCGCTTTCCACGCGCTTCTCCGCCAGCAGGACTGCTCGAGACTGAATCAGCTTCGATTCACGACGAGCGTCGGATTCGCGCAGTTCGTCGCGCAAATCGTTGGCGATTGCATCTTCCAATTCGGCCGCGTTGCGCGCCGCCGCTTGCCAGGAGATCAAGGACGCGCGGTAATTGTTCCGCTCAAGAGTTCGGTCGATCGGGAGATCAATCACGAGCCCCAAGCTCCAGCTCACGTCCTGAAAATTGAATTTGACCGGGTTGTCGGTCTCGGAAGACACGTTGACGGAAGAGCCGATGTCAAGCCCCATGCGCAAGGCATCCGCCGCCACGCGCGAGCGCCGCTCCGCATCCACGGTCCGATCCACCACGGTCTTGAAGTCGACGCGATTCTGATAGGCCAAATCGATGACTTGCTCTCGTTCCAGCCCCTCTACCGATTCCGCGATACTCGCCAATCGGTGGAGTTCGTCCGGGCTCACCGAAATCTCGACGTCCATGGGCAGGCCCAGGAAGAACTTGAACGAATCCAGCGCCGAAGCATAGTTCTGGCGCGCATTGATCAACCGATCTTCCGAACTGAACTCGTCCTGTCGGGCTTGGTCGACCTGAATATCACTCAGGCGTCCCGCCTCCGACAGCGCCACGTTGCGCTCGCGAATCTTGATGACGTTCTCGTGATTGCGGCGTTCGTTTTCGATCGTGTCCAGGTTTTGGTGTAGGCGCAAAATGCGCCCGGCTGCATCGACGGCCAACTGCCTGCGAAAGCGCTCGAAGGTTCGCACTTCATAGACCAGCTCGCGTTCTGCCTGGGTCAGATCCTCGTAGACGATCCAGGCTCCTGCGCCGCGCAAAAGAGGCTGCGTGAAGAGCAGTGATACGCTCGATTGCCGGCTCCAACCGCCACCGGTCAGATCGTTGGTAATGGCTAGGCCCAAATCTGCGACGACCTGTGCGCCCGTACCCAGCACCTTGCTAAAACCGATCCCGCCTCCCGCGGTTTGCGTTTCCGCGGTGCTTCCGAGTCCATCAATACCGATGTCGAGTTCCCCGCTCGCGATCCAACTCAGTCTCCAGCGTTCAAGAGTCAAGTCGAGCGCCGCTCGATAGAGTTCTTCTTTGCGGAATTGATAGTCGCGATTGTTCTCTGCCGCAATGTTCAGACAATCCGCCAGGCTCAAGTCGAGGAGTTGGGTGACCGTGCCCGCCAGAACTTGGCTTCGCAGGCTGTCCTCCGGCGGTTCGATGGTGAAGTCTCCGTCCTCACCAAAGAGCTGGGCGCGCCGATCCGCGACGAGGTTATAAGCTTCTTCGTCGGCCTCAAGACGATACTCCTCGGCGCTTTGACAAGCGGTAAGGCTGAGTGCAAGGATCGGGAGGGCTAGGGCAAATTTCACGGGATTCTTGGAGTGGTTGAGCTGGGCGTCCGTTGGCCGCGCACGCGTTTGGGCGGCATAGCTTACGAGCGGCACGAGCTTTTGGCGCCTACGTTATGGCTTTCAAATTTCTCTAACCGGGGGCTCCGCTGGAATAGAGACGCAACGGCGGCCAGAAATTTGATTGGGCTATCGGAGAAGTGCCTGGGGCGGGTACGCCTGAGCGCACGAGCAACGCGACGTCTGTAGTTCAGGTTCCGTAAATGCGCTCCAGGGCCTCCGCGACTTCTCCATAAGGCCCTGCATCGTCAAGGCGTCTTTGGCGAGGTACGACTTCAATACGGTCGTGTTCTGTGGACTTAGGCTTCGAATCAAATTAGCGAAACGGCCATGAGCCTGTCAGAAGATTGGGATTACCAGCTTATCGATAATCAAATGGGCTAATCGCTTTGCGGGATTTCAAATCGCGATTCAGTCTCTAGGAATCGTGATTTCTCGCACCACGCGGCTTCGCTGACTACGAACTTCAGCACTGCCTTCACTTTTCTCATCGCGACGAACCAGAGTTTCCCACAATGAAAAATTCGTTCACCGCTATTTGTTTTTTCGCAATGGCCTTCAGTGGGCTTTTGTTAACAACTGGATTGACGCAAGCAGACGGAAGCAATGAGTTCGCAAAATTGCTTCCTAACGATGGCGCACCCAATGAGCTGTTTGGTCGGTTGGAGGCTATCGACGGAACGACGGCGATTGTCGGTGCAAGTGCAGCTCAAGCCAACGGCATCATCTCCGGTGCCGTGTACTTGTTCGATACGGAAACGGGATTGCAGGTCGCCAAACATCTTCCCAGCGATGGTGCAGCGTTTGACTTCTTCGGTTACTCGGTGGCGGTTAGCGGCGATCGTCGGGGGAATGTTCGACGACGACTTTGGCACGAAATCAGGTTCTGCGTATCTCTTTGGGCCCGCTTTCTCGAGTGATGTCAATTCAATCTCGCTCGGTATGGGCGGCTCGCAAGTGCTGACGCTCGAAGGTGGAGCGGGCCGAGCGGGTTCGTTTTACTTCACTTTCGGCTCAGTGACAGGAACGTCACCCGGCATCGACTTCGGTGGCGGAGTCGTACTGCCGCTTAACTTCGACGTCTACATGAACCTGACTTTGACCAGCCCAGGCTTGGCTGCGTTCGGAGCATTCCGGGGCACGCTCGAGGGAACGGGCCAAGCAGTCGCGACGTTCTCATTGCCAGCGTTGATGGATCCGTCACTCGTGGGTGTGACGCTCAATCACGCTTGCTTGACCGCCGTTACTTTCGGAGTGGCCGACTTTGCAAGTAATGCGGTTGCCGTGTTGCTTGCGCCGTAGCGAAAGCGGCAAGCCTTCTGTTCGATGACCATCGCGCCCCGCATCGTCGGGGCGCTTTGCTTTAATCTCGCGAACCGGACGATCTGATCGAATCGAATTGCGGGCTGGCAATCGCGCTCGCACGAACGCGCTCTTTAATCAGCCGGCGTAACGTCGATGAAGCTCACGATCTCGGGCCAGATGCAGATCACTAGTAGGCCGATCAGCTGAATCACGATGAACGGAATCACGCCTTTGTAGATCGCTGTCGTCGGGATCTCTTTCGGCGTCACTCCGCGCAAGTAGAACAGCGAGAAACCGAAGGGTGGCGTGAGGAAAGACGTCTGCAGGTTCATGCCGATCATCACGCCGAACCAGACCAAGTCGATGCCGAGCGCGCTTGCTGCTGGCACGAGTAGCGGCAGGATGATGAAGGCGATCTCGAAGAAGTCGATGAAGAAGCCGAGCAGGAAGATCGCGGCGTTGGCGGTCAGTAGGAAGCCGACTTGGCCGCCGGGCAGGTTCGTGAGCAGGTCCTCGATCCACAGGTCGCCGTTGAGGCCGCGGAAGACGTGGCTGAAGGCGGTGGAGCCGATCAGCAGGAACACGACCATCGCGGTGAGGCGCGCGGTGTGCTGCATGGTGTCGAAGAGCGCCTT
>JBLINP010000344.1:0-4600 GCA_047639415.1 Planctomycetota bacterium | reverse complement strand
TCGAGCCAACCGAAGAGGAAATAGAGCAGAACGATTAGGCTCATCAAGGTCAGGAAGAGTGGAGGAATCAACCAGCGTTTGATTTGCCTCGTTTTGATAAGCAGGCCGATGCCGTGCGGAACGGCAGTCATGCCTGCCCAGGTGCCCGCTAGCAGTCCCGTGATGGGCTTGGCCAGAGAGCTTTCGATGGGATCGAGTGCGCAGTGCGGGCAATTACCGGCGGGAGCGTGGTAGCCACACAGGGAACAGGGAGTAATTCTGGAAGACATCGAGGACTCTGGACTTGCGGGCGGGGGATCGACTGTAGAATGCCGAATTCGGAGCCGTCGTTTCGGATTCTAGCGGATCGGCGGCCCTTTTTTCTAACCGCGGGGCATTCCCGGAACCACCTCCCAATTCGTTGGGACCTTGATTGGGCAACTCGATGGACGCTTTTCGCCAATTGGACTATATGAACCTCGATGATGAGTTCTCCGAGGATGAACTCATGGTGCGCGACGCGATTCGCACATGGGTCGGGGAGCGCTTCATGCCGGTTATCGCCGAGCATTTCGAAGCGGGCACCTTCCCGAAAGAGATGGCCGGGGAACTCGGTGAATTGGGCGTATTCGGCCCGACGATTCCCGAGGAATACGGCGGCGCGGGAATGAACAGCGTCTCGTATGGCTTGATCTGCCAGGAGCTAGAGCGCGGCGATTCCGGCTTGCGCTCCTACGTCTCGGTGCAGGGTTCGCTCGTGATGTATCCGATCTTTGCCTATGGCAGTGAAGAGCAGAGACGCGAATGGTTGCCGCAACTCGCTTCGGGTAAAGCTATCGGTTGCTTCGGTTTGACGGAGCCCGATTTCGGATCCAACCCCGGCGGCATGCTGACGACAGCCAAGCGCGACGGCGACGATTGGATTTTGAACGGTCGCAAAATGTGGATCACGAATGGCACGGACTGTCAGGTCGCTGTGGTCTGGGCTCGCACCGAAGAAGGCATTCGCGGTTTCCTCGTGCGCGGGGATGCGAAGGGCTTTAGCGCTCCGGAACAAAAGCACAAGTTCAGTTTGCGAGCATCGGTAACCTCCGAACTCGTGATGGAAGATGTGCGCGTTCCCGAGAGCGATCGATTGCCGAATGCCAAAGGACTGAAAGGTCCGCTCGGTTGTCTTTCGCAAGCTCGTTACGGAATTGCATGGGGAGCAACGGGTGCAGCCTTGGCTTGCTTCGATGAAGCACTTCAGTACGCGGGCCAACGCATCGTCTTCGACAAGCCACTTGCTGGTTTCCAGTTGGCGCAGAAAAAGCTGGCCGATATGGCGACCAACATCACGCTCGCACAATTGGCGCAATTGCGTTTGGGACGCTTGAAGGATCAAGGCAAAGTGACGCCCGCGCAGGTTTCGATGATGAAACGCAACAACGTGCACAACGCTCTCGAGGTTTCGCGAGTCTGTCGCGACATGCTGGGTGCCAACGGTATTAGTCTCGAGTATCAAGTCGGACGTCACATGTGTAACTTGGAGTCGGTCATTACCTACGAAGGCACGCACGACATTCACACGCTGGCGATCGGTCACGAATTGACTGGAATCCCGGCTTACCGCTAAAAGTGGCCTCTAAATCAACGAACCGTAAAGGTCGTTCCGAACTCGAGCGCGTCGCGATTCTTCACGGCGCGCTCGTTCTATTGACGGCGGCATTGATGCGGTTACCGGGCGGCGTTCCGTGGATACTTACGGCGCCAGCCAACTTGCTACCGGTCTTGATTCTGCCTTCCTTTTTGTTGGTGCCGCTCTTTCTTAAGCGACGAAGCTTGCTTGTTTCTGGGCTGCAAATTGCGAGCGTCGTCGTGGGATGCACTCTGTTCGGCGGCCGTTTGTTCGAAGAACTCACGGGCTCGGAGGAATCGTTTGTTCGCCGGGAGAATGTGGGGGAGGCAGATGGCACCTGGCCCAATCAATTGCGCGTGTTCACCTACAACACGGGTGTCGGCTTGGCTTCCGCAGAGCGCGTGGCGGAGTTCTTGGAGGAAGCAAAGCCCGACATCGTGTGTTTGGTCGAAGTCACGAATCGGTTTGCGGATCAGCTTGAAACTCTCACCGCCGCTAGCTACCCGCACCGAGTTTTTTACGCCGGTGGGATCGACGGCAAGGGATTGCTTTCGAAGTATCCGATCACTTCGCAGGAGTTGTTTGCCTGGGAAGATGGCCGTCCATTTTTGCGGGCCACGCTCGACGTACTTCACGAGTCGGTCGAATTGTTCGTCGTCCATTTCTCACCCACGGTGGGCATTCTCGATCGTGGGGCAGCAGCGGGCCGCGACTTGGATAAACTCGTCAAGTTAGTTCATTTGGATTCGAGCACGCTGATCGCGGGGGATTTCAACACCACCATGCGGAGTCCCTCACATGCGCTGCTGAATCTCGCCGGCTTTCGAGACAGTTTTATCGAAGCGGGGAGCGGCATCGGGCCAACCTTTCCTGTGTTCGGGCGCTACTTTGGTCTGCCTATCGGTTGTTTCATGCGGATCGACTACGTCTGGCATGGTTCCAGTTTTTGGGCAGAGCAAGCGAAAGTCGGTCCCGATCTCGGTTCCGACCATCTACCGGTGATTGTGGATCTCCGCTTGTTGGCGCGGCACCTCAGTTCGGATTAGCCGTATCAACGGCTTGACAATCATCGTCAATGCGTCACTATCTGGTGACATGACTGCGACCGATGCGAACCTGGTTTGGAAGGCATTGGCCGATCCGACTCGACGAGAACTGCTCGACGTCTTGGCTGTGAAGCCTCGAACGACCGGCGAACTCGTTGAAAAGTTTCCCGACCTCTGCCGGACGGGCGTGATGAAGCACCTCGACTTGTTGGTCGAAGCGCATCTCGTGCTCGTTCGACGCGAGGGGCGCGTTCGCTGGAATCAATTGAATCCGATGCCGATTCAGCTGATCTACGATCGGTTCGTATCCAAGCATGTACGCGGTATGGCCGGTGCTGTGTCGCGATTGAAAAGTCGCGCGGAGCAGCCAGGTGGCAAAACGAGTAAGCGCGAGCAGAAGGCCGGACGCAAGTCGACGGCCGTGACCCGAAAAAGCAAGTGAGCAAACGATATGAGTTTTGAAACAGAACCAACGCAAACGGTGAAGTACGAGTTGGAGGTGCCGATTCAGGCGCCAGTAGACAAGGTTTGGTCGACGCTAGTGGACGAAACCAACGCGTGGTGGTTGCCGGATTTCCACATGGTCGGTGCGGACTCGATCGTGACCTTTGACGCGCAGGCGGGAGGGCGATTGGTGGAGAGCTCTGCGGACGGCGGTTCGTTGCTTTGGTACACCGTTCAGATGGTCGTACCCAAAGAGTGGATCCACCTTGTCGGGTACATGGCGCCACCCTGGGGAGGTCCGGGCATCTCGATGCTTGAGTTGGCGCTCGAAGACCACGACGGCGGAACGCTCTTGACCATCAAAGATGCGATGTTCGGCGCAGTCTCTGAAGCCACCGCGAAGACCATGAGTGAAGGTTGGGAGTTGCTGTTCGGCGACGGGCTGAGAGCGTTCGTCGAGAAGAGCTAAGCCGCGCGCTACTCGAACTGGTCAGGATCGATAGCGCCCTTTTTGGCCGACTCAAACTGGGCGGTCAAGTCGCGGACGATTTTGAACAGGTGTTCGGATTCATCCGGCTCGAGGTTGCCGCGAGTTTTCTCGGCAATCATCGAGAGGTCGTCGAGCAACATGCGCGCGTGATTCAGGTCGAGTCGCGTTTGCTTGGTGAGCGGATTGGGCAGCACGCCCATGCTCATCAGGCCTTGGTAGCTCAAGCGTTGAATGAACAAGCGGAAGTTTCCGCCGGGCAGTGGCATATCGGCTGCAGTTCGCGGTGCTTCCTCGGCACCTTGTTCAAAGTCGTCGTTGGAATCCATCAGGCATTCGAAGGTTGGGGAACCAAAAGGTCGGGGTTTCGCGATTGCGAGTATTCAAGGGCAGCCGCAGCGAAACCGTTGAAGATCGGGTGGGGGTTTAGCGGGGAGGTTTTGAACTCCGGGTGATACTGAACGCCAATGAAGAACGGGTGGTTTTCGAGCTCGACGGTTTCGACCAGCCCAAGCTCGGGGTGCACGCCGCTGACGATTAGTCCGCCTGCCTCAAGTCGCTCACGGTATTCGTTGTTGTATTCAAAGCGATGGCGATGTCGCTCAGAGATCTTCGATTGACCGTAGAGCGAATGGATCTTGGTGCCCTCGACCAAGTCGCAGTCATAGGCGCCCAGACGCATCGTTCCGCCCTTATCCTGTACGCCCTCCTGCGACTTCATCAGATTGATCACTGGATGCGGAGAGTGCTTGGTGTGCTCCAAGGTGTGAGCGCCTTCGAGACCGCAGACGTGACGAGCGACTTCGATAACCGCGCACTGCATGCCAAGGCAGATGCCAAAGAAGGGCACATTGTTTTCGCGTGCCCAACGAATGGCCGTGATCTTGCCTTCCAAGCCTCGCTCGCCGAAGCCACCGGGAACCAGCAAACCATGTGCACCCTCAAGTGCGGCAGTGCCATCTTCGAGGATGTCCTCCGCGCGTAGCTTGCGAAGTTTGACTTTGACCTGATTGGAGATGCCGGCGT
>JBLINP010000343.1:0-4638 GCA_047639415.1 Planctomycetota bacterium | reverse complement strand
CCTAGATGCCGAGGTGCAAGCACTGGCTCTTTTCTAAGGGCCTGAAATTTGCGAACGGTGAGCTTTCGCGATGATAGCGCGTAAATAATGGCCTGCGCCGTCCGCGGACGATTCCAAACCGTGCCCCAGCGCGAGCCCCGCGGCGACCCGCGAAGCGTACCGGCAGCCTGAGCCATGGATTCCGCGACCGGGAACTCGCGCGTGCTCGTGCCAAACAGATGGAGAACCACGCCGAACTATCAGGTCGCGAATTGGGTCCTCTTCGGCGTGTCCGCCCTTCAACAAAACAGCTGTAGCACCCAGTTCGAGAAGCTGGAAAGCCGCAGCCTCACGCGCGTCCAAATCCACCAGCTCCGTTTCCGAAATCGATAGCAATCGCGCGATCTCCGGCAGATTGGGAGTCAGAATCGGACCGAGAGGCAGCAGTTCAGTCCGCAAGACTTCCAGACCGGAGTCGTCCAAGAAAAGTTCACCGCCCGATGCAGAGAGCACTGGATCCACCACTACAGGAAGCTCCGGATGAAGCTTCGCAAGCTGAATCAGGGCGCGCACATGCTCGGCGCCGATCAGCATTCCGGATTTGATCGCGCGCGGCCGAATCTCCGCGGGAACTCTCATGAAGTTGGACGCCTCCTGCAACCATAGCTCTGCAGCGCGAGGACGAATCGCCGAGACGCGCACGCCGTCTTGATCCGTATCCGCAGTCACTACGCAATCCGCAGCGACACCCAGACTACTCGCCGCTTCTCGATCCGCGTCCACTCCCGCGCCACCGCTGGGGTCGTGACCGGCCAACACAAGCAGGCGAGGTTGAGCCTTTGTCATGACCGGGTGCTCAACGTCAAACGATCGGGTTGCCGTCTTTTTTCGTCGCCTGAACACCGTCCACCGATTCGAGGATGAGCAGCGCACGCGCTCGCATGCGGCGCTCTAAACGTCGGCGGTCCTCATCGGTATTCTCTTCGTCAAGTTGAACCTGCCCTCCCGCAATGCGCCCGTGACCACCGAAGGATCCGTCGTCTTTGAGAATTCGCTCGAGCAATGGATAGGCCGGTCGATATTGCGTTCGCAACGAGACGTAGTACTTGCCTTCGAACGCACCGCCGACGAGCGCTAAGTGACAGTCTTCCATGCGCAGGAAAAAGTCCGCCATCTCCGAGATCATTTCAGGATTGGACACCACGCCCAACAGTCCCAAAACCATCGAACCGTGGCGTTTGGCATGTCGGAGCGCTTTGCCCAACTCGCGGTAGTAATCCGCAGGCAGAGCGGGATTTTTGATACGCGCGAGTTGTGGTTTGTCCGCGCGCTTCAAAGTGGCGTAGTAAGCCTCTTCGTCGAGCGCGCCAGTATCGTGCGCCAAGTCCGCCGTATCGAAACGTATGCCGCAAAAGAGCGAAGTCGCCGTCAAACAGTCGAGCTCCAACTTCGCGTCCCGAATGTATTCGTAAACCATGCTCGACGTTGCGCCGACGTCGGGGCGAATGTCCGCGTGCAGAATTTCGACCTGCGGCGCATCCTCGGCTTGCTCGTGGTGATCGAACACCGCCAGTATCGGCACGCCCTCGGGCACCTCGGTGTGTCCGAAGCCAGGCTGACTATCGACCAAAACGCAGCCGGCGTATTCGCTGTAATCGAGCTGCTCGTAGTTGGCGAAATTCAATCCCAACTCGCGCACCATGGCCACGTTTTCGGCGCGTTGAATCCGCCCGCGCGTCGCGATGATCGCCTCTCGGCCCGCACCTTCCTGCAGGAGGAACCGCACTCCTAACAGCGCGCCGAGTGCGTCGGGATCCGGGCTCCGGTGGCTGAGCACCAGAATGGGACCAGGGCGAAATGCTTGAATGACTTGGCTCAGCCGAGCCCAGCCCGCTTCTCCGTCCACTTCAGTTCGATCGATTTGCGCGATAGGAAAATCCTTCAAGCGTGCGTAGGCGAAGACGCCAATGAGAACGGACTCGCTGGAACTAAAAGCCCTTGTCTACCAAGAACTGAATGCTAGACAAAATTTCGGCCCGGCCGTGGCGCTGGTTGATTTCGAGCACGCGCTCGGCCGTTTTCGGAATGTAGCCGACCAATAATTTGAAATCGACTTCCCCCAACCCGAGCGGCATCTCCGCTTCCTCGTTGGCCGCGTCCTGCAGATGAACGCCCAGCATACGCGACGCAAAGGCTTCCAACCATTGACCGTGTTCCGGTAATCCGTGGCGACTGCGCAAATGCACGCGGCCGACGTCGTGCCAGTAGCAAAGTCCTTGCGAGGCCAAGTCGTCCATAACCCAGCCCATCGCGTCAAAGCCCAGCAGGTCATCGATGTACAGGCCCGGCTCGATCGCAAAGCGAACATCTGGAGCTTCGGCCATCAGGGTGTGCAGTGAACGGCACAAGTGCTCGATTTGCTTTTGACCCTTCTTTTGAACGTTCTTCACGAAGGCCGTAACTTCGGCCAACAACTCGTCGCTCGAACCTTCCGAAACCAACCGGGATTCAAGAGTGCGGCCTTGTTCGCGCAAGTCGGGCGCATCGATTTTGCTGCCACGAACGACGACAGACGGACAGTTCCAAGATTCCGCCAAGCGAACGTGTCGGCGGATCGAATTCATCGCACGCTCGCGTTCAATCGGATCGAGACTGCCCAAATCCTGCGAAACCAAATGACCCGTGCGCGTATCGCGACAGCCGGCAATCATCGATGAGATTTCGATCGAGGTTTCGCGCTTTGAATCCTCGAGCCCGTCCATGTTGGGCGGCGCTTCCGACAAGCCAAGTTCCAAACGCCGAAAGCCCATAGCCACGGCATTGAAAACTTGATCTTCAATCCTTCCTAGTCGACCGCCGAAGCAGGTCGTGGAGAGAGTGAATTCGTTGGGAATCCCGGGCTGAGTCACGAGTTTCTAGGAGATGGCTAAGGGAGAAGAAATTGGGAACTCGCGTGAGGCGAGCCGGGAAAATTTACCCTACTGGGATCCCGTCTGCCCGCGGGGGAGACGAAATGCGGACGAGAGCGCTTTAAATAGCAACTCGGCTTCAAAATCGGAAGCAAGGAAACGGCCAGCAGGGCGGAATCACCGCAACCTCGCTCCATCAAACGCGAATTTCCGTATCCATTTTGGCCAAATCGCCATACTTCGCGAGCTGCGGGTCCACGGAGCCCTTGATGAAATCGAGCACTTGCTCGGGCGCTCGACCAATGTGCCGAGAGCCCTCGAGCAGCTCGCCCAAGTCCCCGGAAACGGCGGAGAAGCGTGGATCTTCAGCCAAAAGTGCCGCCAGCGGATTGTCCTCGCCGCGGTGAATGGCCTCGGAGGCAGTGCGACTGTGAACCCGAATGGCCTCGTGGGCGTCTTGACGATCCGCACCGGCTTTCACGGCCGCCATCAAGAGCGCCTCGGAGGCCAGGAAGGGCAATTCCTGCTGTAAGTTTCGCTTCACCACAGCCGAATGCACGACCAATCCCGAGCAGACGTTTTGCATCAGAATCAAAACCGCGTCGGTGGCCAGAAACATTTCGGCCAAACTAATCCGGCGGTTGGCGGAGTCATCGAGCGTCCGTTCGAACCACTGATTGGCCGCTGTATGCGCAAGATTATCGAGCGCACAAATCACGATGCGCGCCAGCGAACAGATCCGTTCGCTGCGCATCGGATTACGCTTCCACGGCATGGCCGATGATCCGATTTGATTCTTTTCGAAGGGCTCTTCGATTTCGCGGCGCCCGGAAGACAATCGGATATCGACGGCGAACTTGTGCGCGCTTTGTGCGATCGAGGACAGAACTTGTCCAACGCGGAAATCTAACTGGCGGGGATAGGTTTGCCCGGTGACACCGAAGGTGCGTTCGAAACCCATCTTGGTCGTGACCATGCGATCGAGTTCACAAACCTTGTCGTGATCACCTTCGAACAACTCCAAGAACGACGCTTGGGTTCCGGTGGTGCCTTTGACACCTCGAAACGCGATCGAACCCGCTGCGTGCTCTAAGTCGTCCAAATCCATCATCAGGTTTTGGAGCCAGAGACAGGCGCGCTTTCCAACGGTTGTCGCTTGCGCGGGTTGATAGTGAGTCAAACCGAGCGCGGGTTCATTGCGCCATTCGAGCGCGAAATCTCGGAGGGATTGCGAAACGGAGACCAAGCGCTGTTTCACGATTTGCAACCCGTCGCGCATCACAACCAAGTCGGTGTTGTCGCCGACGTAGCAAGAAGTGGCTCCCAGGTGAATGATCGATCGCGCTTCGGGACACTGATCGCCCCACGCATGAACGTGGGCCATCACGTCGTGCCGCAGCTTCTTCTCGTACTGCCCCGCCGACTCGTAATCGATGTCTTCGGCATGCGCACGAAGCTCGTTCAGCTGCGCATCGGAAATACTGATTCCGAGCTGCTGCTCACCTTCGGCCAAGGCAATCCAAAGTCGCCGCCAAGTGCTGAACTTCTTCTGATCCGAAAAGTTGTACCGCATCTCGCGCCCGGCGTACCGAGCGGCAAGAGGACTCTCATAGCTGTCGCGCGAAGTACTCATGGCGGAGAGGATAGCGCTTCGAGTATCCCTGGCCAGTATTTAGCAAATCTCGCCCGTCGATACGGAGCCAGGACAAAATCCACCGGGGCAGACGGGAAGGGTGCGCGCCTAGGCGCG
>JBLINP010000342.1:0-4661 GCA_047639415.1 Planctomycetota bacterium | reverse complement strand
TGCCCAATTCACGTTTTCCAGCCCGCGCGGAGTTCATTCGACTCGGCGCATTTTTTTGGTCAAAGCGCTCACTCGAACGTTCCATTCGTTCCGGGGATCATCCCCGAGGCACCAACTAGATGAATCAGCCGCCCAAGGCCAATGTCTTCGTCGAAGCTCGTTACCGCAAGCTTTCACGCGACCTTCCCCAAACCGTGTTCTTTTGCCCGGACTGCAAGGGGCATCCACGTCGTAGGCGCAAGTGCGAGCGCTGTGAAGGCTTCGGCAAGTTGACCCGCGATTCCGTTCAGGAATTATTCGGCTGGGTGGTCGCCAAGGCCTTTCAAACTCGCAAACACAAGTTCCACGGCGCCGGTCGCGAAGACGTCGACGTTCGCATGCTCGGAACGGGTCGCCCCTTCGTCTTCGAATTGTGTGGACCCAAGAACTTCGACGTCGATTTGGCGGAGCTTGAATCCGAGGTCAATCGTCGTAACGAAGGTCGCCTCGAAATCGTGGGCTTGCACTACTCCGAAAAAGCGCGCGTGCGCGTGATCAAAGAGACGCATCACGCCAAAGAGTACGAAGCACGCGTGAATTCGGCCGAGCCCGTCGACGCAAAGGTTGTCGAGGATTTGGTCGGCGCTCGTTTTGAGGTCACTCAAAGAACACCGGAGCGCGTGGCTCATCGCCGTGCTGATTTGGATCGCAAACGTTGGATCGAGTTCCTCGAGATCGAGCATCTCGGCGCGGACGAAGAGAACGGCGGCGAGCTATGGCGCATCCGCTTGCGCACGCAGCACGGGACCTACGTCAAAGAAGTGCTTTCCGGTGAAAACGGCAAAACGGATCCGTCGCTGACGGGACTGTTCGGCGTGCCCTGCCGCTGCCTAGAACTCGACGTACTCGGAATCCTCGACGAAGAGGGTGAAGCAGAGGTCGTCGTGCAAACTGGTCCGCCGCCCTTCGGCTCAGGCTTATAACTTCAGACGCTGCCAAACTGAGTTCAGCGTGGCGTGCCCGTTCGCCCAATCACGTCTGTCGTTGCGGTAGTTCCCAATCGCCTCTCGCTTCGGACATTAGTGGCTGCGCTAAAAAAAGAACCGACCCCTCAACAATGAAGGGTCGGCTCGGTTTAGGTCGCTAAGCAAGCCCGCCTCGAAAGCGGCTGCTTCTATTTAGTCGCTGCTAGCGGAAGAGTTCCTCTAAGGCTTCTTCCACGCCAGCACCGGCGGCTTCCTGACGTCCGGCGGCCGCGAGACCTCCAAAGAGGGCGAACATGGGGACGTACACTTTTGCGATGTAGGGAATCAACGCTGCCGAATTGACGAGCATTGACCGATCCATGCGCATTTCGGAGAGCAGATCATTGCCTTCGACCCAGTTCATAGAAACGATCGGAAGTGCGCCTGCTTTGAGGTCGGCGAGCGACGGAAGCAACTGCCCCGGCTCGCGAACGACACCCTCAGCTCCAGTTTTGGAGCGAACGCCGTTCGCCAACAAATTTGTCATGAGATCCATCGCGAAGTAGCCATCGCCGATGAGGCCGGGAACGTCGAAGTACATGACGGACTGGGCTTTCGTCAGGTCGCCTCCGAGTTGCTCGAGGAAGCCGGGGGCTGCGGTTAGGCTCGGTCCGCCGCTCGCGGCGTGATCGAAGGCCGCTTCCACTGCTCGAGCTGAAATCCCCATGACGAGGCGTCCATCGGAAATGCCGTAGGCCGGCTGTACGGGGATCGGCAATCCTCCGAACTGGAACGAGGTCATGGCGACACCGTTGTAGTCGTACCGATTCAGCTTGAAGTAACCCTTGGTGGCTGCCGCGCTCATGGTTACGGCTTGATCTTCAAGTTGGTCGAGTGTTGCGGCGAAAGCGTCGTCATTGGAAAGGTCCATGAAGGCTACTGACGAATAAAAACCACCGCCTGCAGCGCGGGAGGAAAAGGTTCCTTGAGAGGTGCCCAGGTGCGCCACGAAATCTCGATTGATATCGAAATCGGGGAGGCCAATCATCGGACCGATCATGCTGATCATATCCAAATCGGGATCGACGTTTTCTTTGAACACCGTTTCGAAATACGTCAAAACGGCCGAGGCGTTGGAAGTCCCAACCATCGCCCATTCGACGTCAGCCGGAATCATATTGAGAGCCGAGACTGAAACGGTCGATCCGCTATAGATTTGCGCGATGGGGCTAGAGCCCCAATTTCGAATCGCGGTTTTCTGTATCGATCGTCCGTCGTCATGGCCAGAAATAACCTCGAAGGCTTGCCCACCGATCTGACTCATCTTTAAGACGTCGTCGAACTGTTTGAGATCGGATTCACTGGTGATGAATGTGCGAACTGTAGAAGCCAGCTTGTCGACGTCCAGGCGGAATTTGGCGGCAACCTTGCTTCTGTCCGACAGTTGGAGCTCGTTCTCGACGATCGTGCGCGGCGGAACAGATCCGAACTCGAGTACGAAATCACCGTCGTTGTCCGCGAACCAAGCGTGAACAGGGATGGGGATCGGAAGCGCGATGTGCCCGTGTTCATCAGGGGCGGCCATTGGCATGCCCACTTGAGTGAGCAAATTTGTGAGCAGTTCGGCGAAGGGCGCGTGGCCTGCTTGCTTGTCGAGTTCCAATCGGAAGTAAACGGGCAGCGGAGCGGCGACGCCTTCGTCATAGGCACCGACGCGCAGATCTAATTGTCCGTAGAGTAATCGTTCGACGAGCGGAATCGCGGCCGGCGGAATTTGATTTTGCTCTCCGAGTTCCTCAGGCAACTCGCTGAGTCGCGCAACCAGCATCTTGATGGCACCGACGTAGGCCAAGTCTTTGGGTGAGAAGAGCGAATCGTCGAACCCGTTCGTTCGCAAGCTCAAGATGTCTTGTCCCGTCAGAACCGGCGCAGCTTCGGGGACAGCCTGGGGCTCGGCAGCCTGAGCCTCAGACGCTGCTTGTGCGAAGGCAAACGAAGTGGGCAGGAAAAGCGCTAACGATAAACAAAGCTTGGAGGGCGCGACCATTGTGATTTTCTAGAAGAAGGGGAGTTGTGCAGGGGGATTTTGGAAGGTGTCAAACCCGTGGAGGCGTGCCTACAGAGCGGGACATCACGAAGAGCAATCGATAGCCATTCGATAATCTTTTCAATTACTTAGGCGGACTTAGACAACGACGCCACGAATGATGGTCTCGAAAGCCAATTTTCGATCGACGTAGCCCTGCGTGTAATAGATGAACATTCGGCTGCGGATGCGTTCAACTCGTCCAGCGATGATCAAGCGACAGTCAGGCTCGACCGCAGAGCGGAACCGTGTGCCGTCCAGGCCGCCAAATCCGATGAAGGTGTCCTTCATTTCGGGTTTGCGCTGCAGGAAATCGAAGGTGCATAGTTGAGCAGCGCCTTCAACCATGAGCGCGCCTGGGAAAAGTGGTCGTCCTGGAATGTGATCGGAAGCCCACCAGTCGGTCTTGCGAATCTCTTTGTAGCCGACGATGAGATTGGCTTCTTCGTCGCGATGGAGGACTCCGTCAAGCATCTCGAACGTGCCGCGTTGCTTGAGCACTTCGAGAGTGTCGCTTTTGGTGAATAGGTCTTTGGACAGGTCGAGCCCGTCGAAGTTCAGTATCGGTTCACTTGCCATATGAGCAGTGTAGGTAGCGTTCGGCGGGAATCCAGGCTGGCGGCCGGGCAGGTCGGAAATCTGAGGGTGGCCGTCGTTATTGAGCGAATCCACTCTCCCGCTCGGCGCAAGTTAGAGCGGGATTCGAGCTACGACGTAGGGCGGATACCCTCGATGTTTCGGCTCTAGCGGCCCAATCTCTCGGCCCATTTGTTGGATTGAACCGTCTTCCAGAACAGCCCGGCCTTGAGGTAGGTCGTCGCGTTGATGGACCACCAAATGCCAGCGGCTCCAAAGCCAAAGTAAGAGGCTAGCAACCAGGCGAGCGGGATGCGCAACACATTGCCGAGCGAGGAGATCCAGAAGATGGGACGGGTATACCCTGCGCCGAGCAAGGTCTTCTCATTGACGGCTTCAACCGAGACCCAGTATTGCGAGAAGGCGAGTATGCCGACGTAGCGAAGGGTTTCGATCTTGACAGCAGGGTCTTGGGTGAAGAAGGGGACGATCCATTCACCCACGAATAAAAACACGATGGTCATGAAGACACCGAGGCAGCGCCCAACGAAACGCGCAGCCTTCACGACTTCCATCGCTTCCTTTGGATTGCCGGCTCCTAGTTTCTGTCCGACCAGGGAAGCAGCGGCCATACCCACGCCGAGGTAGCATGGAAAAGCGAGACCTTCAAAGACCTGAAAACCGATACCCATTCCCGCTTTCACCTCGATGGAGAACGGTCGCAGAACGAGCGTGAATAACAGCAAATACACACCAGCGAAAACTGCGATTGAACCGGACACGGGTGCGGAAATCTTCGCAATTTCAATCAGTCGCGCGAGCTTGGGCTTCAGACTTCCCAATAGGTGCATGCCAAAGCCAAAGCGCAAAATGGCGATGCCGGCCAATGTCGTGACTGTGCGCGACAGGCAAGTGGCAAGGGCCGCGCCGCGCATGCCGCCAGCTTCAACATTGAAAGTGTTTGCGATTGAGTCAGCCCACTCGGCCCCAAAGGGGACAACTCCTCCGAGGTCCATTTCAGCAACGGCTGTGCCGCCGTATATCATGATCGGATT
>JBLINP010000341.1:0-4670 GCA_047639415.1 Planctomycetota bacterium | reverse complement strand
TGAACTCTTCGAAGGCCCCGACCTCGCTGGCACGAATCGTGGGAATGTGATTCTTTTGAACAATCCACTCGCGCATCGACTCCTGCGCCGCCGCCTTAGTCAAATCCAAATTCGCGACTGCCTTCAATTCGAAATTCGACTGCTTGAGAACCACGCCGACCCCGTCACCGTCCAAAAAGACTTTGAAATCGAATTCGTATTCGAAGGGAATCTTGCTGACGATTTCTTTGACCTCGACGCGTGCGCTGACGGCTCGGTCCCAGGCGAACGGAAGAGTATTTTGAGCGGGTGCTTGGGCGAGAAGCACTGCACATAAGAAAGTTGAAATCATCGGGATTGCTTGTACGGGGTACGAATCGCTACGGCGTCCACTTTGGTCCTGTTTGAGCGGAGCGCCCACTCAGTCATCGAATCGGATCTACTTCAAGCTCAGCACAAAATCGGCTATTCCTGACAACTGATCCCGGGTGAGCTCTGAAAAGGGCCGCATATCGGTTCGATAGGCTTCGTTGAGTGCGGCCAATCGCTCGTCCTGCTTGTACGCCTCCGCAGGGTCCACGAGGAAGTCCGTCAGAGACTTCTGCTGCCAATATTTCGCAGAATCACGCAGAGGCGGGCCTAAGGGCCCACCACCTCCCGTGGCGCCGTGGCAAGAACTACAACCGTAACGCGTGTAGAGCTCTTTGCCCGAGCGTTGCGCTTCGGCTTCGGTCGAACCGCAGCTCACGAAGAGACCGGCTAAAACTGTGAGAATGGGCAATAATCGAAGTGAAGGGATCATCGAATGGTTTCGTCGCGGGACCGAATCGGGCGAACCGGAACGGAGGCTCCGGGATAGTCGTTGGCAACAGGATGAACTGCTTTGGGTCGAATGCCAACGAGGGACTACACTTCCGGTATGAATCGAGATGAAGAAACCATCGCGCCTCCGCCGGAAGACCTGCCTACGCCACGGGATTGGGAAAAGTTAGGCAGCGAGGCAGGCCCCGAGCTGATGGTCTGCAAAGCGCGCTTTGACACCCTGGTGAACCCGCGAACCGGTGAATCGATGGTTCGAACCGTGCTCGAAACTCCCGACTGGGTCAATGTCGTGGCCATCACTTCAGATCGTCGCGTCGTGATCGTTCGCCAGTTCCGATTTGGTCCGGGACGTGTCACTTCGGAGATCCCTGGTGGCGTGATCGATCCCGGGGAGTCCCATGAAGTGGCCGCGCGCCGGGAGTTGCGTGAGGAAACCGGCTACACCTCGAACAAGTGGCGACTGCTTGGCTGGGTGGAACCGAATCCAGCCTTTCACGACAACATCTGCTATCACTGGTTGGCGGAAGATTGCGAGCTTACCGAGGAATTGGATCTCGATGACGGTGAAGACATTCGGGTGATGGCGCTCAGTGAAGACGATGTGCGAACCGAAGTTCGCGAAGGTCGTCTGCGGCACAGCTTGGCGCTTTCGGGCTTGAGTCGCGTAATGGATCTTTGGTCGTGAACAACGCTGCGATGCAACCATTCACTGGAATCTAAGTATTTACCGTCGTGTCGAAGCCCATCTCCAATCCGCCGAACCCCTGGGACACCACCACTATCGAATGGCTGGGTCCGCCGCCGGATGCGCGCCTCGAAGTGTTTGAAGAAGAGGCCAAAAGCATTCTGTCTGCGAACGATAGTCCCGATCTACCGTTCCGCTACAGCCTCAACGCATACCGCGGATGCACGCATGCTTGTGCGTATTGTTACGCGAGGCGGAGCCATCAGTTTTTGGGATTTGGCGCCGGCACAGACTTCGATCGCAAGATCATCGTGAAGCGCAATGCCGCCGAACTGCTCGCGAAAAAAATCTCGTCGAAGAATTGGAAGCGCGACGTCATTGCCTTCTCGGGCAATACAGATTGCTACCAACCGCTCGAGGTTAAATACGAACTCACGCGGCGCTGTTTAGAAACCTGCCTAGAGTTCAATACTCCAGTTGGCATCATCACCAAGTCGAACTTGGTCAGGCGCGATATCGATCTTTTGACGAAGCTAGCCCGTGGACCCGGCGCACAAGTTCACGTCAGCATTCCATTTCTTGATGCTGGCGATTGTCGCAAGGTCGAGCCAGGCACGCCGACTCCATCGCAGCGATTCGAAACGATTCGACAACTGTCGGAGGCAGGCATCACGACCGCGCTCGCCATGTCGCCCATGATTCCAGGACTCAATGATCACGCGATTCCCGGCATCGTCGAACGCGCCGCTCGGGCGGGAGCTTCTACCGCCTTCATCAGTTTGCTGCGATTGTCGGCTGAAGTTCGGCAGGTATTCGAAGAGCGATTGAATCTTGAGTTCCCAGATCGTGCGGCGCGCGTGATGTCCGCGCTCGACGAGACGCGCAGGGGACAGATGAGTGCAAATGGATTCGGAGCACGCTTCGCGGGATCGGGTCCGCGTTGGGAAGCGATTCAACGACTGTTCGAAATCGCGTGTCAGAAACATGGCCTCGATCAAGGGGAAGAATTGGCGACAAGCAAGGCCGTTAGAAGGCCAGCATTCGAGCTGATTCCTAAAACGGCGCGGCGAGTCGAGAAGGTTCAGGAACCGGCTCGGGGCTGCGTTCAGGGAAAGCTCTTCGACTCATGAAAATTTCGCTCATCGCCCTTCTGATCGGCATTGGTCCCCTGTCGAGTTGTGGATCACCGGAGTCGCGAGCGGCCGACTTGAAGTCTGCTCTAGCGGGCTCCAACGTCGTACTCATCAGTGTCGACTCCTTCGCTGCCGGACACACGACGCCCTACGGTTACGAACGCGACACCACTCCAGCGCTTAGCAAACTTGCCGAGGAGAGCATTCGCTTTGCCGATGTCTCCACTGGATCCTCCAACGGCTTCGCTTCCGTGAGCTCACTTTTCCGAGGTGAAGCTGTCGAATTTTGCGAAGCCAGACGACCGGGAGAAATCACTCCCGCGGGAGCTTCCGATTTAGCCAGCGCCTTCAAACGCGCGGGCTATCGAGTTCTGGGACTCTCGACTCATCCCGGTTTTCAGTCTGCACTCGGCAAGCAGCGCGGATTCGACTCGCTGGAATTTGTTGCCGAAACTAGAGCTGACGGAGTTCCGGAAGCGGCGCACGTTCTGTTCGATCAATACTTGAAAACGTCGAGCTCCGCGCCGTTTTTTATCTACGTTCAACTGGGAAACGCACGGGCGCCACGAGCCCCGCATCCTGAACGAGCGCAAGCCTTGCTTGGCGAGTTGCCCGACGATGAAGCCGGTCAACTCGCATTCCTAAACGGCATGAAATCCGCGCGAGCGGCACCCAATCGCACGTTGATGGCGATCGATTTGTACGACGCTGTTCTTTACGACATCGACTATTCAATCGCCCGGTTTTCCGATTCGCTCAAGCGCACAGGTCGCGATCGCGACACTTTGCTAATCGTCGCGGGGACCTGCGGCCAGGCCTTTGGGCAGCGCGGGTATTTTGGAGTCGGTCAAGATGTGTATCAAGAGCAGATCGCGGTACCGCTTCTGATGCGCATGCCGGCTGCGCGCTCAGCTGGATTGGTTGTCCACGATCCCGTCGCGCTCTACGACTTGTTCCCCACCTTGGCCGATCTCTATGAACTTGACGTTCCGCCCTCTCACTCCGGTTCTGCACTGACTTTGCTTTTGACCGAAGATTGGCACGAACGCGAATGGCCAGTGAGCGCCAGCACGGTGAATCTGAAACATCAGTCGTCGATGCGAATGGGGCACTTCAAACTGATCGATTTCAGCCAGCGCAAAGGCGCAGCCAGTGCACAGTTGCTCAATCTCGAGCGCGACAAACTCGAAACCAGCGATCACGGGCCGCAACGCCCCGAAACCAAAAGCGAACTGCAACGGGAGTTGCTTCGGTTCCGTGATGCCGCCAAACGAGTACGCGGTGAGCCCGCTTCAATCACGCTCAGTCCTGAACTGATCTCCGAACTACAAACGCTCGGTTACACGCAGTAAAACATCACAATCGACGCAATCCGAAGTATTGTCAGTTCGCGCTGATCGACTTCATTTGCGCCAACAGGTCTTCGGCGCCATCCACCAACTGAAACGAGCTGGTGTTGAACCGCGCTGCGGTCAATTGAATGATTCGGTTCTCTCTAACCGCTCTCAATCCTTGCAGCGAAGCTGTGGATCTTAGGAATGAACCCGTCGCGCTAGTCCCCGGTTCTTCAACGGACTCCCCCACCACAATCCAATCCGGATCGATGGACAATAGCCATTCAATATCAACTGAATCAAATCCGATTACGCCAGCATCCGTAGCCGCATTGGTGAGGCCTGCGATGCCCACCATTACGTCAAAGGAAGAGCCCTTGCCTGCGCTAGTTCCACCGGTTCCGAAGTTGGTGTACGAGAGCACGCTGTCGCCAGCATTCGCGCTGCTCTTTTTCAAAGCGCCAATGCGCTGTTTCAGTTGTTCCGTCTTCAACTTCGACGCCCGCTCTGCACCCAGAATACGCCCCAACAATTCCAGGTTGTCGAAACAATCCTCAAGCTTGGTCATGCTGTTGATCACGAGAACTGCAAAGCCCGCCTCCCTCAGGATTGCGACGGTTTGAGCATTTTGCCACTCGTGGACGATGATCAAATCGGGCTTGCAAGCCACCATCTCTTCAACGGTGAAGTTGCCGAAGGTTTTTTCGATAGGCCACT
>JBLINP010000340.1:0-4670 GCA_047639415.1 Planctomycetota bacterium | reverse complement strand
CCGCCTTCGGCGGAAGCGTTCCCGCCTGTAAGTACTTGCGAACCACCGCATAACTCGCCGTATCGACATCGACTGAAAATGTCGACAGCGGATCAGCCAACGGATACTCGAATGCGTTGTCACCCCAGTAGCGGAAGAACATCGCGGAAGGAGTTTCATGGGGACGCCGGCGGCAAGCCGCGATCAGTTCATCCGCCGACGCACCCTGCGTTCCAGATTTCCGCTGCCCCTGAGCTAGTATCTCTTCGATAGTGGGAAGCACGACCCAGTCTTCAGGACTCGGAATCTCACCTCGCTTAGACCTTAGGGCGTCTTCTTCCCACGATTCACTCTTCGCTTTTCCCACCGGGTCCGCTAAATCGCTAAGCTCTTCTGGTAGCACATAAGCTGGCCGCGGACGCTGTTGCCCTGTGTCAGATTCGAGAAAGTCCAGAATCTCAAGGAGCTGTGTATCACCTCGTTTTTCCGCCTCATCGCGAAGATAGGTTTTCCGTTCGGCAACGGACAAGTTCGAATCAACCGTATAGTTTCGATCGAGATCGGGTTTATCACTAGCCACTGCAGCTTGCGTCCCTTCTTCGCCTTGTCGCGGCGCATCGACAGTTTTCGACTGAACGGAATTGGGGTTGCCCATGTAGTTGTCCGATGCCTTGAGAATATTCTCAACAAACCCCGTCGTGGCTACACTAGTGAACAACTCATCCTTTCCCGGACTCAGCGAATCGTCAAGGTATCCGAGCCCAGCGTGGGATTCGGTCTCAATCTCTTCCAATTCGTCATGCCCTAAGTAGCCGAGAGCTTCTAGGAGGGCAGCCTCCGGCTCGCCCGAACTTGACGTGTCGTACCTGTTCGTCACTGGATTCCGTCGCTTTGATTCCCCAGCATCGGCCACCTCTTGGCCGTCTCCGATTGCTGCGGATGGCTTACGTGCCTCTGCTCGAGCTGCGAGGCCGCCGTCCTTGTAGCTCCCGCCTACCAGCACCTCTTGTGCTTCGTCCCATTCGGCACTCAGATTGACAATCTTCTCCGTCGGTTGGTTACGAGAGCCGCGAGTCACTTCCTTCACATTCAAACGGCCATTGTTCAACTCGTTGACATATTCGGCGCGTACTTCAGGCGTTAAGTCCAAAGTCGCCGCATCGCCTTTCGCACGCTTACCCACCTGCGACTCGAGCTCGGCGCTCTCACTCTTCGACTCCATCCTCGCCGTCTCCATAGATGCATCGTTTTTGACGAAGAATGCGAGACTCGCGAAGACCAAAATCATCGCAGCGGCGGCCATTTGGATAAGCGGGCGCGTCCAGACGTGACGGCTGTAGGACATCGCCATCTTCGCTTCCATCGAATCCCCATCAGCCACGATGCCTGCGGATCCAACGCCGGACGTTCCAACGGTCGCGCGTTTGAGTAATTCACTCGTCGCCGCTTCGGACAACTGCTCCGGTTCGCCTAGCGCGCCTTGCACCAAACCGATCGTCGCTTCGAGGTTCGCAAGTTCGCCTCGCAACTCTTCGCTCGCGGCCAACGCGGCTTCAACATGCGCGCGTTCCGCTTCGGTCACTTCGCCGAGAACGTAAGCGCACAACAATTCGTGCATGCCCTCGCCGCTCGGTCCTTGCTCGTTGCCACGTCCCTGTCCACCACTCTCTTGATCGTTCTTCATGACAAATCTCCCTTCAAACTCGACGGACTCACCGATGACAACGCTGCAAGCGGCGCTAACTCTTTCGAGAGCGCCTTCAAACCTTCGCTAATCAACCATCCCACCGTTCCGACCTTCTTACCTGTGATCTCAGCGATCTCCTTGTAACTGCGACCACCGAGCAATCGCAGCACCACGACTTCCTGTTGCTCGTCGGGCAACTTGTCGAGACTGCGCTCGACCGCGGCGCGCGTATCGCGCCCCTCGACTTCGGCCAGCCCGCCGTCCGTCGCTTCGGGCGTCGCCGCCCTTTCTTCGCGCACCTTGCGGCGCGTCGTCGTTCGCATCTGATCCATACAACAATTCCTTGTGACTTTATGGAGCCAGGAGAGCAGGTGGGCGCGCTCCGCATCGGCATCACCGTTGGTGCCGGCTGGCAACTCGGGTGGCTTTTGCGCGAGTCGCAAAAAGGCCTCCTGCACCACGTCCTCGTATCCGCCGGACTCCCCTACGAGCGCTCGCGCATGGCGCAATAGTGCGGATTGATGACGATGAACCAGCGCCTCAAAGGCACCCGCATCGCCGGCCCGCGCCGCTTGTAGTAGTTGTCCGTCTGATCCAGGGAGCATGATTGGCTTCGCAAAGAGCAACGGCGCCGCCCGACGCCGTAATGGTGAATTGTTGATCTTTTCGGTCAGAAGCAGATATTACGGGTCCTATGACCGAAATCGACCCCAATGCTGCCGCTGCGAGTGCCAGCGGACTCTACGGACTGAGTAGCGAGCCCGAGAACGCGCAGTTTCACGTATTTGGCGTGCCCTTCGAAGCAACGACCTCATTTCGCATGGGAACCGCTCGAGGACCGGCCGCGATTCTTCGCGCTAGCCACCAAGTCGAGTTGTTCGATTTAGAATTCGGTCGCCCCTATGAAGCCGGCATCGCTTGGATGGGCGAGGTGGAAAAGATCGCGGTATCGAATGCACAGGCAGCCGAGTTAGCGCGCTCGATTCGCGAGATGCGAGAAGCCGGGGAGGACAACAGCGATGAACTCCAAAGCAAGCTCGATCAAGTCAACGAGTTTGGAGCCAAGCTCAACAACCGCATTCACAAACTGACGAGTATTACGCTCGGTCTCGGCAAGACGCCCGTCTTCGTTGGCGGCGACCATTCGATTCCCTTTGGCGCGTGGAAAGCGGCGGCCGAAGCGCACCCCGGATTGGGGCTGCTTCAATTCGACGCTCACGCCGACTTGCGCGAAGCCTACGAGGGCTTCACCTGGTCGCACGCTTCGGTCATGAACAATGCGTTGCGCGAAATCGACGGCATCACGCGCGTCGTGCAAGTTGGCGTTCGGGACATCTGCGACGAAGAGCTGTCGCTCATCGCTGCGTACGAGGATCGTATCCGGACCCTGTTTGATCGCGATTGGGTCAGTGCCGGCGACCAGCAACGCGAACTCGCCCGCGATCACATCGCTGCGCTACCCAACCACTTTTGGATTACTTTCGACATCGACGGACTCGAGCCGATGCTCTGCCCCAACACCGGAACACCTGTGCCCGGCGGACTCGATTGGCATGGTATCGGCATCTGGCTTTCCGAAATCGCGAAGAGCGGCAAGCGCGTGATCGGAATCGACCTAGTCGAAGTCGCGCCGGGCAACACGCGCCCCGTCGGATCTGGTTGGGACGAAATCATCGCGGCACGATTGCTGTATCGCTTAATCGGTGCTGCAAACCAGACTGGAATTTCTCATGAGTGAGGATTACTCGGACCAAGGCGTCGAAGCGCCTAAAAAGAAGCGCGGGAGCATGACTTTGATCGTGAAGCTATGGCTACTCGCGGCAATCGCAACACCAATCGTTGGCGTGATCGCACTGGTAGCGTATTTCCCCGGCGTAAAGGGCTGGTTCAGCGACTTGATCTGGACCCAGTTTGAAGAACCGCAGCCTTTTGAGCCCACTGAAGCTCACATCGAATCGCTCTTTACCTAACGGGGTTTGGCGGCCGCTCCGCTTCAGCTCAAGCCTGTTGTTGGTGAAGCACAATGTCACGCCCAAGACGAGTTTGGCGGCTGGTATATCAACTACCGCGAAGGGCAAATGGATCAGCCCGGTTCTGCTGTTTCGTGCGCTCTCGATATTTCGATAAGTAGCGGTGGTGCTCGCGACACGTTTGAGATGTGGAATCAAATGGCGGGCTTCGAAACCAATCAACGCATTCTTCCAAAGCTCCAAATGGAGCCCCTTCCGTTCACTTGGGGCCACGAATTGAGCTCGAGGATTCTGTTGGAGAACTCTCAAGCGATCGGAAACGTAGTGGTCGCTCGTGAAGGCAGCCGAACTGTGTGGCTCGAGTGGCGTGGCGGAGCCTTGCTGACTGTGGCTGACCTCAAAAAATACGTGGTCCCGAGTTTGAACTCGATGATGGCGATCGAGCGGTAGTTACGCGGCCTCGTGATAGCGACCTTACTCGTCCTACTCGAACGAGCTCAGCGAGGAAACGAACAAGGGCGTCCGCAGTCCGTCCTCAAATCACGAACCCATCACGCGCCAGGTGATGTAGCTGACGAAACCGGCGAGCAGTAAAAAGCCTTTGAGTCTTCCGCCTCCGGGGAGCCACGGGAACAGCACGGCGGCGAGGCTGAAGCCGAGGACTATCGGGAAGTCGACGTTTAGCGATTCGCCGAAGGCTAGGCGTAATGAATCGTCGGCCTCAGCTCCCGGAACCAACGGTTGAATGAGTCCAACGATGCCCAGCACGGCGAGCAGGTTGAACACGTTACTACCGACGACGTTGCCGATGCTGATATCGCTCTCACCTTTGAAAGCGCCCCCCAAACCGGCGGCGAGTTCGGGCAGTGAGGTACCGATGGCGACGACCGTCAAACCGACGGTCATTTCGTCCATGCCGAAACGAAAGGCTCCGGCTACGGCGCCTTCAACGACGAGGTAGGCGCCGGTTGAAATAACAACAATGCCCACGATCAAACGCGGCACGGGGAAGCTCTTTGGCTCGGCTGTGGATT
>JBLINP010000339.1:0-4698 GCA_047639415.1 Planctomycetota bacterium | reverse complement strand
AGCGCCGGTTGGTCTTACTTCACCTTCGGATCGGTCACCGGAACATCCCCCGGGCTCGACTTCGGTGGTGGCGTCGTGCTGCCGCTCAACTTCGACGTCTACACGAACCTGACTTTGAAGAGCCCCGGCTTAGGCATCTTCGGAAACTTCCGAGGCACGCTCGATGGAGCGGGCCACGCAGTCGCGACGTTCTCCTTGCCGGCGGTGATGGATCCCTCACTCGTTGGTGTCACGATCAATCACGCTTACCTCGCGGGCGCTGTACTCGGAGTGCCTGAGTTCGCAAGCAACGCTGTCCCGGTCTTGCTGACGATGTAACGAGAGCGATCAAACCTTCGTTCAACGACCAAAGCGCCCCGCATCGTCGGGGCGCTTTGCGTTAAGCGACGCATCGCTTGGGCTTAGTTGTGTCACGTCAAGTCATGACGTCCGCGATGCTCGCTAATCCAGCGGCGTGAGTTTGATCAAGCTCACGATCTCGGGCCAGATGCAGATCACGAGCAAACCGATCAACTAAATCACGAGGAACGGGATCACACCTTTGTAGATCGCTGTCGTTGGGATCTCTTTCGGCGTCACCCCGCGCAGGTAGAACAGCGAGAAGCCGAACGGTGGCGTGAGGAACGACGTCTGCAGGTTCATGCCGATCATCACTCGGTCAACTGACACCCGAGCAATACGAACTCAGCCTCTCCTCCGGATCGCCTTTTCGGGGCTCACCTCCGGAGAGGCTGATTCCCTTAATCCCTGCTGGTTCTGACCGGCTCAACAACAAAACTCAAAGCTGTAAAGTGCAGTTATGAATGGATCTAAAAAGGGGGCAAGGTCACCCGTTCAAAAGATTCACCGGTGATTCCCGCTTGCGTTGCGTAACGACGCCTGCTCATTCACGATCGACCTTCGCTCGCCGCACAGACCGGCCTGGCAGCTGATTGCGATTGCCCGGGAAAACCTAGTCATGTAGGGGCGTAGTAGAAACCTGCAGTGCCCTAGCTGGACGGAGGCCGAGGTTGTTCGCCCCGCCCGCCGCCGAATTGGTGAAGCGGCGCGCTGAACGTGCCCTCACAGCGGTGTCGAAAAAGCTACCACCTCGACTCACACGGAATGTGGGGCCCTCGACGAGAATCAACGGATCCCGCACCTCTTCATGCTCATACGCGGTTGCTTCGTAATTATCCAAACACCACTCCCATACATTTCCATGCGTGTCATGCAGACCGAACGCGTTCGCGAAGTATGAGCCCACTTCGGCATGCGCGGTGTTCCCGTCATCAAAGTTAGCTTCATACAATTCAAAAGAACCGTTTCCATGACTCTTGCCGTAAGCGTCGGATAGATTTGCGGCTCCTTTGAGGGAATCCAAATCCTCGCCCGTCCAGTAGACGCTTCCCGTTCCTGCTCGGCAGCCATTCTCCCACTGCGCTTCACTGGGTAGTTGTAAACTGCTGACTTCAACGATCGACCGGCTCTCCACCCAATCAACCTGTTCCACGGGGTGTAATAGGTTGATTGCTCTGCCAGCGCGATTCCATAACGGAGTGGAATTTTTCGGATTGTAGCTGCTCGGATTGGATCCCGATACGCGCTGCCATTGACCTTGAGTCATCTCATATTTCGATAAGAAATAGGCCGATAAGCTCACCGTGTGAACAGGGCTTTCATCTATCTGGGCCCGCGCGTCATAGTTGGGTTGGGCCGGATCCTTTGACTGTGCGCCCATCTGAAAAGTCCCAGCGGGAATCAGCACAAGGACGAGTCCGGTTGCTTCCTTGAGGCGCAGCTGCCCGTTCTCTTCCCGCACGGCAGGTTCGCCGGTCATTAGGTGCGCGAATTCCCAGAGTCCAGAAGCCGGATCTGGACCAATCGGCAAAAGGCCGAGCTGCGGAGTCAGAGTGAGACCCGCGTACTTGGGTGATGAACCGATCGCGTCAATGGCTCCGTCCCACAGCATCTTGGCCCGTGGGCTAGACACGCTTCGTTCGGCGATCGATTGGGCGAAATCGAGTCGTTTCAGAATGCCCCAGCCAAATTTTGCCTCAAGCGTGTCGCTGGCGAGTCCGGATTGCCGATCAACAAGTGCCTCAAGGCCGTCCACCAACAACAGGAGCTGGCGATGCCACCAAGCATCTTGCGGATCGGCGAAGCGGCTCTCACCCACCTCCAGTTTGAGGTCCACGATCTCACCGGTCAGCACATTTCGATCTACGGAGCGCTGTTCTAATGCGTCATACTGCCAATGACTGGCAACAGCGAGTAATCGCGTGTGGGATTCTTGGATCGTACGGTCTTTGGCAATCGCCACTGCCGCATCGCTGATCGCCAGTGCTTCGTCTAAGCGACCGACACGGAAGGTCGCCCACGCCAGCATGTCGAGTGAGTTGGCACGCTGGTGGTCATTCGCGGCTTCGAGCGCCCTCCGTGCGATGAGCAGCGCGCGCATCTCCTGTCCATGCTGTAGCGCGTTCTCTTGCAGTGCGTCGCCGCCAATCAAAGACCGCACGAGTTCGCTTAGGCCCTCGCTGTCCGAAGGAAGAGTTCCACCAGTGAGCGTGGCTTCTACTTCTGCTTCGTCTGGCCACGATTCGAGCCACAGCATGCGTGCGAACCAAAGGCTCTCCGCACGTTTGGATTCGAGTTCACCGAAGCTGGCGTGTTCACGTGCCTTGTCTAGCGCGTTCTCCTCGATGACGGGTATCGCAAGTTCGCGCAGTTCGTCCAGCTTGAGCTTGTGCCGCACCAAACTCGGACGAGCAGCAAGTCCATTTTGTTCGTTGGCCGAACGCCCCTCGATCAACAAGCGCACCCTCTCCAACCAATCTTCATAACGCGGAATCAGCTCCGGATCCGGCGGCCACAACTCATCCGCCTCCGCGATCAGTTCTTCCAAATCCTTAGAGGCCGAGAGCGACAAGATGTCGTTTAGTCTCGTAGCAGCCACCCGCTCTTCGAATTGCGCCAGAGCGGTCTGTTCCTCGGCAAGCTCTGTCTTCGACGCCAGTTCATCGTTCGTCGTTGCGAGCTTCGCTCGCTCGGCGTCTAGGTCCGTCGCGCGCTGCTCAGCAATCCGAGCACTATCTTCTGCCTCTTCAGTCTTTGTCTCCAACTTCAGCATCAAGCCTAAGATGACTACGAACGTAACACTCACCAACACGCTCGCCACGCTCTTGGTTGGATTGCGCTTGCACCATTTTACGACGCGGTCGGTACGCGTCGGCGACGTGGACTGGATCGGTTCGTTTGCCAGCCAACGTCGCAAATCCGCCGCTAAATCGCCCATCGTTCCAAATCGTCGATCGCGATCTTTTTCGAGCGCCTTGCCGGTGATGACTGCTAGATCACGGGGCACGCGCGATCGAATGGTTCGAAGGTCCGCCGGGTCCTTCCCCATGATCTGCTCAGCGATCTGGTGCTCGGTGTCGCCTTGGAACGGGCGAACCAATGACAGCAATTCGTACAACACGATGCCCAAGCTGAAAATGTCAGTGCGGTGATCGAGCCCACTACGCTTGGCGGCAACCTGCTCGGGACTCATATAAAAATACGTGCCCGCGAGGTCGCCGGTCACCGAAAGCGCCGATTCGTCGACGATTCGTGCTAACCCGAAGTCGGTCACTTTTGGGAGATCATCCTCCGTGATCAGAATATTTTGCGGCTTGAGGTCTCGATGAATCACGCCCGCTTCGTGCGCGGCGAAAACAGCGTCCGCAATTTTCGCCACGAAGGTGGCGACGCGGCGGTCGTAACCCGCGGGCAATTCGTTGGCACGCATCATCTCGTCGAGAAAGTCGCGCAGGTCCCAAGCACCAGGCACCAACTCCATTGCGATCCAAGCGAGGCCGTCCGATTCACCGTGGCCAAAAACCGTCACAATGCCCGGGTGCGACAAGCGACCGCCCGCGCGAGCCTCGCGAGCGAAGAGTTTCAACTGATACTCGGTAACGCGCTCTGGCCGCACGAACTTAACGGCGACTTGGCGCGAGAGAGAATCTTGATAAGCCTCCCAAACTTGCCCCATGCCGCCTTGGCCGAGCAGCTTTCCCAAGCGAAAGTCTCCCACCACCTTGCCCTCGAATAGCCCCTGCGCAGGAACCGGCCGATCAGCTCGAGCGCGACGAAAAAAGGTCCCCGCAGCCGGGATCGTATCAGCGGAATCAGTTGGACTAGACGTGGATTGATCGTAGGCGTCGGACATCGGCGGGGAGCAGCTTGGAAGAACGAGTCCCGATTATCATAGCGGACGGAACAGGGTCGAATTTATAGCAATCCGACTAGCGGAGCGGAGCGGATAAGGTAATCCAAGTTGGCGTTTTTAAGGAAGCCTTGAATGGGCGGTTGCGCTTGTTGAGAGGGGCGGCACGGAATCAGATGGCTCCATGCTGGAGATTGGCTTTGGAGGACACTTTGGAGGCTCCGAACCGTAGCGAATCGACTCCACGACCACAGGATAAGCCTGGGGCGACCTTTTTGGAGTCGCCCGTCACTCTTTGCTTCTCCTCGTCAGAATGCGAATTCTGCGTGGGGCGGTGTTCTTGCGGTCTGGATGGGGGCGCACGGCGTAAAACTCTCCAGCGAGGCAAAAACGTGCGCTTCCCCTCCCAATCCCAAGCGTCCATTTTGGGTGGTTAGGATTGCGCTCGGAGATCGGTGTGCTCGAGAAACTCGGCTAACTAACGTGTGTGAGGCACTTCCTGGAGCGAG
>JBLINP010000338.1:0-4722 GCA_047639415.1 Planctomycetota bacterium | reverse complement strand
CCGAGTACATCGACTTTGTATCGCGGTGAAACATCGATCATGGCCACCGTTTGGCGAATCGCGTGGAACTCGCTCTCGGGATCGGTGCCGTAACTGGCGGCGGCGAAGGTTCCCGCCCATGTCTTCCACTTCAGGCTAGTGCACAGGTCGGCGGTGCGAGCGTGAAAGGGACTGGGTAGGGGCATTGGAGCTATTCGAGACTAACGTGAATCAATCCGTCGTATGGGTTTGTTTGAATCGAAGTTTGGGCTCGGTGGAGGATCGAATGGCGTGTGACGGAAACAAGACTCACAGGTATAGCGCACATCCGCGCGCTCTGCACGCGACTCCGCAGCTTCACTTGCCGGGCAACTTTTCAAACGGCGCATGTTTGATGAACAACTCGAGGTTTTCGATGTCGATGTTGCCTTGCGAGATGGCGCGACAGTAACCGTCGGCATCGATCACGAGGGATGTGGGCAGAGCCAAGCCGCCTTGAACGGAGAGCAAAGGAGCGATCGTTTCGAGAAAGGCCTCGCGTTGCTCGCCCTGGAAGAAAACTGTGGGGAATTCCATATTCCAGTTATCCATCGCCTTCAGTATTTCTTCCGGCGTTTTGCCCTCGTCCATGCATACGCCAATTACGCGAATGTTGTTTTCGGTGTCGTGGTCCGCGCGGACCAAATCGGGCATTTCACGGCGACAGTTGGTGCACCAAGTTGCCCACAGGTTGACGACGGTAACGGTGTTGTCCTGCGCGTAGTTGTCCCAACCTGTGGCAAAGTCGATGAGCTCGTTAGTGTTGAGAGCCTGCTGTCCTTGGTAATCGAGTTTGATGTGCGGCGCTGAAAGCAGTTGGAGCTTGTCCCAGAACTTGTGCCAGTTCGTGTCGGCCAGCCGTCCGGTTGCGTTGAAGTTGGCTTCCTTGTGCGCGAGCTCTCGATAAGTCCCGGTACCTTCCTCGATGCGAATGCGCGTATCCACCGGGAGGCCCTTGAAAATTTCGACACGGCCATTCGGCCACGTCACTTCGAGTTGTTCGATATCTTCGTGGTCGCGCAATCCAAAGTGTTGAACCAGTGTGTGCTGTGTTCGATAGCCCGACCCAATCACCACGTCACGTCGCTGTGTCCAATTGCCTGCGGTTAGAAGTAGCTTACTACCCGCGGGGCTGAGGTTGCCCTTAGGAACCAATTCGACAAACACATGGTGTCGATCGGTTTTGAAGTCATTCCGAAGGACATAAAGGTGGGGAGCGGTGCGGCTGGAAGTGCCGACCAAGTCCAAGTCTCCATCGTTGTCGATGTCGACGGCGGTCATCGCTCGACCGTCGGACACTTGATCCAAGCCGACCACGTTGGCGATGTTTGTGAAATTGGCATTCCCATCATTCAGGAACATCACGGAACGTTCAAACCCAGACCAAGACCAACCCAGCTTGAGGTTTTCGGCAAACTGTGCCCAGATATCCGCAAAGGTTCCTTCGGTTTCCATCATTTGCGCCAGCCCGTGGCGCCACCAGAGGCTTCACAAATCTCTCCCGTCGTCAGCGCCCTGAGTCCAGAATCCATTCACGCAATGGATGTCGATATCGCCGTCGCAGTCATAATCGAACAAAGCCGTTCCCCACGCCCAACTCGCTCCTCTGGCCCCCTGTTCCGAGGTGCCTTCGGCGAGCATGTTGTCCTCGCCTTGCATGTAGATGGTGTTGCCCTTCGACATGCGCAAGCGAATCGAATTTAGATCCATACCGAGTTCTTCGGACTGATTCGGATCGCCACCCATCGCGACGACGCGTTTGGCCGCAGTTGAGGACATGTTCGAGACGTAGAGGTCATTGTCCAAGTCGCCGTCCAGGTCACCCCAGGTGGCGCTCATGGAAAAGCCAATGTCAGTGGCGACTGCGTCTTGTAGCTCGGCAGTGAAGTGAACTTCGCTCGTGTTGTCTCGGCGATACAAAACGTTGGGTCCGAAGTCGTTGGCGACGTAGAGATCGATGTCGCCATCTTGATCGGCATCCCCCCAAGCTCCCAGGAAAGCCCAACGGGTACTTTCCTCGAGGAAGCCCCACTTTTCAGTTACGTCCTCGATTTGCATTCTCGGGCCGAGAATTTTGACGACGATATTCCGACGCCCGTTCGTGGCGTTGGTGGGGTCGTTGGGTCCGGGATTGATAAATGGTCCGTAGCCGCCAATGAAGATCTCGAGGAAACCGTCGCCGTCGACGTCGTGAGCGCTCAAGCTCGACGGAATGTGATTATTGACGAGCGGAGCGAGAGCACGTGCTTTGAACGTTCCGTCCGGCTCTTGCAAGAAGCAGGTCAGGCGGAGGCGTTTGCCGGTGCAAAGAAAGTCGATGTCGCCATCGTGGTCTAGGTCCGCCGCAATGGCCGCATCGAAGCTGCCGATGCCCTTGCCGTCTTCTTGAAAACGAGGGGGCAACAAGTCCTGAGTGCGATCCTCAAAGGTTCCATCTCCTCGGTTGTAGAGCAAGCGAGTCGGTAGCATCGTCAAGAGATCGGGGTCGCCGTCATTGTCGAAGTCGGTGACGACGAGCGTGCGATTTGTACCCTTCATCTCTTTGGGCAATCGCGGATCGAAGAAAGTGCCTTTGAGAGCTTCCCCCGAAACGTCGACAAAATGCGGCGCACTGGATTCAACCGTGTAGCAATCCTTCTTGGGGCCCATCTTGCGGCAACGCCATTCGCCGTGTTCGTTCTTGGTCCACTCGCTATACCAATAGCCGTGATCGTGAAGAATTCCGCCGGCTTTGAGCTCTCGATTGAAGCGGTACTTCATCGTCAAAGTGACGACATCCCCATCGATGTGGAGCTCAGCGGGCTTGGTCGTTGCCCAGCGAACGCGTTTCGCTAGTGAATGTTCGTGCGCGAGGGCGGCGAGCCAGTCAGGTAGGGAAAGGTAGTTGGTTGCTCCCGTCCAATCACGACGAACGACGCCCTCCGTGATTTCGCTTATTTCGAATTCGCTCGGACTGAATGCGGAGATTTTCGCATCGGGATAGAAGACCTCTTCGATATCGGGCAGCGAAGATGCGCCACTCCACTCGCCCAGCAGATGAACTTTTAGTGCGAGCAGAGGTCCTGCGATCAGTTCGTTGCTGATCAACTCTTCGCCCCAGTAGCGCGAGTCGGCATCGGCGAAATCTTCGGACATGATCTCCTGAACATTGCCGGTGTTCACCAAGCGCTTTTCCGTGCTAGGGGAGTCGTCCAAATTTCCGTGTGCAGAGACATCGGAGAGCGAAAGGTCCTCGCTTGGCGTTTGCTTTTGCTTGGGTGCCTTGGGTTCTGCCTGAGCCGGTTTCTCCGTCGAAGCTGCAGGCGGTATTGACGATTCAGCGGTGGAATCTCCGCAGCCGAAACCAAAGGCGACGAGAAAGGCAAGAAGTCCTCCCCGATGTAAACTGGAGACCAGTGAGTGGTAACGAGGGGCCATTATTTACAACGGTGTGTATAGATCGAAGATCTAAAAGTGTGCGGGCTTGAAAGCTAAGGGAGGGCCGCTTTTGGTGAGCATACCCAGCTACTAATGTATCGGCAAGGCGGTCCGAAGGTCAGCGCGTGAGTGATGTAAACGGGTAGGAAACATCTGGATATTGTGCGTAGATTCGCGGGATCAGAATCCGCCCTTTCGAGGAGTGCTCGAAGATGCACTCGGAAAGGTTCGTGGAGCCGGAGCGCGCGATCCGCCGCGCGCCGGATTGGCCGAAGGAAATCCAGAGCCTGCTCCTCCGCCGGGCCCACCTTGATTGGATCGTCGCGCGGCGGGCTGCATCACATCCGACGTCGAGGCACCGAACTCGTCATCGGATTCGGATATGCCTTGCTTCTTGCGCCATGTTCGATCGGATTGCTCCTGCTCTTCGCGAAGTTTGTACTCCGCAAAAGTTTCACTAATGAGCGGGCTGGGAATGTTCCCGTAACGTTCCTCAAGCACTTGCAGTTCTCTACCGGTCGGAGTTCGACCAAGCAGGCCACCCTCACGCCAAAGCGCCGCCTGCAGCTCATGCCACATCACTTTTAGAATCGGCCACCAAATGCGATAGGTGCAAATGATAAGAGCCCATTTGAAGATGACTTCGAGAATCATTAATGAGTGCAGCGGGCTGCGCTGCTCTATTCAAACTTACCCCACAGCCTCGGGCTGGCCAACTGCTTCCCCGGTCCCACCGAGGAATCTGCAGGTATTGGAGGTAAGATCGGGGTCATGAAGCGTTCTTCTGTATTGGGCTGGGCGTCGATCCTCTTGTGCTTGAGCATGCGACCTGTGCAGCCTGAGGTCGGCTCTGTGGTCGTTCAAGGCATGACGATTTCCTGCCAGGGCTGGGGCCGAGAGTGGGCCAGTGATCAGTTTTGCGTCGAGCTGGACGAGTTGAAGGCACTTGGCGTCAACTGGGTAGCCATCCATCCCTATGCATGGGTTGGTCGCGATGGCGGCCTGTCGTGGCCCGATTTAGATCCGGCAAACCCGCCCGAATGGTTGGCGCGACCAATTCGAGAAACTCGAGCGCGCGGCATGTCGCTCTTTATCAAGCCGCACCTCGGATATTGGGGCAGTCCCTTTTCTTGGCGCGGCGAAATCGATTATCCCGATGTAGCGGATCGCCGTCAGTTTTTCGACGACTACAAACGCTGGATCGTTCAAATTGCCGCCTGCACGAAAGACGCCGATGCCTTTGCGGTCGGCACGGAATTGGAGCTCCTAAATACCGAGCGGGATGAT
>JBLINP010000337.1:0-4727 GCA_047639415.1 Planctomycetota bacterium | reverse complement strand
GGATACGGTGTCTGACACCGTATCCGAGGGCTGAAGTGGTGTCTGAGGGCTGATACCGATTAGATACCGTATCCCCAACTTACTGCTACAATCGGGTTTGGTTCTGCTCGCTCGCAGTGCTTCATAACGCATCTTCTGTCTTCCAATGAAAACACGCCTTTCAATTGCAGCTTCCCGCTCAACGATTGTCGCGATCTGCCTTTTGCTACTGAGCCCACAGGCGCAGTCGCTGCATACGCAATCGGCGGCAGGACTCTCTTCCGAACTCGCGCTAACCGCTTATAGCAACATCACCGATACGCCGCTCGTATTGGATCCTCATCAAATCGCCGGCCGCAGAATTGCGCCTCCGACTTGGATGAGCGAGTCGGTCGAATCTAACGATATTCGAGAGTGGCCAATCGAAGGCTGGCAGCTCGCACAAGTTGATGCGTCCAGCGCCAGCACACCCGCTGAACGCATTCGCGGTCTCGTCGATCGAATTGCGGAGCGGAGTCCCGATGGCTTCGCCAGTCCCGTTTTTATAGGCCGCGACGGTGGGCCAGTATTCGTAACGCCGACTCTTTTGGTCGCTTTTGACGAGAACTACCGTGGTGCCTGGGCTCGCACCCTGCTTGAACAATTCGGCGAACTCGATATTGAAAGTGAAGATTGGGCAGACATGCCGGGTGCTTATAAGCTCACGGTGAAATCGTCGAACGCCTATCGGGTGCTCGACATCGCGGCTGACCTGGCTTCGCGTTCGGGCGTTACCTATGCCGAACCCGATTGGATTTTCACGGGCAGCAGCGGTTACGTCCCCAACGATTTGCAGTTTGACCAGCAGTGGGGACTTAACAATCTTGGGCAGAGTGGCGGCACGCCGGACATCGATATGAACGGGCCCGAAGCTTGGGATTTCACCCAAGGCAACTCCTCGGTCAATGTCGTGGTGATCGATACGGGGGTGGAGCAAGGTCATAACGATCTCACGCAGTTGCCGGGATCTGACTTGACCAGCGAAGGCCCTGGTGACGGAGGGCCGATCAATCAATTCGACAATCACGGCACGGCGGTCGCAGGTTGTGTGAGCGCGACGATTAACAATGGCTTTGGCGTTTCCGGAATCGCTCCCCTGTGCAATTCGGTTTCCGCTCGTACCTTCATTTCCATCAACTCGAGTGGCAACTGGACAGGCCAACCGAGTTGGACTGTCGACGCACTGACCTTTGCGCAAAGCGTGAACGCACGCGTCACCAATAACAGCAATCAGTACGGATTCACCTCCTCCGCGGTGGCGAGTAAGTATCAATCCACACTGTCGGCTGGGATGATTCACTTCGCATCAGCGGGAAACAACGCTTCTCAAAACGCGACCTATCCCTCGACGCTTTCCAGCGTCCTGGCGATCGGATCCATTACCCGCACCGGCGCGCTATCCGGCTTTTCGAACTTCGGAACCGACATCGCGTTTACGGCTCCCGGATCTTCCATTCGCACGACCGATCGCAGCGGGAGCGCAGGCTATACCACGGGAGACTTCGCAACGGTTCAAGGCACGTCGTTCGCCTCACCTTACGCTGCTGGAGTCGCGGCTTTGCTCCTTTCGCTTGACCCGACGCTTGGTGCGTTCGAGATAACGGCCATCCTGCAAGGCAGTGTGAAGGACCTCGGAGTCCCCGGGCCCGATACGACTTTTGGCGCGGGCCTAGTGGATGCTCACGCTGCGCTGGTCACCACAGGGCTGGTCTTCGATGGACTCGACTCCTGGGGTTGGAATAGCGCGGGCCAAGTATCGGCGACGCCGGGTGGTAAGTCGTACACCCAAATCTCAGCAGGTGGCAGACACTCGATCGCTTTGCGAAATGATCAATCGATTACCTCGTGGGGCTTCGACGGAAGCTTACAGGTTTCGAGCACGCCATTGAGTGGCAAGTTTACGGCAGTCTCGGCGGGCTCCGGTCACTCGCTTGCCTTGCGTGTGGACGGCTCGATCGAATCATGGGGACGCGACATCGAAGGCCAGGTTTCGTTTACGCCGCTCGCGGCAGACTTCAAACAAGTCAACGCGGGTCGCCAACATTCTGTGGCGCTGCACAAGGGCGGTTCGATTTCCTCGTGGGGTTTGGATGCAGAGGGACAAGTCACGGGTACGCCGACCGAAGCGGGCTTTATCAAAGTAGCGGCGGGCTTCGGTCATTCGCTCGCCATTCGATCCGACGGTTCGATTGAATCCTGGGGTTCGGACTCGGCCGGTCAAATTGCCCTCACTCCGCAAGGTGGTTCATTCATCGACATCGACGGGGGCGAAGAACATTCTGTCGCGCTCCGTTCCGATGGCTCCATCGTTTCTTGGGGGGCCGACGACTTCGGTCAGGTCTCAAAAACGCCGCCCGGATTCGACTTCGTGCAGGTCGCTGCCGGCTTGCGTTACTCAATGGCTTTGCGAGCAGATGGAACCATCGTCTCCTGGGGCATCGACGATCAAAGCGCCAATGATTTTGGGCAAGTGAGCCAAGCTCCGACGAGCTCCGGCTACATGCAAATCGATGCCGGCGACCGACACGGCGTCGCGATCACATCGTCGGCCGTCGTGTGCCAAACCGACCTCGGTTATCGCGGACCGGGAACCTCCGTACTCAGTATGTGTGGCAGCGCGCTCGCAACGGGCCAAACATCCAATCTGTTATTGATTGATGGTCGCCCGAACGCCATTGGTTGGCTCGTAGTCAGCGGTACCAACACACCGACTCCGTTTCTTGGCGGAACGCTCATACCTATTCCCGCCCTCAAGTTGATTCAAATCAAGTTGAAAGCGGACGGCTCGCTCAACCTACCAGGCATCACCGGCGGGGGTGGCCCGGTCACAGCCTTCTTGCAATTGATCTATCTCGACTCGTCCTTCCCCGAGGGATTGGGTATCAGCAACGCGCTCGAGCTTAGCTTCCTTCCCTAACTCGCAAAGGTTCGACCAATGTTCGCTCTTGGACTTCAACTCTTCGTTTCGGCGGGAGTTTTTCTCGCGCCTTCACTTGAATCTCGCCCCTCCGATGTCGAAGCCGAGATCGCGCGTTTAGGCGACGAGGAAAGTGAGCAGGCCGTCGCGGCACTCACTGCTCTCGGCAAGTCGGCGGTCAAGCCATTGCTGGTCGTGTTAGAGGAAGGCGAGATCGAAACGGCCTGGTTGGCTGCTCGGGCACTGCGCGATATGGCGAAAACGGCGAGCAGTGGCAAGTCGAAGCTCATCCGCACTCTGAAAGATGAAAAGCTGGAAGCCAGTAGGCGCGCGATGGCTTGTCTCGCGTTGGAAGGGCTAGGCAAAGGCGCGAACTCTATGTCGAAAACGCTCATCGGCAATTTGAAAGACGAGCCATCAGAACTCACCATTTTGTCTGCGCTGACGCTGATGAGCATTGGCGAATCGTGTGCGACGGAACTCGGGAAGGCCGCAAAAGGGGAGGACCTCTTTGTCGCCATTTGGTCTCTAGCTGTACTGACTGTTTCAGGGGAGAAAGCAAAGAAAGCCGGACCAGCACTGCGGAAGATCTATGAAGAGCAGGAGAAAACCGAAAACGTAAATTTCTTCGCATTAGGCTCTCTTTGCCAGCGAGTTCTCGATGCTTTAGATCATAGTTACGAGGAGGTCCGCTCGTTTAATCAGATGTCTAGCCCGGATTATTCATGAACCGCGAGGCAAAACGCCTCGAATTGGTTCCTGCTGGCACTTTGCAGATACTTGCCCCCGCAGACGACCTTGTAAGGTCGTCGAGGACGCCAGGATCTGCAAAGTGCCAGCAGGAACCAATAGACCGGCAGTGCCGGTCGTTCGTGGTGTTTGGTCCGCGTGTTCATGAATAATTCGGGCTAGGGAGCTTGAAGTGGAGTTGGGGGGGAAGATTGATTCGAGGTTCACTGTGTACCGCGGCGCTACTCTTTGGGATTCGCCAATGGTCGATGACGCCAAGGAAATTCGAAGCAAGGTGCTCCTGATGAGTGGAGCGTTCGGAAACTCAGATGCCTTGCTCGACCTTCCAACGGAACTAAGGGATATCGATTACAACGACGTCATCACGGACGGCGAACTGATCACTGCGCTCGGCGATCACCTTGTAGTTCGATTCGTAGATTTGCAAAAACGCTTTCAAAGTGGCGAGTTCAAAACCTACGAGGATTGGACGAAGGGCATCGAGAAGTTTTTGGGTCTCTGTCGTGCGCTTCGAAAGATCTCGACTTCGGAGTATCTGGAGACAACTGGGGCGTTGGACTGGACGATGCGGGATTGAGCCCGGTAGCAAGTGAACGTTAAACGCGATTAGTCGTTACGTTTTGCTAGCCTAAGTCCTATGCGGCTGAAACTGATTGTGGCGGCACTGGCGGGACTGGCGCTGCTGATCGTCTTCGTTTAATCGTTGAACACGGAGGCACCATCCCAGCCCGTCGTTGCTTCGAAGCCGACTGAGCCTCTTGACGTTCTATCGTCCGAACCCGAGTCGCTGAACCTGCCGATTCGCTTGGCGGATAAAGTCGCAGACTCTCGAACGGAAGTCTCCACGGCGGAAGTGGAGACCGAGCCCAATCTTTATTTTTGGTTCTCCTGCACCTTTAGTGGAAGCGAGATTGATGGATGGAAGTGCAGGGGTATTGCGGCGATCCAAGAATGACTTAAACGGCGGGGGTTGGAGTTGCCGGGGAGAGAGGCGATTGGGAGGGAGCGGAGCGGTTGCGGAGTTCGGGGGAGGCGGAGAGAC
>JBLINP010000336.1:0-4731 GCA_047639415.1 Planctomycetota bacterium | reverse complement strand
CAATTTGAAGACAGTGCACTCATGAAAGTGTTTGGTCAGGCTGGGCGCGGAGTATTTCCCGCACCGACCGTTGTTCAATCCCAAATCATCAAAAAGTACGGTGTTCGTCCGATTGGTGAGCTCGAGAACGTTCGCGAGCGCTTTTACGCAATCTCACCCGAACGCAAAATCAAGCACCCTGCAGTTGCTCGCATCGTCGAAAGTGCCAAGACCAAAATGTTCATGAATGAAGAAGGGTCACAGCGTGGAAGCTAACGCGATCATCACCTTGGTGGTGCTGGCCTGCATGGTCGTACTGCTAATCACCGAGTGGGTTCCGCCAGGCGTCACCGGGCTCTTGACGATTGCAGCACTCGCCGCGAGTCATGTCTTGGATTCTAGAGACGCGTTCTCCGGGTTGAGAAATCCCGCAGTGATCACGGTCGGTTGCATGTACGTACTCTCGGCCGCCGTTGCGCGAACCGGAGCGGCCGCACAACTCGCCGACCGCATCGCGAAAACGCGAACGGGCGGGAATCCACTGAACGCCTACCTCGGCATTCTCGCCGTGACTATGCTGCTCTCGGGCTTCGTCAACAACACGCCGCTGGTCGTGATTTTTCTTCCGCTAGTGCTCGGCCTCGCGCATCGCATGGGCGAAGCCCCCAGTCGTCTGCTGATCCCGCTCTCCTTCGTCTCCATTCTCGGTGGTGCGTGCACTTTGATCGGCACCTCGACGAACTTGGTGGTCGCCGCGAGCTTATACGAGGTCTCTCAAGGCAAGCTCGAATTGGGCATGTTTGACTTCGCGCCGTTGGGCGTAATCCTCGCGGTCACGGGTGGTGCGCTGATCGTCATATTTCGTAAACGACTGCTCCCGATTCGATCCTCACTCGAGCTTCCGACGCAGAAGGGACTCGCGGTCGAGTACATGACCGAGCTCGAGATTCATGGCGACTCGCCGCTGCTCGGCATCGATCTCAAAGAAGTGGGCTCCAAGACTCTGCTCGGCCAAGGCATCAACATTCTCGAAGTCGTGCGCGGAGAAGTCATCCGAATCCCGCGTCCTGAGGTGCGGCTCGAAGAGGGCGACTTGCTGCTCGTGAAGGGCAGCCCCGAAGCCATCCTTCAGTTGCGATTGGCCGAGGAGGAACGTCGCGGGAAAGAGGGACCCGAGTCTGTTCGCAACGTCGCGCTCACTCTTTTCGAAGTCGTCGTCACGCCCGAGTCCGATTGGATCGGGCAGAAAATCTCCACGATTGAGATGCGCGACCGTTTCGATGCCAGCATCTTTGCGATTCAGCGCCACGGATCTCACTTGCGAGAAGAGCTCGGCAATCTTCGGCTACTGGCCGGCGACGTGCTCTTGATTCAAGGCTCCGATGAGTCACTGCGAAAGCTCCGCTCGTCACGCGGCGTACTGGTTGTCGAGGGCGTCGATCAAATCTCTCCCGACACTCGTCGCGCGCCGATGGCGATCTTCGCGCTGGGATTGTTCGTTACCCTGGCCGTTTCGCGCGTGATCCCCGTCGAGGTCGCAGCACTAGTCGCGGCGCTCTCGGTTGTACTCACGCGAACTCTTTCACCAAGCCAAGCCTACGCCTCCATCGGGTGGGACGTCCTGTTCCTTGTCGCAGGCACACTCGCACTCGGCAAAGCCTTCGAAGATACCGGATTGGCCGAGCGCACCGCCCTAGCTGTCATCGATGCCGCCGCACCCTTCGGACTTCACGCCGTACTCGGCGCCTTGCTGTTCTTCACCGCGATGATGACCCAGGTGCTCTCGAACAACGCCACCGCTGCGATCATGACGCCGGTCGCTTACGAATTGGGAACGGCCTTCGAAGGCGCGACTCCAATTTTGTTCGTGATGGCGGTGGCCTTCGGAGCCAACTGCTCATTCCTGACACCGATCTCGTTCAAAACCAACCTGATCGTCTACGGCCCGGGCGGCTATCGATTCCGCGACTTCTTGCGACCGGGCATTCCGCTCACAGCGCTGTATCTGGTGATTGCTGCACTGCTACTTCCGGTTCTGTATTAGCGTCCGGATTTCCCGCCGCCATCCGCGAGTAAGCGTCGGCGATCAGTCGACCGACCTCTTGCTCTTCATCCACGATGACGTGCGCACCGGCAGCTTCGAGGTCCGGTAGCGATCGATGGAAGCGCGCGCGCACGAGAATTTGAATGCCTGGTGCCGCCTGCCGAACATAGTTCACAATTCGGTGCGTCTCGTTCGCTCCGGGAACGGTGACGACGAGAAACTCCGCTCCACGAAGGCCCGCGTGCTCGAGCACTTCGGGGTGGCGCGCGTCTCCGGCGACAGCGCGATAACCAAAGCCGAGCGCATCGATCATGGCCGCCGAATTCTGATCGACGACCACCACCCTGGCACCCTGTGATGCAATGCGTTCGGCAGCGGCACGACCGGCGGGGCCGAAGCCAACCACAATCACGAGCCCGCTCTCCTCCGATGAATTGTCGGAATCAAGGAGTCCCTCCTTACCGCTGCGACCAAATCGCGCAGCAAGTTTGGGCGCGTTGTTCGCCAGGTAAGGAGTCAAGGCCATCGTCAAGACCGTAACCGAAACGATCAGCATGAAGAACTCTTCGTCGAAGAGCCCTCCGCGGGCGATGTCAGCGAGAACGAAAGAGAACTCGCCAAGTTGGCCCAGGCATAACCCAGCGGCGAGCGCAACGTTGGAACGCGCTCCGTAAAGTCGTAGCGAACCCCACACGATCAGCGTTTTCACGACCAGTATCGAGACGACAACCGATCCGACCAGCAGCGCGTTCGACGCGATCCAAACGGGGTCGGTCAACATTCCGATCGCAGTGAAGAACAGCGTCATCAACAAGGTCTTTAGTGACGAAACATCCGCTCGAACCTGAGTCGCGAAGGGCGATTCAGCGAGCAACATTCCGGCGACGAACGCGCCGAGCGCGGGCGAGACGCCAGCTGAGTGAGCGACGAGCGCAGAGCCTAGTCCCGAGACGACCGCGACGAGCAGGGGCAGCTCACGATTCGTGTGCATGGCTCCGGTAGACAGCAAGCGAGGCACGAGGTGGTTGAACGTCAAATACAAGCCAACGACCAGTGCCACTCCAATGCCGGCGGTGCGCAAAACCCCCATCAGAATCTCTTGCGTCGTGCCGCCTTCCGACAGAACGCTGACCACCAAGACCAGCGGAACTACCGCCATATCCTGCACGAGCAGAATTCCGAGCGCGCGATCTCCATGAGCGCTCTCAATCTCACCGCGCGCGGTCAGAAACCGGATTACGGAAGCGGTGCTGCTCAACGCACAAATCGCTCCGAACGCAATCGCTCCACCGGTTCCGAGACCTGCGACGAAACCAATGCCTGTGCCGAGCGCGGTCGTCACGACAACTTGAACCGACCCGCTTCCGACCGCCAACCGCCCCATGCCGCGCAGTCGCGACCAGGAGAACTCGAGCCCGACGCTGAACAGGAGCAGCGCGACACCGAGTTCGGAAACCGCGAGGACTTCCTCGCTGCTCTCGACGATGTGAAAGGCGCTGGGGCCCAGGAGCGTACCGGCCAACAAGTAGCCGATGATCGCGCTTTGGCGTAGACGTTCGAAGACGGCGCCAAGAAGTGCGCCCACTCCCAGCAAGATCACGACGTCGAGTAGTAATTCCCAGACATTCACTCGCGCAACAGTACAGTTTCCGACGGCCTCGCGAACTTACTGTGAAGCGTTTCCGATTCTCGCTCGCCGCCTGAAGATCGGATGAAGCAATCTGGCTTGGGTCTGGCGTCCTTCTAGCCCGGATTATTCATGAACACGCCGGGAAACATTACGGGCGCTGCGTCGAACTAAAGCCGGAGGAGATCACAGCAGCACCCCTCTAATAATTCGGCGCTTCCTTCTCTGGGCTGCAAAGCTCGCCAAGTACTATCCATCGATGAATTGGATCATCACCGGCGCAAACCGAGGAATCGGACTCGAACTAACTCGTCAACTCGCAGCGCGCGGCGAAACCGTCATCGCGACGGCTCGAAACGTCGACACTGCGCAAGAACTCAACGCCGCGGGCGTTCGAGTTGAACCGCTCGACATTACGGATGATGCGTCTGTCGCGAGTTTCGTCGATCGCATTGCGAAAATAGACATCGACGTGCTGATCAACAATGCAGGCCAAGGCGTAAATTCCGACACGCTTGGTTCGATCGACATGGACAACGTGAGGAATCTGTTTGAGGTCAACGCGATTGGAACGTTGCGCGTAACGCAAGCCTTGTTGCCCGCGCTGCGTCGCGGCTCGCGCAAACTCATCGCGAACATGACGAGCAAGATGGGCTCGATCGACGACAACGGCTCCGGAAGCGCCTACGGCTATCGCGCGAGTAAAGCGGCCCTCAACGCGATTACCAAAAGCCTCGCGATCGACCTCGCGAACGAGGGCTTCACTTGCCTCGTTCTACATCCGGGATGGGTGCAAACGCAAATGGGCGGCGCCAGTGCGCCCCTGTCGACGGAGGACAGTGCCGGCAGTTTGCTCGAAGTGATGAATAGATCGACGCCAAGTCAAACCGGTCGCTTCCTCAACTTCGATGGCGCCGAGCTTGCTTGGTGAACGATCAAGCCTATCCCACTCACTGTGGGTATTGGTAATCGCCTTCAACGATCTGGAGCAAGCACTGGCTCATCCGCAGGACTTGAACTCGCCGCCTTGGCCCTAAATTTCAACTTGGGAAAGTTCACCGACGTCAGCTGCGTCGTACCG
>JBLINP010000335.1:0-4749 GCA_047639415.1 Planctomycetota bacterium | reverse complement strand
AGTTGGCGTTTTCACTGACGCCTTGATGAGCAGTAGCGCTTGTTTGAGACGGTCGGCTAGAAAACCGGTGGTTGCATGCCGAAGATTGGCTTTCGAGAACGCCTTTACTGCTCTAAATCGTCGCGAATCGACTTCAAGGCCATAGGGAAAGCCTGGGGCGACCTCTTTTTGACCGCCCGTCAGTCTCTGCTTCTCATTGTCAGAATGCGAATTCAGATTGGGGCGGCGCCCTTGCGGGTTGGATGGTGGGTGGGTCACATTCGAGTCCCAGGTGGGACAGAATCCTGACGATGACGGTGCGATCCATGATCACCGACATCAGGATTCGCTGGCGACGACAGAGTGGACAGCGCGACTTCCAACCCGAAGGCGCGGCGCATCAGCTGGGCCATTAGGTAGCGGTGGTGGGGGCGCTTCGGCTTGGAGGCTGGCTTGGCAATGCTACGTCGATATCGTGCACCCGGCAGTTTTCAGTACCCTAGTATCAATTGTCCCTCTATGCCCTTCCGCGCGTGTCAGCTTCCCAAGCTGAATGTCGAGGGTTCGAGTCCCTTCGCCCGCTCCAATGCGCTACAAATGGAAACAGGTAAGAGTCTTTGTGAGGAGCACAGACATTGCCCTCGATTTCGGTCCACGCACAACTAGCGTTTTCGACTATCGCCCAACTGCAAATACTCAAATATCTTTTCCGCAATGATCCGATTGCCCCGCTCGCTCGGATGCCCGATCGTATCGATGTAGTTGGTTTCGGTGTGCCGCTCCCGGAACGCGTTGAACTTCCCGAGCTGCGCCAGGGCCGGAAACGGATCCAGCGCACTTAGCGACCAATCATCCAGCTTCTGCTTGATCCCCGACCGCTTGTGCCACGTGAGGATGCCTTGCGCCTTTGAACCTTTGGGGACGGAAGAGCCTCGTGTGTCCGGATCCGCCAGCATGGCTTCGTAAAGATCGATGGTCTCGACTTCGAGCCGCTTCAGGTATGCCTGAAGTTTCCGTTCAACGGAGCGTTGCCCGGAGGTGGGCGTCGTGACGGGAATGAAGACGTAGATGAGCCGGATACCGTTTGCCTTGGCGATACTTGCCATCTCGGTCATGGGTATCTCGATCAACAGCTTCATCATGGTCTTTGGATCGAGCTCGGAGCTTTGTGCCGTTTCCCAGACCTTTGGAGAGGTTTTGAAGATATCGACCAACTCTTTCAGAGTGGACTGCTCCGCCTCGTTAAGCAGCGTCGAGCTTTGTCCTTCGCTGAGCCGCGTCAGGTAATTGACATAAAGTTCCCGGCTAGATTCGAACGGATCTTCGGTTGGAAGCAGGTCATTACTGGAAAAGTTGATGAGGACCAGATCCGGACTGTAGGGAACGACCCGCTTCTCCAAGAGCATGCGTTCCTGATAAGTCGAATAGCCGATGACGCCGGCATTGATGAACTCCACATCTGAGTGCTCGGTCTCGAGTAGCTTTCCGAGCTGGCCCAGAAAGGTCTCCTCTAGGTTGACTCGCATGCCCCACATGACGGAATCGCCAACGCCGACGACGCGATAGGTGCCGTGAGGCTTCGCTTTGACAATCTCCTCGTGCGAACGAAATCCAGCGCTGTTCGTTCGCCCGACGAGATTTCCGAACGCCCGTTGTTCAAGATTCGGCTTGTTCGAGTACCCAAGCAACGGATCTGCCTGCCACATCACGGGTCGAGGATCGCACAGATAGTTGACCTCGATTTCGGCTCCAATCCAGGCCACGTACTGCTTCAAAGCCAGAATCCCCAAGAGGCAGGATACGAGACCGCTAAGGGTCAGAAGCAAGCACCGCTTCGCGATCTTCTTCAGCTTGCGTCGTTTCTCGGTGGGTGGCGGTGACATCCTGCGCTCGCGTGCAAACTGTACGCTATGCCACGGACCAACGGCAACTCTCCCCGCAGGGAGAGATGCGGGTGGGCATATAGTGCCGCACGTTCGGCCGCTCCTTTTAATCAATGGAGTACCGCATTCGACTGGGTTCACGGTTATGCGGTTCGTCGTTGATGAAAAGGAGCGGCCGAACGTGCGGCACTGTATGCGGGGTCGTCAGTGGCCCGCGTGTGCTTCGGCGTGCCCACCCTCGGTGCCGTTGAACGGAGTCGGTTTTGCGAGTCTTTCAGTCGGAGCGCTCTCGCCCTCGACGATGTGCCACGTGCGACCCAGTTCCAGGCTTCCATAACTCACGGGCTCGGTGGTTCCGGGCCAGGTTACCTGCACATCGAGCACTCGTGTGGCGTCGGCTAATCCGAGCTCGCGGCGTAGTGGTGAGGAACCAAAACTGCCGCCTGTGCTGACGGTCGAATGTACGCTGCGTTCGCCGCTAGGCGAAGCGATCTGCACGGCGACTCGCGCGCCAATCGCGCTGCGGTTAGAGCGCGTGCCTTCAAGCTCGAGCTTGATCCAACGGTTTCCGTGTCCCGGATTTTCGAACAGCGCGTTCATGAATACATCGCCTTCGAAAGCCCCGCCCATTACGGCGAACACGTCTTGATCTCCGTCCTCATCGAGATCGGCGAAGGCTATGGCATGACCTTTTTGGAGATGTCCGAATCCACCGGACGTCGTCACATCTTGAAAGCGCTTACCTTCCGCATTGCGGTACATACGGTTAGGCACGATCGAACGATAGTCAGGATCACCCGTTCCGAGATAGAAGTCGAGCCAGCCATCATTATCCAGGTCGCCGAAGTTGCTGCCCATCGTGAACGTGACTTGGTCAAAGCCGGCCGCACTGGATACGTCTTCGAAGGTGCCGTCTCCGCGGTTGTGAAACAGCCGCGGTGTCTCACCATTGTGCGGAAGTTTCAGAAAGCTAGCGGCCATCGTGCCTGCCGTGCCGAGCTTGCCATCGCTGCCGTAGCCTGAAACGAATAGGTCTTGCCAACCGTCGTTGTCGTAGTCGAACCACCAACCGGGGAAGCTACGTGTGGGAGCACCTAGGCCGGCTTCACTCGTGGCATCGGTGAAGTGCCCGTTTTCGTTGCGTAAGAGCAGATTTGACTCGGTTAGACGTGAGACGTGCACGTCCAGATCGCCATCGTTGTCGTAATCGCCGAGGACAACGGACTTGATCATGCCGCGGACATCGGCGCCGCGCGAAGTTGCTTCGTCGACAAAACGTCGATGGCCTTGGTTCATAAAGAGTTCGGCCGGATGAACGTTAGCGCCGTGGCTCTCATTGCCCACGAAAAGGTCGAGCAAACCATCTCCGTCAAGGTCGCCCCAAGCAGCAGTTTGCGTCGGGTGCAGGCTGAGTAATCCGGCTGCTTCGGTGTCATCGACAAAGCCGCCGGCCGTGACGTTCACGAGTAGCGAGTTGGGATAGGCGCCGCCGTCCGTCGCCGGCGGATAGCCGAGCCATGCTCCTCGCAAGACGAAGACGTCCACGTCACCATCGTTGTCGCAGTCGGCGTGCACCATGTTTAGCCCGCCGGTGATGCCTTCGAGACCGACTTCAGTCGATAGCTCCGAGAAACGGCCGTCGCCCGTGTTTTGAAAATAGCGCAGAGGGTCGCTCAGGCCCCAGGCTGAGACGAGCAGGTCGAGGTCGCCATCACCGTCGAAATCTTCAATGCTAATGCCGCCGGACAACCCCATCGTATCGACGCCAAGATCAGTGGCTCGATCGTGAAAGCGCCCAAGGTCCGCCTCGGACTCGAACAGTTCGGGTTCCATGCGCCAGGCTTCGGGCACTCCCGTTGGCCACTCGCCCAAAGTCATGGCGGCTACGTTGTCGAGCCAGCGTGCGGTGAGATCGAGGGGGTTGTTCTCCAACAGCCAGGCGAAGTGAGCGCGCGCACTCCGCGAACCTCCGGGTAGCTCGTGCACACCACTATTTGCGATGGGAAAGAGGCAGGAGTCAGAAGTGTGCGCTTGTTGGCAATTTTCTTGTTCGCCTAGTCGTAAGTGCGCGATGCCGAGTTGTAGCTCCAGGTCGGCGCGCGGTATTAAACCGTTCAGCTTTTCATACTGCTCAATGCCGCGACGCGTCTCGCCAGCCAGCACTAATTCATTGGCGAGCGCACGCGCAAGTGGTACTTGGTTCTGACCTCGCGACTGTTTCAATTGTCTCTCGATCGTGCGGGCACGCAGACTGTTCGCGTAGCTTTGCTTCATGGGATCCGTGCGCGCATCGATGCCTGCCAGCATCCGGACCATCGCTTTCGTTCCCGATGCATCGGGTTCTGATGGCGAATCGCTACAAGCGCAGAGTCCGAGGAGCAGAAGAGCGGGGAGCAGAACTGCCGACAAGCGGGCGGCGAAAGATTGGAGCAAGAGGAGCATGAGTTCGTGGGCTAGCGTATCTCGATTTGGCGTTTTGGGCTGCGGATAGGTGATCCAAGTTGGCGTTTTCAGTGACGGCTTGATGAGCAGTAGCGCTTGTTTGAGACGGTCGGCTAGAAAACCGGTGGTTGCGTGCCGAAGATTGGCTTTCGAGAACGCCTTTACCGCTCCGAATCGTCGCAAATCGACTTCAAGGCCATAGGGAAAGCCTGGGGCGACCTCTGTTAGCCCGCTCGTCAGTCTCTGCTTCTCATCGTTAAAACGCGAATTCGGATTGGGGCGGCGCCCTTGCGGGTTGGACGGTGGGTGGATCACATTCGAGTCCCAGGTGGGACAGAATGCGGACGATGACGGTGCGGTCCATGATCACCGACATCAGGGTTCGTTGGCGACGACAGACGGGACAGCGCAGGACTTCCAACCCGAAGACGCGGCGCATCAGCTG
>JBLINP010000334.1:0-4761 GCA_047639415.1 Planctomycetota bacterium | reverse complement strand
CTTTGCAGATACTGGCGTCCTCGACGACCTTACAAGGTCGTCTGCGGGGGCAAGTATCTGCAAAGTGCCAGCAGGAACCAATTCGAGGCGTTTTGCCTCGCGGTTCATGAATAATCCGGGCTAGGGATAGAAACACGCGTAAGCCTTATTCCGAACGGATTGGCGTCGAGCGCCTATAGCTCATCCGTGCGAGATTAATAAACGTCGTTAGAGCAACGATTTAGCCGCACGGAGTGGATGCGTGAGTCAGCGGGTTGACTCAAGAATGGGAAAACGCGCTAACCACCGATCAAAATGCGCTTTGGCTCGTGGTTACAAATTGCGCCGCCCCGCGATCAAATTGCATCGCGTTCGAGTGGCTACAATCTCTCATGCGAGTTCGACAACGACGAACCTCAGAATTTACGCGCTACTCCTCGCGAGCAGTAGCGATGTTTTCCAAGAGCTTGTACAAGCTCTGCGTCTCCGGGTGCTCGCTGCCTAACTGAGCGAGTTTGCGTTCGTAACAATCGATAGCGATCGGTTCGGCCTCATCGCTTCGACCTGCGCGATACAACGATTTCGCGAGTACGAGCTTGGTAGCTAGCGTGTTCGAGTCGTCCTCGCCGTAGATTTCAAGTCGCAGAGCAAGTGCTTCAGTTAGTTTCGTGACCGCATCCTCGTACCGCTCCTGTGCGTACAGGGCGTACCCAAGTTGGTGCAATAAATAGCCGGTGGTGCGGTCATCGGGACCGAGTTGCCGGAGGATGTCCACCGATTCCCGGTAGTGTGGTTCGGCAGTCGCATAGTCTTTTGCGTTCATATGCAAGTCGCCGAGTTGCCTTAAGCATTCGGCAACCACGGGGTGCACGTTGCCGACAGCTCTGCGCGCGATTGACAGCGCTTGAAATTGGAGATCGATAGCGCCTGTTGCATCGCCGGTCGACATTTTGATCATGGCCAAGTTGTAGGTCGTTTTTGCAACGGCAATGTGCTCTGTACCGAGCACGCGTTTGCGGCCTTCGAGTACGGCCTGAGTGAGAAAGATCGAACCTTCATAATCACCGGTTGTGTAGAGCAAGCCGCCCAAGTTTTCTTGGGTGACCAGAGTGGTTGGATGTTCCGGGCCCAACACTTCGGTTTGCAGCGCGAGGGTTTCGCGATACAGCTCTTCCGATTCGTTGTACCGTGACAAATCTTTGTACAGCACGGCCAAGGTGTTCATGGAATCCATCGTGTCCGGATGCTTGTTACCCAATACGCGCCGGCGTGCTTCGAGCGTGGGTTCGAGCAATTCAATCGCCTTCGCGTCTTCCCCGAGTGAGACGTACGCGGAACTAAGGTTGTGCATTTGCTTGAGAGATTCCGGATGGTCCTCGCCAAATATGCGAACCGTTTTGGTCAAGGCCTCTTCCAGAGTTGTGCAAGCCTTGCTGTATTTTCCTTGAGAGAGGTAAAGCACTCCCAAATTGGCGATCGTGATCACCGAATCGGGATGCTCCTCGCCAAGGACCTTGTCTCGCAAGCGTGCAATCTTGCGTTGCAACTTCTCGGCCTCTCGCAATCGACCTTGGTCGGCGTAGAGGAGCGCGAGGTTTGACATATTCGTCAACGTGTTCGGATGTTCTTTGCCCGACCACTTCTCATGCGTTTCAAACGCTTCCAATAAGGCCCGCTCCGCAGCGTCTAATTCGCCAACGTCATGAAGAAACCGGCCGTAATTACCTAGCAACGTAGCTTCGTTGCCACGGTTGTCGTCGGCGCCTTCACTTTCAATTTCAATCGCTTGTTCGTAAAGCTCCCGAGTTCGATCCAAATTGCCGAGCTCTTGGTAAACGAGGGCAAGATCGCTCATGCTCGTCGCTACGGAATAATGGTTAGGACCAAAGATCTGCTTTGAAAGCTCAATGGCCTCTTCGTATCTCTCAGCGGCAAGTGTGAACTTGGCGTCACGGCTCAGCGAGTTGCCTACGGCGCGCAGGGCTCGCAAAGTTATGGACGATGCTTGGCCATCCTTCTCGACCGAAAGCTCCAACCCTCGATTCGAATGCCGGTCCGCCAGTTCGTACTCGCCAAGATTGTCAAAGCTTTCGGCCAGCGTGAGGTGCAAGCTCGCTGCAACGGCAGGCTCATCTTTGAACTGTCCTTCAATCGCACGAGAAGCGTAGGACAAGATGTCACGCACCTTGACATCACGCCCAAATCCCTGAACCCCAGCCGCCGAGAGCAACTCTTCATTCAGGAATCGATTGACCTCGGCGTTGATCCGAGATTGCTTGCGAGCGTCCTCCGCGCTGGCTTCAGCCTCAGCTTGACTTTGCTTCGCGAGAGCCGCACTGGCCGTGGCCTCGTCTTTTAGTACTTCCGCTCGAGCTCTCTCGACTTCAGCATTGGCCGCCGAAAGATCCGCGCTCACTCTCCGTTGTTCGGCCAGCAAAGCGTTTTCGTCTGCTTGACCCTTGAGCATGACCGTCACAACCAAACCGCCCGCAAGAATCGCCAAACCAGCCGCTAACGATGCAGCGAGCGGCTTGTTGCGTCGAATCCATTTACGTGCCTCGGCGACGGCTCCAGTTTCATAGGCACGCACCACGCGGTTCTCAAGAAAGGCGCGCAGGTCCTCGGCCAGCTCGGACATGTCGGAGTAACGATCCTCGGGCTGGCGAGCCATAGCCTTTTCGGTGATGGCGACCAGTTCGAGCGGAACGTCGGGCGCCAGCTCTTCGAGCGGTTGTGGCGGCCCTTCGAGCAAGTCGGCCAAGATTTCTAAGCCGGGTCGCCGTTCGCCCTCTTTCACGAATGGGGGCGTGCGAGCCAACAATCGATAGAGCATCGCGCCGAGTCCATACACGTCGGTCCGCGCGTCCAAGGCATCCAATTGCCCGCGCGCTTGTTCGGGCGCCATGAAGGCTGGCGTTCCGATGACGTCGCCATCCATCGTGTAGAGCGCGTCGTCTTCAAGGCCGTCCGCGTCAGCGCGAGCGTCGAGAGCAACGGGAACCTCTGCAGCATTGTCTTGCGTCGCGACACGACAATCGTGGCGATCTTGGAAGCCACGAACGCGAGCCAAGCCCCAGTCCATGACATACACCTCACCGAAACTTCCGACCATCACGTTGGCCGGTTTGAGGTCGCGATGGATCACGCCCTTGTTATGCGCGTAAGCCATCGCTTCGCAGGCTTTCAAGAGCACGCCTAGCGCTCGCGTGATCGACCAACCCTCTTCCTCTTTCGCAACTAACGAAAAGATGTGATCCAAATCGCGCCCACGAACCAGCGGCATCGTGAAATAGAGTTGACCGTTTTCGTCGAGCCCCAACTCATGAACGGGAACGATGCCCGGGTGTTCCAATTGACCGGTGACTTGCGCCTCTTCAAGAAAGCGTGCCAACACCTTCGCGTCGAGGTCTTCGGGCTTCGTGCCCGAACCTTCGCCGCGCGAGGCCAGCGCAACTTTCATGGCCAATGAGCGACGCAGATCTTCATCCCAAACCTCAAGAATCGCGCCCATGCCACCACGAGCGATTTCACCTTCGAGGTGATAGCGCGTCGTCAGCGCCGGACGTGACCCGAGACGCGACAAGACCCCGGAAGACGCTCCCCCGGATCTCTCTGGTCCCAGCGTCGGATGCTCCCCACTCGACGGAGAGCCAAGCGTAATTTCAGGATCGACATCGGACCCGAATTGCTTCCGAAGCCGATCAACGAGAGAGACGCTAGAGCCCACGTTCTGATTCATCCCTAAAGTGTACGTCCGTTCACCGCGAGCGAAATACCAGCTTGCGCTCGATTAGCAATCTAGGTGGCGAACCCGATACACAAGCCATCCAGAGGCCTCTGTCTGGCGATCCTATTTCGAGGGCAACCGCCAGCTCATCCAGTGCTCGTTGCTGTAGTCCGGCTGGTCGCGATCGGCAGCGGGGACGGCCGCTTTGACGATGGCGAACAGTTGGTCGGACGTTGTGCGAATCGCGCCGTTCTGTTCGCGGGGGAGTAACAGCCAAGCGTCTTTGCCGCGGGCTGCAATTTTGGCTAGGGCTAGGCGCGTTGTTGCTGGGAACTCGGGATCGACGGGGATGATTGTGCGCCAGGAGTAATAGAGCGCGGCCGGGGTTAGACCTAAAGCTAACGGGCAAATTGCGAATTCGCCTGCGGGAATGACGGGTGCGATTTCGCGGCCCATCACGCTCGGGAGCGGCATGGCGGGGCCGGTGGTGAGAGCGGGGTCGTCGCGCGGTCCGGGTGCTCGAATCGGGCGGCGAAGCTCGTTGGCGCGCTCAAGACCGGGTACGCAAACAAGACTGACTGCGATGACGAGTGGCGCGATTCCGCCGCGGAGTTTCGCGAGGGGAGTACTCAACTTGTCGAAGAAGAGCGATGCGGCGAGGGCAACACCCGGCGTCAGGTACATGAGGAAAGGCACCTGACCATCGCCGCCGTTCCAACCGTCGGCGGTGTGACGATACATCACAAACATCAACAAGAGGCCGCCGGATAAAAGCGGAATGGTGAGCTCGATCGGACGATTTGATTCGCTTGATTGTGATTCGCTGCCCGTTGAGCTTTGCGGTGACTTACGCGAGATGAGCGCCAGAGCAACACCAATCACCGCGATGATCAAAATCGGTTCCGAGAAGTAGCGCATCGATCGCTCCCACTGATAACTCGCCCATTGCGTGATGGGGATGCTGCCGTCAAACAAGGGCTCGAGCATCGAGTTGATGCGATTTGAGAGTCGACTCGGCGATTGATCGATGTTCGCCAAACTGCGTGCCGACATCA
>JBLINP010000333.1:0-4765 GCA_047639415.1 Planctomycetota bacterium | reverse complement strand
CACGCAGACGACCTTGTAAGGTCGTCGAGGACGCCAGTATCTGCAAAGTGCCAGCAGGAACCAATAGACCGGCAGTGCCGGTCGTTCGTGGTGTTTGGTCCGCGTGTTCATGAATAATTCGGGCTAGAGAGATTTCGCCTGGCGAACTGCACGACGAATCGATTCCCCATTCGACAGCACCCCGGACGAACTACACCTTCCTGTTTCTCGAATCGGGCCCAGCGGCGAGCGATTTGAGTGCCGAGCAAATCCAGGCAGCCAGCACGGGGCACCGGGCCAACATCAAACGCCTCGGTGAAGAGAACGTGCTCTTACTCGCGGGGCCTTTTGGCGAACCGCGGCTTGAGGAAAGCCATCGCGGCATCTTCATCTTCGATGTGGAGAGCACAGAGGAAGCACTCGCACTGACGGCCAGCGACCCCGCTGTCCAAGTCGGCGCCTTTTCAATGAGTTCATTCCCCTGGCACAGCGAAGCATCCCTTCGCGAATTGCATGATGCTGAACTCGGCCGCCAACAAAGCGGCGACGCTTTCGTCGGACGCGCCTACGTGATGGGAATCGGCTCTCCCACATCGCTTGCAGAGGAAGCAATCAATGCATTGCGGGAGGCTGACAAGCTCGTCTTTGCTGGCGATTTCGGCGGCGAACGCGACGGTGAATTGCTGTTCGTCCTCACGACCGATTCCGTTGAAGAAGCACGCGAATGGCTAATCAACATGCCCGGCGGCGCGGACGTCGATTGGAACTTGAGCGCGTGGTACGCCACCGACTTGTTGATGACTCTGATCGAGTAACCATCAAACCCAAACTCTCAATCGCCAGTAGAGTTCATGCTTAAATCGGCGAGACTGCGAGCGGCTCAACTCAAAGGCCGCGAAGCCTTCATTCGACTTCCTTGAAAGTCGAAAGGATTCGCCTGAACTCGGCACGGACGTGTTTTTCCTCGCTGGCCATGCACCAGAAAATGAGTGCGTGGTTCGCCGAGCGTCCCTCAACGGCAGCTAGGAAATACGCGAGGTCTAACCCACTTTCCTTAACGATGTAAAAGCCGGAAATGCACCGCATTCCGTTTACGTCGGATTCGGCGAGCTCGCCGCCGTCGAGGCTTTTGAAGTTCGAGAAGACCTGCTCGGTGTATTCCGCGAAACCGCCTGGAAGTTCTCCTTTTGCTGCCGATCCAACGAGCAAGTAACACTCGGCGACGAGGTTCCCAGCTTGAAGTTCGACACCTTCTGCAATCCCAGACCGATGAGACCAGATCTTGGGAATCACAATGCTCGCAAGCCCCGACTCGGTAACCAGCGTGTCATGCGCTCGACGAAAGCTCTGCGCCATCTGCTTGAACTCCGGTAGGTACTGCTCGCCTTGCTCCTTAGCGACAATTCCCTGCAAGAGCCAGTAGCTCCGGCCTTCGAAGAGCATCACTTGATAGATCGACTTCGCGCCGCCATCGATCTCACCCTTAGCAGTCGCATAAAGTTCCCATCCGCTCAGTCCATCGATTTCGATCGGCGCCGGGCTGCTAAGTTCAAACCCTTGATGACTCGCCGTTTCACGCAGTCTTTGCTCGGCGAAATCTGAGGTACATGCCTTCGCAGCATCCAAGCTCGCGCCAGCAACGAACAGCGGAAGCTTGCCGGTTTTATCCATCTCACCGTCGACCGTGAAGATGAGCTGCTGCGCAAATTCAGTAGCTTTCAAACCACCTGAGTACGCAATCGCGAAGGCACGCTCCGCCTGCTCCGGCTCATCTTCCGATAAGTTCCATTTCGCAGAGAGAACGCCGCCTCGAATCGACAACAGAGTCGAATCCACGAACTCATTGGGACAATTCCCGACGATCAATACCGAGTGAGTCTCCGTCCCGAAAATCCAAATCCACTTCGTAACTTGGAGCGTGCCCGTGTCTTGTGCAACCTTGCACAACAAACCTGGACTCGATTCGTAGGGCGTATCCTCGCTGCCCAATAGCTTCATCCCCTGTGCGGCCAAAGACTCGACATCCTCCCACGTAGCCACAATCTCGGTATAGCCTCCTTCGACTTCGACTACGAGCAAAGACGCACCCGTCGAAGCTTGAAAGAAGCCCGCGAAACTCTCCGAAAGCTCAAATCCCAGGGGCGCCACAAGCGAAACGCTCGTTCCCGGAATGCGCTGGGCTTCTGCGCGAACGATCGAAGCCTGAGGCGCCGATCCGATGAACGCGGAAATCGCGCACAGCACAAACAGCGAGATGATTCTCTTCATCGCGCCAGTTTATCACCCTGCTCCGACAGCTAGGAAGTCAGGTTTGCCGCTCTCCCGAATGAATTCAGAGCGACACTGAGAATCCCAGCTGGTTCTTCTTTCGATCGGTAATCGAGCTAGCGTGTATTCCGAGTTCGCCCGGAATCGAAAACTCAAAAGACCCCGCATGTTTATCGGGATCGAAATCTAGCGCCTGCCAAATGCCTTTTTTGTACACCTCAAGTTCGAACTCGCCATTGGGCAAGTGTCGAGTTCGCTCTGTAATTCGAGCCCCTTTCAACAGGGTTCGAATCGCGATGCGAACAATCTCATCCTCGCTTACTCCGCTCGAGCGTAACGGTTCGATGACGTCGATCGGGTTTGAAGCAATCGTTGTCTCATCCCAAGGAAGCCGAAGGGTATAGCTCGTTAGAATTTCTTCGCCGACCAATGCGGCTTCCACGCTCCTTAGAATGGCGCGAATTTTATTTTGTACAACGAAGCCGCCGAAACGTCCGCTCCAGTCCCACGCAAGCCCGGACAACAGTATTGCGTCGATGTCCATTCTGCCCGCGGGATCCTCAAGGGCTACGGCGTCAACCTTGTCCTTGAACGTGAGTTCCGCCAAGAAATTGCGCTCATTCAACGCCCACAAATAACGCAGGCAATCCAAGTCGGCCTCATTACTCGCTGCAAGAGCCGCCGCAATGACCGGCGAAGAATTGCGAGCCATGCCGCCCAGCTTCGCAAATCGGTGGCGTACCGATTCGACCTCAAAGAATGCCAGTGCGTTGGGCGCATCATCCGGTCCGACAGACTCTGCTAACTCGGCGAGCCAAGCCACGATCTCAACTTCGTCGAGGGGACGGGAGGGAAAGCATTCCATCAGCAGATCCAACTCTTCCTTCACGATTGCATGCGAATCAATCGTTTGCCGAACATGGCTCACAGGCGGCATGACCCAAGCATCTTCGCCCGCACCCTGCGCCAATTCGCTGCGCTCTTCATCGGTCAGGAAGAAATCCCCGCTTCCCGCCACGACGACTCGCGGAGCCCGACTCGCAGCCAACTGATTCGGCAAACTGACATCCGATACCGCCTCAAACAAGGCCGACGCAATCCATGCGACGAAACCGCCGTAGGCCTGCTCCGCGAATCTATTCGCCGCCGTATTTCCCGCAATCGGCGCGAGCAACACGATGGCGCCTGGCTTCGCCCCCTCTGCCAATAACCCCGCAACTCCAATCGTTCCGAGCGAGATGCCTCGAAGCACAATGCGACTCGAATCATTATTCGTTCGACGCATCGCCTCTCCCCACAGGGCTTTTGCGTCCTCCACCAAGTTCTCCGAAGAACGTTCCCCATCCGAAACACCAACACCACGGTAATCCACGAGTAACGATGCGAAACCGAGGCCCTGCAACTGATCGATGAGTGGCTCGTAATGATATTTCAGTGAAGCCGCTGACCCCGAAGCCTCCAACAAGTGCAGCACAACCGGCGCGCCTTCATGAGCCGGTACATAGAAGCCGCGCAACATCGTCGAGCTCCCAACCTCAACCTCCACGCGTTCGGTTCCCTCGGGATAGAGTTCGATGGCGAGCTCTGCACTGATGAACGCGCCCTGCATAACAGCTGGCGGAGTTAAGCAGGCTTGGAGTAGAGCGCCGGAGAAAATCGCCAACACTAGAATCCGCTTGTTCGTCATTCGTGAATTCTACATCTGAAATTTCCCTACCGCCTCATCGGTAGTTGTCGTGAACTCAACACCCGGAATTCCTGGCGAAGGTAGAGCGCTTATTCCTGCACTCACTTGAGTACGAGTAGAAGTAATCCACCGCTCATCATCGCGATCAACACGCTCGTCATCGTGCCGACCAAGTAAATCTCTGCGAACGCTTGCTCGTCCATTCGCTTGAATCGCGCAATCGACTTTGCTGTCAGCACAAGTCCAACAGCTCCCCATTGGCCAACACACACAAGGCCAATAATCATCCACCTCTCGAGCATTCCGATCAAATTGCCCGCTCCTTCGGGGCCCTCATCGTTCTGTTCGTCGGCCTTCAATCGCATCAGGACTTTCTCAATGATTGCTGAGGCACCCCGTGCATTGAAAACGATGACCGCGAGAATGGTCGCTCCCCAACCGATTGCTCGCACAGGCATCGTGGTTTCTACTTCGGGCCACCACGCCCACGCCGCAAGAATAACTCCGACGAGAGCCACGTATTCGCCGAGTAGCCACCAGATGCCCAACTTCGGACGCTTCGTATCCAGTGTGATTCGGATGAGACTTGTAATGAAGTGTGTAAGCGCGATGCCGCCGATTAGGTGCAGCCCATCCGTGCTTCATCCAAGGGCTTGGACAGCCAGTCCCTGCACGACCCCAACTACGAGCGCATGTACCGCGAGCACTCCAAACGAGTCCTGCTTTCGACGAACCAAAGACTTCGTTTGAAATAAGAAATTCGCCAGGACATATCCGCACAACAGGAGTGCGAAGATCGCGTTGGCTGGGTCATCCCAATCGATATTCAGG
>JBLINP010000332.1:0-4786 GCA_047639415.1 Planctomycetota bacterium | reverse complement strand
CGAAGCCGCGAAGAAGAAGCTCGACGACGCACAGCAGTCAGATTCCAAGCAGTCAGATTCCAAGCAGTCCGGCAAATAGAAAGCACAGATACCAATCATGAAAATACGCAATCTATTCCTGCCGTCGGTCGCTCTTGGAGCGGCCTTCCTTGTCGCGACTCCTGAAGAGTCGAAGGGCTTCAATCTGCTTGGCCACAGCCTCTCTCCGACCCAGGCTGACTTCCGCGTCTTCGATAACTTCCTCGACGTGACCGCCAATAACAACACCAACATCACGGACGATTACCCCGGTTACTCGGGCGCCGTCCTTGCGTTCTGGAAAGGTGCTGCGGAGTGGTCAAGTGGCCCCCACGGCGACGGCGGCGGTGACCCGCACCAGGGCATCGTCGGATCAGGTGGTTCAAGCTTCGACCCGATGTTCAACGGTGAAGCCAACAGCACGGGCACGATCGGCAACAACATCGCCTCGAGCCTCAACCAAAACCAGGGAGGCACCTTGGCCTTCATGCAGGGTGGCTCTTCCGGTTGGTGGATTCGCTTCTTAGAAAACTGGACTTGGGATGACGGCCCCACCACCAACATCGGCAATCGTGTCGACCTACAGGGTGTGGCTTGTCACGAGTACGGCCACTCGCTCGGACTCAATCACACCTTCGTGGGTGGAGCTCCGACGATGTTTCCTTCGATCAGTGGTGGCGGTATTCCCCAGCGGTCGATCGCGAATGACGACCAATTAGGCATCCAAGCCATTTATGGTGTGGCCAACAACTCGGGCACCAAGCCGGTGATCACGCAAGTGATCAACCTCGGCTCACAGGTCCGGATCCTCGGCACGAACTTCAAGGACAACAACAACGAAGTGTGGTTCACCCGTCTAACCATTGGCTCGTCCGGTGGCAGTGGTGGTAACCCGATCAAAGTGACCGGCGCAGCATCCATCAATGGCGGCACGGAAATCATCGTGAACATTCCAGCATCTGCAGGCCCCGGTGACATCCAGGTACTGCGCAACGCGTTCAGCCAGGAAGCGTCTTCCGCATGCTTCCCGTTCGATCCGTTCTCGGTCGTGCCCCCGGCACCGATGATCACTTCGGTAACCCCCAACCAGGTTGAAACCCTTGAAGCAACTGGTGGGGCTACGGTTGTCCTGACCGGATCAGGCTTCACGGGAGCCACCAACTTGTTCGTCAATGACAAGCTCGTCGGGCCTTCCGCTCAGAGCTTCACCGGTGATTGGACTGTCGACAGCGACACACAAATCACTTTCACGATGCCGCTTACTGGAAGCGCTGGCACCGTCCCCCTCGGATTCAGCACCGCTGGTGGTCCCGCGACCGCTCAGATCGAAATCCTACCGCCAAGCTCTCCGGTGCTTGCGGTTCAGGACACGAACCTCGATCAATCGGTGGGTCTCAGCATCGCGACCTCAAGCCTAGATCTTGACATCGTTACGCTGCAGTTTTCTGTAGTCGATGGCCCCACGAGCTTCCCCGGATTCTTCGATCTCGAAATCGGCAACGGCAACCTCAGCAACATCTTCGCAGGCAAGACCTGGACGCTCGGTCCGAAGTTCTCGCGCAAGCTGGACACCGGCCCGCTCTCCAACCTGCCGATCGGTGTTGTAATCTACTTTGAAGGTCTCGTCGCCGAATCCGCACTGGGCTACGCCTTCCCCTGGGATAGCACCAACAAAGTGGCCGTGACGGTCGTGAACTAGTTTCACTCGAACTGATCTACATACAGCCGGGCCGGCGCCTTCGAGGGTGCCGGCCCGGCTTCTTTTAAACCTCCCCCCATCGAACTGACTGGGTTCCGTGTTGATGCCACCGAGCGAAGCTCCTGCGGGGTGCGAACTTCGGGTGGTTTTGACCTGGAGCACCCCCTCGACTCGAGTTTTCACTCGCAAGCCCAGCTCAAAACGGGACTTAGCCCAACCAATCAACACGAAACATAGTCAGTTCCAGGGGCATAACTCGGAACTCCAGCGAGCCCCACAACGTCCTAACCCCCAAGAAAGCCCTCACTTTCAGCGCTCGAATCTGCGGTACACCCTCGCCGAAACGGATTGAGCCACCGCCCAGCTCCCACGCATCGACATGTGGAGAGCCCACGATCATGAAAATTCACACAACGATTCTCCCCGCTCTCGTTCTCGGATCTGCCCTGCTTTTGTCTACGCCCCGAGAGAGCCAGGGCTACAGCACGCTCGGCTTCAATTTGGCACCCGGCCAGTCGACGTTCCGCGTGTACAACAACTTCCTCGACTCGGCGGCCAACAACAACACCACGCCACACGATCAATTCCCCGGATACACCGGCGCAGTGATGGCCATCTGGAAAGCGTGTGTCGAGTGGGGCAGCCAAGCTCACGGTGATGGATCCGGAGACCCGACGCAATCCGTGCTTGGTTCGGGTAGCTCGAATTTCGATCCCTTCTTCAACGGGACAGCCACGGGCGTTGGCATCATCGGAGACAACATTCACTCCTCCTTGAATCAATCAGACGGTGGAACGTTGGCGTTCATGCAAGGCGGATCGACGGGTTGGTGGATTCGATACCTCGAGAACTGGACTTGGAACGACGGTCCCGGTTCCGGCGGCTATCCCGACCTTCAAGCGGTGGCATGTCACGAGTACGGACACGCGCTCGGTCTCGACCACAGCACCGACTCCAGCGCCACGATGTACTTCTCGGGTGGGTCGAGTGGAGCCCGCTCCATCAACAGCGACGATATCGCTGGCATTCAAAACATCTACGGTGGCAAGAATCAATCGGGCAACAAACCGACGATTGCCACGGTGACCGACCTCAGTGGACGAGTCGCGATTACCGGAACTGATTTCCACGCGACCAATAACGAAGTTTGGTTCACGCGACTCACTCCTGGAACGACGACAAGCGGCAAAGGTCCCATCAAAATGACGGGCATCGCTTCGACCGGTGGCGGCACGATGATCGAAGTGCTCGTCCCCCCCACGGCTGGACCTGGCGACATTATGGTCAGACGCGGTACCGGTTCTGCATCCACGACCACTCAACCTTTCCCATTCGACCCCTTCTCACTTCCGGCGCCCTCATCTCTGATCTCGGACGTAGCCCCTCCTCGGGTTCCGCCGATGAGTCCCAGCGGACTTTCGACCGTCACGCTCACAGGTACGGGCTTCACCGGAGCGACCGAACTTCAAATCGACACGAAGATCGTTGGCGATCCGGCTCTGACTTTCAGTGGCGACTGGACAATCGTGAGCGACACTCAAATTGACGTCGTTCTTCCGCTCCTAAACGCCAAGGGCGACCTGGATATTTTCCTCACCACGACCGACGGCACGATCAATTCGTCCATCTTTGTCGACGCGCCCGTTTCGCCTGTCTTGCTGACCGAGCAACCCGACATCGTAAGCGCCGTCGGTGTGGACTTTGCGATGGCCAGCGCTATCGGTGACGTCGTCGCTCTTAAGGTCTCGGGCGTGCTCGGTTCCACCATCCTTCCCGGCATTTTGGATCTGGAAATCGGTGGCGGTAACCTGAACAGCATCTTCAACGTGGTCAGCTTGAGCGTCGGCACCAAGTACTGGCGCAAGCGCTACTTCGGCCCCTTCACAGGACTTCCGATCGGCGTCGACGTCCATTTTGAAGCGCTCGTACTTCCCATCGACACGAACTTCGAGTTCCCTTGGGATAGCACGAACGTCGTGACGCTCACGATCAACGGCTAGTTTCCCTCACCATCACAAACGGGTTCAATTAGCAGATTGAACCCGTTTTGCGATGCTTTCGACATTGAGATCGAAAGTGTTTGTCGGCAATTCCTCAAACTCTTTCAACAAGAGTTCAGCCGACATTACCGCAATCATAGATGTGCCGAGCAGCGTAGGATGCAACTTGTCGGCCTGTGTGAGTTCGTTGAGGCGAGCTCGCTTCCAGCCCGTCCCATAGGGCAGATCCTTCGACTCTTGAACTGCAGTAGCCAACTCCGACAATTTGATCAGGTGGCGGTTCGGACCTTTCGCGATCCAATCATCAACAGCCCGATTGAGTTCGAGTAGTTGGGCTTCACCGGGCACTTGAGACTTGCTCAACACGCCACCGCCTACGGCGTGTGCCAGGTTCGGAAAGTCGCCGATGAGAATCGGACAGTCGAATCCGTCCATCAGTTTCAGTCCGGCCTTGAGACGAGAAAGCCGCCGCTCATTCGGAGTATTGCCGTAGGCAAACCAAAACGGAAAGTCGATGGCGATCACCAAGGTCGGCTTGAGCGCTTTGGTCGCATCGACAATCAATTGCCCGTACCCTTCGGGATCAAAGGCAAACGTGGGTTGAGCTTGGTTACTCACCCGGCCGTGCTTCGCGTTGATCGTTGCGTCGAAGATGTCTGCGAGACTGATCTCCGCCTTGTTTTCGCGTTCCAATCCGAATCCGGCGGACAAACTGGCGCCGATCACAACGACGCGGTCAAACAGTTCGAACTTGGGGGGCGTCGGCGCGGGCTCCGAATCGGATGCTGTGAGTTGCGCGGCTTGCGGCGCAGTCATACAGGCGGACAAGAACAAGATGAGAAGGGTCTTCATAGCCGAATCTTAACGAAGCGAGTCTATCGGGCCTGTACGAAAGGTCAGCCGCAATGAAGAATGCCCGTCATGTAGCCTTCGATTTGCGGCAGGCTAGCCCGAATTATTCATGAACACGCGGACCAAACACCACGAACGACCGGCACTGCCGGTCTATTGGTTCCTGCTGGCACTTTGCAGATACTGGCGTCCTCGACGACCTTACAAGGTCGTCTGC
>JBLINP010000331.1:0-4841 GCA_047639415.1 Planctomycetota bacterium | reverse complement strand
GGTTCGCCTAAACGGGCCCGTGAGTGGCGTAGTAAGAGCCGGGGAAACGGGGCGTATCGTCGACGTTGATGCCGACACGCTTCACTTCTGCCGCGCAGACCTTGTACTCGGCCGTGTTGGTGACGGCGTCGCCTGCATCGTTGGTTAACAAGTTCGCGCGCGCTTCAGCAAAGTGCAGCGGCATCCATGTGCAGCCGGGACGAACTTGACGCGAGATAATGGCTCTAACTTGAATGGCGCCGCGCCGCGTACTGACTTCGACCAAGTCGTCGTTCGAGATGTCGCGCTTCTTGGCGTCGCGCGGATGAATCTCGATGAAGTTCTCGGGCTGCTTTTCGTCGAGACCCGACTCGCGCCGAGTTTGTGTGGCGCAGTTGTAGTGATAGAGCGTGCGACCGGTCGAAAGGAACAAGCCGTAGTCTTCGTCCGGGAGTTCATCGGACGGACGATATTGGACAGCGGTGAACAAACCCTTGCCGCGCATCACTCCGCCTTCGTGCAGGTACACGGTGCCCGGATGATCGGGCTCAGGGCATGGCCACTGCAGCCCGGTTTTACCGTTGTGAATTTCATCGTCGATGCGTGCGTGACTGATGCCCTTGAAGCTGGGAGCATTTTCAGCGAGCTCGTCGTAGACTTCGGACGCACTGTCGTATTTCCAATCGGCGCCGCAAGCATTCGCAAGCTGGGTCAAGATCAGCCAATCAGCGCGAGCTTGACCGGGCGAGTCCACAGCTTTGCGAACGCGCTGCACACGGCGTTCGGAATTGGTGAAGACCCCGTCCTTCTCAGCGAACGCTGAGGCGGGGAAGATCACGTCGGCAAAACGCGTGGTCTCGTTCATGAAGATTTCCTGCACGACGACGAACTCACACTTGTTCATGCCGGCTTCGAGCTTCTTGACGTTGGGCTCGGATAGCAAAATGTCTTCGCCCATTACGAATAGGCCGAAGATGCTTTTTCCAACCTCTTTCATCATGAGGTTGAGGTCGAGGCCGGGATCGGGCGAAAGTGCGACTCCCCAAGACTGCTCGTACTTGGCCTGGACTTCCGGATTGTCGACTCTCTGGTAGCCGGGATAGAAAATCGGCGTAGCTCCAGCGTCGTTTGCACCCTGGACATTGTTTTGTCCGCGCAACGGATTCATACCCGAAGACGGTTTGCCGAGATGCCCCGTCATGAGCACGAGATTCGCCAACGCGTAAACGTTGTCGGTACCGTGTGTGTGTTCGGTGATTCCGAGCGTGTAGTAGATGCCAGCCTTATCTGTCGTGGCGTACTTCCGCGCAGCCCAGCGAATGTCATCGGCGCTGACGCCTGTGACCTTCTCAGCTTCTTCGGGCGTGTACTCGCGCACCGTTTCCCGAACCGCCTCGAACCCTTCGGTGTTCTGCTCGATGAATTCAGCGTCGACCAAGCCCTCTTCGACGATCACATGCGCCATCGCGTTGAGCAACCAAACATCGGTGCCGGGCTTCAACTGCAAGTGTCGCTCGGCAATCGTCGTCATCCAAACGGCGCGCGGGTCGGCAACGATCAGTGTCGCTCCGCGTTTCACCGCGCGTTTCATCTCCATGGCGATGATCGGATGAGCTTCGCTCGTGTTGCTACCAATCACGAACAAGACATCTGCGTCGCGAATCTCGCCAATCGAGTTCGTCATCGCGCCTGCACCAAATGTTGCGACCAGACCGGCCACGGTGGGAGCGTGTCATGTCGCCGCGCATTGATGGACGTTGTTCGTTCCGAACACCGCTCGTGACAACTTTTGAACGAGGTAATTCTCTTCCACGGTGCAACGCGACGAACTCACGAATCCCAAACCGTTCTTACCGTGACGTTCGCTGACGCCCATCAGACCTTTGGCCGCAGCATGGAGAGCTTCGTCCCAACTGGCTTCATGCATTTTGCCGTCGGCTCCGCGGATGAGCGGAACCTTCAGTCGCTCTTCGTGATGAATGAAGTCGTAAGCGAAGCGACCCTTGACGCACAGGTTGCCGTCATTGGTTGTCGTTCCGGTGGGCGGGCTGGTGACTTTGACGACCCTGCCGTGTCCATCGTTCGCTTCTTCGTCGACGTTTAGATCGAGTTGGCAACCAACCCCGCAGAAGTTGCAGGTCGAGCGCACCTTCGTCAGTTCGCGTTCGGGTTTCTCGCCGCGCGTCAGCGGCATCTTCTCGCCCATCGCGCCCGTCGGACAAACGTCAACGCATCCGCCGCACATCTCGCAAGACGTGTCGAGCAGCGAAAGGCTATCCACCGTCGAAATCGTGGTTTCAGAGCCTCGGCCGGACAGTGCGATCGCGGAAACGCCTTCGACCTCATCGCAGTAGCGCGTGCAGCGGGCACACAGGATGCAGGTGTCGGGTTCGAAGTTGATGTAGGGGTTGCGGTCGCCGTGTCGGTCGGCGCGCAAGCTCTTCATGACGCCCCAATCGGTCGGTGCGCCGTAACTCTCGATCATGTCGAGCAGTTCGTCGGGCGCTCCGCGTTCGGATTGTTCGCGATCGACAGGGTGGTCGGTCGCGTACAGGCCAAACAAAGTCTTGCGATGTCGGTCAACGCGTTCAGTCTCGGTGTTGACGACCATATCCGTCGTCGCCGGACTCGCGCACGCCGGCAACAGCTTTCGACTGCCGTCTACTTCGACAAGACATGTACGACAAGCACCGGCAGGCTTCAGTCGCGGATCGTGACACAAGGTCGGAATTTCAACGTCCGCTCGCTTGGCTACATCCAGAATGGTTTCGCCGGGGCGAAAGACGACGGACTCGCCGTTGAGGGTGATCTGTGTTTCCTGAATCACGACTTGAAATCCTCAGAGAAGTATTTGAGAGCGCTGGTCAAGGGCAAGGGTGCGGCTTGACCGAGTCCGCAAATCGAACCTTCGTTCATTTGCCAAGCGACATCGGCGACGTGCGCCAATCCACGCGCGGTCGTGCCGCCCGATTGTCCGTATTCGAGATTGTCTTCGGTGGCTTCGCGCAAGTAACGCGTTCCGATGCGACAAGGTGCGCATTGCCCGCAACTTTCGGCTTCAAAGAAGCGCAGTTGTTCGAGCGCGGCCCACTTCATGTCGATCGTGTCGTTCAAAACGACTACGCCCGCCGAACCGAGCATCGATCCGACGCCGCCCAAGCTCTTGAAGTCGAGCGGTAAATCACTTTGCGAAGCGGGTAGGAAGCCCGAACTCGCGCCGCCGGGGCTGAAGGCCTTGAGAGTTCCAATATATCCACCGGCCGCTTCGACTAACTCGTTTAGCGTGACACCCAATGGCAACTCGTAAATGCCAGGCTGCACGATGTGGCCACTGATGCAGTAAAGCTTCGTGCCCGCTTCTTCGCGACCAAGTTCACGGAACCAATCGCCGCCGCGATCGACGATAGGCGGTACGCAAGCGATGGTCTCGACGTTATGAATCAAAGTCGGCTTGCCCCACAGTCCCACTTCGACGGGGAAGGGCGGTTTGAGCCGCGGCATGCCGCGTTTGCCTTCGAGTGCTTCGAGCAGCGCCGTCTCTTCGCCACAGATGTACGCGCCTTGTCCGGCGTGCATGTGAAAGGTGATGCCGTCGTAGAGTCCGCGTTCCGTGACGTCGGCGATTGCGCGCTCGACGATGCCCCACGGAATTTCAAACTCGCCGCGCAGGTAGAGGTAGACGTTCTTCGCAGCCACGGCATGTGCGGCGATGGCCAATCCCTCGAGCATCAGGTAAGGCCGACGAAGCATGACTTCGCGATCCTTGAACGTTCCGGGTTCACCTTCGTCGGCATTGAGCACGACGTAGCGCTCGGTTACCGGCTGCCCTTGAACGCCTCGCCACTTGATGTGCGCAGGAAAGCCCGCACCGCCGCGCCCCTGCAAGCCAGATGTTTCAATGGCTTGAATGATTCCATTTGCGCCGAGTTCAACGGCCTTTTTGTAACTCGATCCGCTGGTGTCGTCGGGTCCCAGTAAGTCGAGCACCAAGGCATCGGGGTTCGCGCGCGGCGGTCCAACGTGACCTTTCCACTCCTCGCCAGGTTCGATTGTCGCCGAGTCGAGCTTTTCCCAATCGCCGTCCGCACGCTTTACATCTTCGATCGAAACCGAAGGCAGCACGCGGCGATCGCGCAGAACTGCTGGCGGCAAATCACAGCCTGCCAAACACGAGGTTGCTTCGCAGGGCAAACCCGCCGCCTTCGCCGCTTCCAGAACTTCGTTAGCGCCGCCCATCAAACAGGACAGGCCCGTGCACACGCGAATTTTTGCGTTCGGGCGCGACAGCAAGTGAAAGAAGCTACCGACTCCAAATATATCCGCTTCGGGCACGCCGCTTTCCTGTGAAAGCTTGCGCGCCACACCCGGAGTCAAGCCGCCTTCAGCTTGAAGGCGTTCGGGAATACTGGCCCTAGGATCGTCGCTCATGTCGTTGGTGTCAGGAAATGGAGCGGATGGCTCGCCGGAGGAAAATCTCCGCCACAGAATTCTAACGCGAAGTGCCTTCAAAACGGCAACTCGATCCATTTGTCGCACATCCATCGTCGCGCGGAGTACACTCTGCTTACTATGGAAGACAAAGTGACGAAGACGGACGAGGAATGGCGTGCGCAACTAGGCGAAGAGGCCTACCAAGTGACCCGCATGGCGGGAACCGAACGCCCCTTCACGGGCAAGTACACAAGCGATGAGACCGTCGGGACCTATCGCTGCATCTGCTGCGAATTGCCGCTCTTCCGCTCCAACGCCAAGTTCGAATCCGGTTGCGGCTGGCCCAGCTTCTTCGAGCCACTCGAAGGCGCCAACCTGATCGAACTCAAGGACGGCACCCACGGCATGGCGCGCACCGAAATCCGCTGCAG
>JBLINP010000330.1:0-4846 GCA_047639415.1 Planctomycetota bacterium | reverse complement strand
AGCAAAGCCAGCGACGATCTAGCGGGCTTTCGCTGCTCCTAGCCCGGATTATTCATGAACCGCGAGGCAAAACGCCTCGAATTGGTTCCTGCTGGCACTTTGCAGATACTTGCCCCCGCAGACGACCTTGTAAGGTCGTCGAGGACGCCAGTATCTGCAAAGTGCCAGCAGGAACCAATAGACCGGCAGTGCCGGTCGTTCGTGGTGTTTGGTCCGCGTGTTCATGAATAATTCGGGCTAGACTGAGGGTTCAACCCTAATTATGGCGTATCTATGCCATCTTCGGCGAGCTTGCATCCTAGCCGTCTTGCTGGATTTCGGGTTCACGTATAGGGTTCTAGTATTCCTCCCCTCGTACGCCCCCAGTCTCACTAGAGCTGACCGGCGGGGGTTCCCCTCCATTGAAATTACGCTACAGGAGTTTCTCCGTGCAGACAGACGCTTTCCAAAACAGCCTTAGGACCGGTTTGGTGTCGGCACTCGCCTTCGCCGCACTCAGCTCGACCGCCTCGGCACAGGTCGACTATTCGGTCAACAGCATCGAAGTCAACCAAGCCATTCAACTCGGCAACACTCCTCTCGTCGGCGGCAAACCGACCATGGTTCGTGCAACCATCGACGTCGTCGGTGTCACTGCCGACGCCGACGGAATCATGCGCGTTTACGACGGTGGCGTCGAAGTCGCCAATTCGCCCGTTTACTCCGACAACGGACCTTTCCCCGCTCCCCTGGTACCCAGTAATGGCGATCCGGATGGCACTCTCAACTTCACGTTCATTCCGCCCACTTCGGGCAACGTAACGATCACGATCGAGATCAATCCGGCGGGACCCAATCACGTTATCGAGACGGATGGGAGCAACAACATGCTCACCACCGCTACGCTCAACTTCCAGAACCAGCGCGTTCCGGAACTAGCCTATGCCAACGTGGACTTGGACCCCTCTGGTGGAGGCGCCCCTAACCCCGCTCCGACCAACCTAATCATGCCCAGCGTTGGAGATAACTTCATCCACGGTATTTTCCCGTCATCGGACTGGTTCTATCACCGCACCGATGCGCCCACGAAATTGTGGACACTGTCCGTGGCTTCAAGTGGTGGCGGATCCCAACTGGTTTCATCGCTCGCCGTCGACCGTCAACTGATGGTTCCGATTCCGGACTACATCTACGGTTGGATCAACGGTGGCATTTCCTACAACGGCGTTTCCACCATTGGTGGTCCCGCTTCTATGGGAAACACGCAGAGCTTTAAGCACCAGCGCACATTCGCGCACGAGATTGGTCACAACTTCGGTTTGTCACACAACTCGACAAAACTCAACACCGTTGGTGTCGACGTCGAAAGACAACTCAACATCACCGAAGCTCTGCCGCTACTCAAGTCGCCGACTCTCAACGACATCATGGTTCCAGGTTTGAACACCGTTCAAGCATGGGTAGCCAGCAACAGCTACAACTTCTTCTTCAACCACCCGACCTTCAACGGTGCTGACTCGGACGAGGCAACAACCTCCGACGAGAAGCGCATCCTGGTCGCCGGTATGTGGAATAAAGCAACGGGCGCCATTGAAGTTACCGACACGTTCACCTTTACGGGTGGCGAGCTAACAACAGCTGTCAGCGAAGCGGAAGCCGAGCTGGTTGTGAAGACCTATCGTGGCGGCAAGTTGAGCCAAGTGCATCCCATCGCTGTTCGTTCTAGCCTCGATGAGTGTGGCTGCAGTGAAAGCCAAACCGACAGTCTCGAGAAAGCGGATCCGCTGATCGGTTTCCTCGCTGTTCTTCCGGCCAACGTCGAAGGACAGGCTGCAATCGATCGCATAACCGTCGTTGATCCCTCCAAGAAATTGGCCGTCGGTCACAACGCTTCTCGAACTCAATTCGCTCCCGAAGCATCGTTCATCACTCCGAGTGGTGACGCCGTCGAGGGCAAAATCAATGTCTCGTGGCAAGGTTCAGACCAAGACGGCGACGAGCTGAGCTACTACCTTCGCTATAGCCCGAATAACGACGGCTCCCGCATGGTGCCGCTGCTCGGTCCGACGAAGTCCACGGAGTTCTCCGTTGACCTTCGCGAGATCCCGGCATTCGTCGACGGCGAAGGTCACTTCGAACTGATGGTCTCCGATGGATTGAACACGACAACTGTCCAATCCATGCCGCTGTTCTCCAGCGCTGATGGAGTCGGGGGCAACCCGCCCTGGATTGAAGTCCTAACGCCTGACAGTGCTATGCGTTTTGCATTCGGCGCTACAGTTGTTCTTCGCAGTTCGGGTTGGGACCTTGAGGATCGCAAGATCCAAGGCGCCTCAATCGAGTGGAGCTCGAACGTCGACGGGTTCATCGGCACAGGTCGCGTGCTTAGCGTCAACACCTTGTCACCCGGAACACACGTCCTCACGGCACAAGCCACCGATTCGGACGGCATGGTTTCAATGGACTCGACGACCATCGGTGTCGCCCCGCGCTTGTTGCCCGACTCTTCCGACTGCCAGCCAAACCTTGGCTTTGGCGGTCCCGGCAGTTCGGTCCTTATGGTTTGTGGTGGCGATCTTTCCACCGGCACAACCTTCGACGTCACCCTGACCGGTGCTCTTCCGAGCACGCAAGGTTGGATCATGGGTGGTCCGACCAACAACCCGATTGCTGCCCTCGGCGGCATGATCGTTCCGAACCCCACTCCGGTATTCGCTCCGTTCAATACCGACACGAATGGCGATTTCAGTGCGATGGGCCTTAATGGCGGCGGTGGACCGGCAACGTTCTACATTCAGGTGCTTTACCTGGATGGAGCTCAGGTCGGCGGAGTTGGTTTCTCCAACGCTGTTCAGATGAACTTCCTGCCCTAGTTTCAACTTAGATACAGCGCCCGTCGGCGGATCGATCAGCGATTCACCGGCGGGCGCTTTGCGTTAATCGTCTAGAATCGCATGACTGCAATGGAATTCCAGTTCCGACACAAGTTGGCGGCGCACGCCTTGTCGCAAGGCGATGCGCTGGCCGCGTTGAACGCGTTGACGGGTGACAATCAAGCGCACTCACGCGCCCTGCGCGGGATTGCGTTGGCCCAAATCGAGGAGTTCGACGAGGCTCAATCCGAACTTCGCGCCGCGGCGGAGGCTTTTACCGAAGCGCCTAACTTTCGCGCCAGAGCATTGGCCGCGCTCGCCGAAATTGCAGCGGCGCGCCGAGAAGTCGGCACCGCACTTGAGGATCTGCTCGTGGTCGCCCTGGAATTGGACGAACTGTGAGACTCCCGCAACGCGACTTGGTTGAGATTGGTTCGAGTCCGACTCCTGTTACTAATCGGTGCTATCGAAGAAGCGCGGACGGAGCTCGTGCGAGCTTCCTCGCAAAAAGTTAGAGACAAGACTCTGATCGGCGCCTTTGCACTGGCACGAGCGGCCACATCGGCTCGTATCTTGTCGGATGAAGACATCGTTCGAATTATCGAACACGCCCTCGCCGAGCTTTCGGAAACCGATCACTTGCTGATTACAGCCGAGCTTCGCGCTCATCATCAAGCGCTGACGACACCGATCGCTGAACTGTGTCTACTCGACCAAACTTATCCAGCGACAATTTCGGATCTAGCGGAGCTCTACCGAGGGCGAATATGCAAATTTTTTCCGGATGAATTCAAAGCTCCCAAGCACCGCCCATTAATCATCGACGCCATCGCGTCATCCATGCTGGCGACGATTCAATTGAACTAGCGAGTCGGCCAGTACTGTTCGCCTTACTGCGAGAGCTTGCGGATGCCTGGCCCGAAACGGTATCGACCGACGTACTGATACAAAACGTATTCGATGGAATTGCGAACGATGACTCCTACCGCGATAGATGCCGCGTCGAAATTGGGCGCCTGCGCAAGTTGCTTCCCGGTGCAATCAGTATCGAGGCAATCGGCAACGCTTGGAAATTAGGCGTTCCGGTCCAAGGCTGTGTAGTCAGCGTAGAACTCATTCGGCGTGAATCCCCTCTGGGAGTCCTTCTAGCCGACGGCTGTTCATGGGCAACGCGAGATTTGGCTCTCGCCTTGAGCGCTAGCCCGCGATCGATTCAACGCGCGCTCTCAGGATTGGCTCGCGAAGGTAAGGTACAGGCCACCGGACGCGCTCGCAGTCAGCGTTGGAATTCATCAACCGATTCGGATTCCAACCTCGGAATCGCGACACAAATGTTCCTGGCCAGCTTGCTCAATCCACGCGATTCTGATTCTCCAACCCCTTCAAACGGAGAAAAAACATGACCACTAAAAACAACAATACCTCACCCGTGACTGCCGTTCGATCCATCGACCTAACCGACATCGATTCGATTCACGGAGTGACCTGCGACGCTCATGGCCACATTTGGTTTGCGGCCGGCAACGGCGATTTGAATTGCGTAGACGCCTCTGATGGACGAATTCTCAAGCAGTACTACTTCGAGGGCGCCCGCTCAGGAACGGCGTTCGACGGAACCCACATTTGGCAAATTACCGATGACAACATCATTCGAATCGACGTGGATTCAGGAGCGATCGTAAGAACGATCGAGCTACCCAAGGAAACCCATTGCTCTGGAATGGCCTACCTCGATGGGACGCTTTGGATCGGAGATTGCTCTAATCAAAAAATCGTCCAACTCGACATCGAAACAGGCGAGGTGCTCAAAACCCTGAAGAGTGACCGATTCGTGACCGGCGTCGAATGGATCGATGGCGAGCTATGGCACGGTGCTTTTGAGCAGCTAGCCCGGATTATTCATGAACCGCGAGGCAAAACGCCTCGAATTGGTTCCTGCTGGCACTTTGCGGATACTTGCCCCCGCAGACGACCTTGTAAGGTCGTCGAGGACG
>JBLINP010000329.1:0-4859 GCA_047639415.1 Planctomycetota bacterium | reverse complement strand
GACTGCTTACTCTTGAGTGGCCTTGCTAGCGTCAAAAATCGGCGTGTCCCAACCTTCGAGATCGGACGGCCTTACTTCACGTCGGTAGCCGCCAAAGCTGAAGTCGACAGGGTTGTAGGGGCCGACGAAGGAGACGTCGCTGTTCGCCATGATCGCGTCTTCCATCCCAAGCGCCCAAAAGGTTCCGTTCACCAATAGTCGTCGAAAGCCCTCGTTGACGAAATCCTGGGAAGCGCCGTGTGTCGTGGTAAACACTCTGCCCTCGTTACCCTTTGCGCCTGTGTAAGTACGAGTCCAAACGACGGGTAACAATTCCTTTTCCGTGTCAACGGGTGAATCCGGCAGCATGCCGTTCAATACTTGTCCGCGTGCCAACACGACGGAACCATCCAGTGGATAGGCTTTGTAACCGCCGCACATCACGTGCATGTCGGTGACGCCACGCAGGATCGGATGATCACTTTGACTGGCTTCGGCAAGAACTCTCGAGCTCTGCTTGTGATTCGTTCCGTAGTGACCGGCCCAGGTTTCACCGAGCACTTGCCGACCAAAACCGCCGACGTACTCGTCGCCAGCATAGTTGTAGGTGTACTTCTTATGCGGCCCGTCCGCGATGTTGAAAGCGTGCGTTGACGTTCGCAGGCCCACGATCGGAGCGCCGCGATCGAGGTAATCAACAATGTGCTGCATCTCGTCATCGGGAAAGTCTTGGAAGCGCAGACCCATAATGACTAAGTCCGCTTCGCGAAGGATCTCGAGTCCCTGAATGCGTGAACTGCCAGGCTGAACGAAGCCTGCTTCGTCCAATGTGAAAAAGACGTTGCACTCGAACCCAAAGCGTTTCGCGAGAATGCGCGCAAGTGCGGGCAAGATCTCTTCGGAGCGATACTCGTGATCTCCCGCGAGCAACACAATGCGTTTACCGTCGCCGGGGCCTTTGGAGCCGCGATAGTCCACGCGGTGCGGATTCTCTGAGGGCATACTTCTGGAGGGCATACCGTCAGCGGCCATACCGAGTGTCGATGAAAGCGCGACGAGGAGAGCAATACACTTGGTGGCTAAGCCGACAGCGATCATTTCGAAATTCCAATCGTTGAGAGAGGTGATGAGCTGTCGTATACGGAGATACGTGCCAGGGTATCGCGATGCTTCGACGAAGTGTGGGGGAGAGAGCGTAGCTCAAATGGCTCAAACCCGCGGTAGGACTCGTCGCGTAAAAGTGCCTTTAGGATTCGATCAATTCAATCAAGCGTTCGACGCATTCTTTGACGAAGGCCGGGTCTTCCGCGTGGGTTGCACGCTCGACAATTTCCATGCGGTCTCCGAGTCCTTGCTTGAGCGCCTTGAAGAAGGCCGCATCGCTATCGGTGTCGCGTAGATCGCCTCCGGGCTTGGCGTAACTGCCCGTTCCATCCATCGGAAGCATCATGACGGCATTGCCTTGTGTGTGTTGCAGGCGTTTGGTGATGTCTTCCGCCACGCGGACGAATTCCTCGGCGTTCAGGCGCGGCACGAAAACGACCGGGCTGTGGAAGACATAGGTGTGGTCCTTCCACTCGTCCGGTACGACGTTCGGCTCGACCAAGATGCCGAGATGCTCGGAGCCTCCCGGGCACAAGACTTGGGGAATCCCCAGTTCGCCAGCAACTGTCAAGCGCTCAGGTCCACCCGCGCGCAAGACGCCAAACACTTCGTCCGCGATTTCGCCCATGGCGTAATCGAACACGGCGCCGATGATGCCCTCTTTCATCATTTGTTCCATCGCTCGTCCGCCGGAACCAATGGCGTGGAAGACGACGACTTCGTAACCGCGTTCGGCGAAGAGTTCCAGCGCAGTCAGCGCGCCTTTCGTCAGTACGCCGAGGTTGGACATTCCGATGAGCGGCTTGTCGCTGTTGCCCGTTTCGAAAGTGACCTCGACTTGCGCCATGCCGTGAGCCGCTCCGGCGGCGTTCGCGAGGATCTTCCGCGTGAACGAGTTCAGCCCCAGGATGTCGCCCACGGAGAACATCATCGTGATGTCCATGATGTCGACGTAGCTCGCCGTATCACCCGAAGCGGCGGTCGAAACCATGACTTTGGGCACGCCGTAGGGCAGAGCGCGCATGACTTGCGTGCAGGCCGACGTGCCTTGAAAGCCGCCGAGTCCCAAAACGCCGTCTACTTCGCCGGACTTGACCTTCTCGCGCAGGATCTTCATCGCGCCGGCGATCATGACGGGCGCGGACTTTTCGCGCGTGGGCGCGGAGAGCAGCTCGGCGAGCGGAGTTCCACCGGCGATCGCGATCTCATCGCGAGTGACGTCCACTTCGGCCGCGGGAGTTCCCATGACGCCCATGTCGAACACGAGCGCTCGACTTCCGAGTTGCGCGAGTTGTTCGCGCAGGTAGTCGGCCTCGTCACCTTTGGTGTCGAGTGTGGCGAGAATCGCAATCGTCTTTGTATCGACCATGACTAAGAGTTCCTCTGCGTGGGAAACTTCAGCGCTGCGAATTGGTTCGCGGTTTCGGTGACGGCGCGTTCGATGGGCAGGCGTTCGGTGGAAGAACCCGTCCAAAAGCCGTCGCAACTGGTGTGGTCGAGAATGAACTGTGTGTCTTCCGGCGTTTCCATAGCCGCACCGTGAGCGACGAAGAGTGTCTTGCTCGATAGCGCGCGCAGTTTCTGGTTCGCGCTTTCTGTGCGCGCGGCCGTTTCGGCGATCGTCTCGCCCGAGTCGTAACCGGTCAGTCCGCCTTTCGTGGTTCCAGCGTGGAAGCAGAATATGTCGGGTTGAGCCTCGCGAACGAGTTGGCAACTATCCTCTTCATCGAAGGCCAGTCCGATCGTGACCATGCCCATGTCCTTGGCGACCTTCAAGAATTCGACTTCATGATCAAAGGTGATGCCGCTCTTATTGAGCACCTTGTAGACCTGACTGTCTTTGTCCACGTAGCTGATCGAAGGTCCAATGTTTGAAACCGAGCACACGCCCATCGCTTTGAGCTGATTGATGACCGCCACCATGTCGCGCAACGGATCGTTGGGATTCATGCAAGCGCAAACGAAAGCATCGCCTTTCAAAGCGGGCAAAATGTCCTGCGACGTGTAGTCGAGAGTTTGCTTGTTCGAATCCAAGATTGGCCAAAGCATGGACATCGTGCCCATTCCGTTCGCGCGAAGCCGGGCGCCAGAAAAGGTGTTGATGCAGTCGACACCGGCACTTTCAAGCAGCTTTGCCACGAGCCCACTTCCCGCGCTGGCGATCCAAATTGGCTTGTTCTGAGCGCGTTTCGCTTCAAGCTTGGCGAGGATTTCCTCGCGGGAAGTTCTGGGAACAATCACGGCAATTTCCTGTTCGGGGAATAAGACAAACTCAGCAGCGAATGCCGCGAGTGCACAGGAGATTACCGAACCAGTTTAAAAACCACACACATCACTCGGGAATCACCGAGTTGTGTTGCCAGGATTCGGCAAGAGTGAGGATTAATACCCGGTTCGTAACTCTGTGCAGACTCTACTTGGAAATAGGCAGTCTCGACGAGAGCGAGGCGTGTCGACCTTACTTAGCATTCCTCTTTTGGTGCAAAGCCCGATGCCTATCAAATGACAGTAGCCGACCACGAAATCCATTAACTCGAAATCGTCACACCCGATGGGGAAGCGGCGAGAGACTTTTACCAGCACGCTTACGCCTAGCAGTGCGAGGGTCCTGCGCTGGAGTTGGGCAACGCATTCGTCACATCGCTTCCGAGCGGTTCGCACTCTGGTATTCGAGAACCGATGAGTCCGCAGGCAATGCCGACCGTGCGTACTTATATTCGCGCCGCGGATATCGAAGCCTCCGTCGAACGAGCGGTTGAGCTTGGCGCGACGGTGGCTCTCGGTCCCACGGAGATTGTGGACGAGGGACGAGGGATGATCGTGATTGACCTGAACGGCGGCATCGAGCAGGGGATCTGGCAAGTTCCTAAGCCGGCAGCTCGGTAGCTAATTTGAATTGATTTCTAGATTTCCAGATTTGACTGCATTCAAGTTTGAAACCTTGCGATAAGCTTGATATATCAAGTAAATGGCAAGGAAATCAATGAGCTCTCTCACCAAATACACAAAGCTGTGTATGAACTATTCAGTCGTCGGAACCGCCATCTCAAAGAAGCTGGACAGTAGCCTCAGCCTGCACGGGATTAGCTTTTCCGAATTTATGATCCTTTCCTATTTGGACAAGGCTCCGGGCAAGGCCATGAAACGGATCGATCTAGCCGAGCAGATCGGGCTCTCCGCTTCGGGCATCACGCGGATGGTCTTGCCGATGGAGAAGATCGGTTTGGTGAAGAAGGAAACCAACCAACGCGATGCCAGAGTTCGTTTGGTCAAGCTATCAACCGCCGGTAAACGGATTTTAGGCGAGGCTTCGAGCAGTCTTAACGTAGGTACGAAGAGGCTCCTAGCGCCACTCGATGGGGAACAGGTCCTTGCGATGCAAAACGCGCTCGCTGATCTGGGCGGAAACGTGGAGTGATCACCGGAGGGGACCCGCACCAACTTATCGGTTCCTCATCTCCGCATCGCTCGCGATCAACAAGCAATGGGGGTAAGCGCCTGTTCCCTGCGAGTAAAACGCCTCAGTTGGCTTCCCACGCGGATCCAACGAGCAGGTCGTAGCGGTGCCGTAGTTGTGCGAGGGGCATCAACTCTTAAGCTACGGGGGGACGTGCGACACCGTATCGTTCTAGCCCGAATTATTCATGAGCACGCGGACCAAACACCACGAACGACCGGCACTGCCGGTCTATTGGTTCCTGCTGGCACTTTGCAGATACTGGCGTCCTCAACGACCTTACAAGGTCGTCTGCGGGGGCAAGTATCCGCAAAGTGCC
>JBLINP010000328.1:0-4888 GCA_047639415.1 Planctomycetota bacterium | reverse complement strand
AACCACGAGCAGGCTGCCAAGTCGCTTGGCCGTGCGCTCGATCTTGCTCGGCTCGTGAATGATCAATCGGTAATCAACATCTGCATCGAGCAGGTGGTGATTAAAACTGTTCTTGACGCCGCAACCCAAATCGCAGTCGAAAAGCCAGGCTCGGCAATCGCATTGCGGAACGAAATTGAGCCACGTCTATCTGGCCGATGCTACGAGGGGCGAGGAAGAGAGGCTCTCCTTTCCGAGTACAGGCAGTTTTTCGAGTCAACCCGAGAAGACCAGGAAGAATCGCCATCGATGGTGGCAGCCGTACAGAATGCTCTTGAATTGGATTCTCTGGTTACGGCAATGGAAGAGTTGAAGGGCGGTGGCTTTGACGTGCAAGCGCTCGAATTGAATGATGAAACGGGCGCCTATCTCGGGAGTTTATTAAAAGTGGAACGTTTGGAAGCTGAGTTTTTGGAGCGTTGCAAAGCAAAGCGCGAACTGATTGCATCGCTTGCTTCCGAAGCCCGATAGCGGTCAGGTTCCGAATACTTCGGGAAGGGAGATCCAAGGCAATCAAAGGAAGCCTAGTGGATGAGAGTGCAAGGTTGTTGAGCAGTCGGAGAATGACTTAAACGGTATGGGTTGGAGTTGCTGGGGAGAGATGCGCTTGGGAGGGAGCGGCGCGGCTGCGGGGCTCGAGGGCGTGAGCCGGAGTTGAGTTTGGGAGCAGGTGTTGGGCTTGCTAGTGAATTGGGTCGGCGCGGTTGTGCGGTCCGGGGAATTCGCTTGGGAGTAGTTGCATGGTGGCGCACATGATTAGGAAGGAGCCGCAGGCTTTGAGCATGGGGAGATCATCACGCTGGGTAGTGGGAGAGTTTCGATAGTGACCAGAGGAATAGCGATCCCACTTGCCAGCCGGAATCGCTAACTGATGCTTGCGAGCGTTTTGAACCACGTAGCGGAGAGCTTTTTTGATCGCATTGAAGCCGCGCACCATGCGAGCGTGAAAGCGATCGGCGAAGACCTTGCTCTTGCGATCAAAGAGTCGGTTGATCGTCCGCGCTAGGCGAATATTCAAGCCTTGCATGCCACGACGAAGGGCTTCGTTGCTACTCACGTAAACGAGGAAGTGGCAGTGATTGCTCATCACGGTGTAGGCAGTCAATTGGAAGCCAAAGCGATCTTTAGCTTTGCTAAAGCAGCGCTCGAGAGCTTCGATCACATGCTTCTGTCGCAGATTAGGAATGCCACGGTGAAGTTTGACCGTTACATGCACGCCGTGCGAATTGGAGACCGACGGCCGAGCAGAGTGAGTGACGCGGCCAGTTTTAGTTACGAGCTTCTGCTCATTTGGATCCACATAGGTTGGCTTGCCATTTGAGACAGACGCAGCGTTTGAACTTGAGTTGCGATTCGAACCAAGCCTTGCCGATCGACCGACAGTTTTTTTGTCTTCGCCTTACGTCGCTTTCGCACATTCCGATTAGTGCCGTTCCTTGCACGGCCAACCTGCCGAGTAACCGTTCGAAATTCACCTAGTGAGAGTTCGGGAATGAGCGTGTTTGAATCCATTGTTGCGAGTCTTGATGTCATGGATCCAAGTACGGTTCGAGGCGAAGAATATGACAATCAAAATGAGTTCAGTTTGCAAATAAGTGCCGAAATATGGATCTATTAGATGATTCAGTGAAATCGAGTCCTGGCACAATCCGGACGATCCGAGCAGCCCTTTTTCCCCAGCCAGTTGCCTCCATATTTCCGGCACTAATATTATTTCGTCGCCTGCCAATCCGTTCGAGCCTTCGTAGTTCCACTCCGGTCCCAATGCCGATCGCCTGCCTGGTAATTCTCAATACCCCTCACTCAATAACCCACTCGTTTCATTCCCTCCCAATCTCCCAATACTCCCAAGCTCAAAACCCAAACCTCCTCAACGCCGCAATCCCGCGCCGCTCTCCCAAACTCCACATCCCTCCGCCAACTCCCTAGCCCGCCCGTTTAAGTAATTCTTCCCACTTTCTCAAGTAACTCCGGAGCCCAAAAGTTCCCATTGCATTCCTCCCTGTCTTCTTATCCAGCCGCTCAATTCGACGTTCAACAGTTCCTTCACTCCGCCATCACTCCTACATCACTCCTACATCACTCCGTTCCGAATAGACGAAACCCAATAGCAAAGAATCGAACACCCTCATCGCCTTCCCGTGCACACAGGCTTCCACTAACGACTCGCTCCCGTCTGACTTACCACCAAATCCAATCCCCAATCTCTCTCCAATCGCGGTAAGCTGAGCCGATGGAGATCAAAGAGATAGCTGTGAGTTGCCCGTGCTGCGAAAGTCGCTTGGCGATTGACGTGGGAACGCAGAAAGTAATGCGTTGGTCGCGCAAAGAAGAGTTGGACGCAACCGGCAAACCCGTCGTACGCTCTGAAGATTGGGACACGGCCTTCGATCGTGTCGCCAATCGTCAATCATCCGCAACGGATAAGTTTGACGATGCGCTCAATCGCGAAAAGTCGCGCGAGAAGGACTTGGACGATCTATTCCGAAAAGCCAAGTCGAAGCTCGACGAGAAGCGCGACGACGCTCTGTAGTTAGCCTTCGTTCGCGCTCAGCTTGACGAAGCGCAGGCGCAAGCTATTTAGCACGACGATCAGGCTGGACCCAGCCATTGCTCCAGCAGCGACAGACGGCGGCAGCGAGAATCCCGTAAAGGGCGCGAGTGCTCCGGCGGCCAGCGGGATGGCGATTAGGTTGTATCCGAACGCCCAAATGAGGTTGCTGCGAATGATCGTCAGTGTCTGACGGGCCAAACCGACCAGCCGCGGAATGCTCCGCGTATCGTTGGAGAGCAGAGTGCAGTGCGCAGCTTGAATGGCGACGTCTGTGCCTCCGCCCATGGCGATGCCGACGTGTGCAGCAGCCAACGCGGGACCGTCGTTGATGCCGTCACCGATCATGGCAACGGCACGCCCGGTGCTGCTGAGTTCTTTCAGTCGCGACAATTTGTCCTGCGGCAGTAACTCCGCTTCAGCATCGTCGATTCCAAGTTCACGAGCGGTCCGCAAAACGGCAGCGGCTCGATCTCCGGAGTAGAGAGCGACTTTGAGCCCCAATTGACTCAACTGTTCGACGGTCTCCGAAGCGCCGGCACGCAATTGATCCTCGAGACCGAACACCGCGACGAGTTGATCGTCGACAATCAAAGCGACGGTGGTGAGCCCGCGTTCCTCGGGTGAACGAATCAACGAGCTGAGGCTGTCCGCGTCGACTCCACTTTCTAAGGCCGCACGGGGGCTTCCAATCCAGATTTTGTGAGCTTCTACGACTCCACGGATTCCGCGACCGGGATCGGCTTGAACTTCTTTGGCGACCAACCGAGGCAAGGCCCATTGCTCCGCCGCAACGACAATCGCGTGAGCGAGTGGCTGTTCGCTCTTCGCTTCTACGGCCGCTGCGAACCGAATGAGGTCAACTTCTTCGAATGGGCAGTTCTCGACGAGTACAGTTTCGACCAGAGCTGGTTTGCCGCTGGTCAAAGTACCGGTCTTGTCGAAAACGATCATGTCGACGGCGGCGAGTTGCTCGAACGCGGCTGCGTCACGAATCAAAATTCCTTCGCGAGCGCCGCGACCAGTCGCAACCACGATTGCAGTCGGCGTGGCCAGCCCAAGCGCACAAGGACAAGCGACGACGAGCACCGCGACGGCGCGTGCGAGCGCATACTCCCAATCGCTGGCCGCAAAGCCCCAAGTGAGGAGTGTGATGAGCGCGATTACCAAAACTACGGGAACGAAAATCGCGCTGACTCGATCGGCCAAAGCTTGTATCGGCGCGCGCGATCCCTGGGCTTCGTGTACGGCAGCGGCAATACGGCCCAAGGCTGAATCGGCGCCTATCCCCAGGGCGCGAATAGATAGCGGACCATCGCCGTTGAGAGTGCCGGCGTAAACGCGATCGCCTGGCGAATGCTCAACCGGCGCGCTTTCTCCGGTCAACATGGACTCGTCGATGGAACTATTGCCGTCCAAAACTTCGCCGTCGACGGCGAGTCGTTCTCCGGGTCGAACCAGAACCATGTTGCCCGGCTTGACTTCGGAGAGCGGGACCTCGACTTCTTCACCGCGACGAAAAATGCGAGCGGTGGGGGGCGAGAGATCGAGAAGAGCACGCACTGCTCCGCCAGCGCGACTGCGAGCTCGACCTTCGAGCAATCTCCCGAGTAAGACCAACGCAGTAATCATGACCGCGGCGTGCACTTGCTCACCGCCGTGACCAAACAGGTCCGGCCGGAAATGCGAGGCCACACTTGCGCCGAGAGCGGAAAGCATTCCGAGCGCGATCATGGTGTTCATGTCGGGCGCCAACCGGAATCCGGCCGCGCAGCCGCTCAGGATAATTCGACGGCCGCCGACCAGTACGACGATGGCCGTCGCGAGCAAAGCGAAGGACATTTCGCCGTCTCTGTGGGCGATGATCGCGGCGGCTCCGAAGGCGAGCGCGATGAAAAATCCGATACGATTCTCGAGCAGTTCTCGCGCGGCTCCATGCTCCAAAAATTCGACGTCTTGGGCCAGAGTCCGCGAGCCGGATCCGTAATCTTCGGGCACGCGATAGCCCGCCGATCGAATCGCATTCCCAATCGTACTTTCGCTCACAATCGCCGAATCGAAGTCGATCGTGGCCGTTTTGGACCCGTAGTTGACACGCGCCGTGCCCACGCCCTCGAGCTTATCGAGGGCCCGTTCAATGGAACTCGCGCAACCCTGGCAGGTCATGCCGTCCACCGGGATTTGGATATGTTGGTCGAGGTTGGTCACGAAGGTCTCCAGATTCATCCTGGTATAGCCGCGTCCCGCTCGATACCAAGGGGTAATGAGCAATAGTCGATACGTTCCTCTCAAGGCCTA